>JAZUNV010000180.1:0-3256 GCA_045604305.1 Anaerovoracaceae bacterium | reverse complement strand
TCTCCCTCGCGGTCAGGGTCCGTTGCGAGCAGGACGTTCTTCGATGCCTGAGCTTCCTTCTTTATCTCCTTGATGGTATCGCCCTTGCCCCTTATGTTTATGTATTCCGGCTCGAAGTTGTTGTCCACATCGACGCCGAGCCTGCTCTTAGGCAGGTCTCTCACATGACCGACCGAAGCGATCACCTTGTACTTTGAGCCAAGGTATTTGCCTATGACCTTTGCCTTGGACGGTGACTCCACTACGAGCAGTGTCTTGTTGCCCGAAGCAGGTTTACGTGTGCTTTTCTTTGCAGTTTTCTTTGTAGTTTTCGTTGCTGTTGTCTTTGCAGCTGCCATCAATAACTCCTCGAAAAATAGTTTTGCTTTTATATATATAGTAGATATTTTTACAATTGAAAACTTTAGCACAAACGCCGAAGCATATACAAGTATTTTCTTATCTGGTTATGTATATCCTTCCCGCGTACGATTCGACCGCGCCCTTTATCTCGAGTATGGTGATAACAGAATTCACAAGTGACGGGCTGAAGCCGGAATCACGTATGATCTCCTCGCATGTAGCTCCGCTGTTTCTTGCGATGACCTCGTATACTGTCATTTCATCGCCCTCAAGACGCGGCCTCATATCTTCAGGCACCAGAGCAGCCCTGCCCAGATCCCGGAGTATGTCATCTATTATCACAAGGGGCACTGCACCGTCTCTTATCAGGAGATTACATCCGATGCTGGAGCTGCTGTTGATATTGCCCGGCACGGCGTAGACCGTGCGGCCCTGATCTGAAGCGAATTTGGCAGTGATCAGTGAACCGCTCTCCATACCTGCTTCGACCACTATCAGGGCATCCGAAAGGCCGCTGATGATGCGGTTTCGCTGCGGAAAAGTCGCACGGTTGGCATTTTGATCCGGCTCATATTCACTTACCACCACGCCTCCCGCAGCGAGGCCCCTTTCCATCAGTTTTATATTCCTGGCCGGCCCCATCCTGTCTATACCGCTCCCGAGCACTCCTATCACCTTGCCGTCTGCTTCAAGAGCGCCTTCATGCGAGAAGGCGTCAATGCCTAGCGCCAGACCTGACACCACCGGCACTCCTGCCTCCGCCAGACGCCTTCCTATCATGAGTGCCACGTTCTTGCCGTAAAGAGTGAATTTGCGCGAGCCAACTACGCCTATGCTCTTCTCGCTGAGCAGGTTTATATCACCTCTGTAGTAGAGCTTTTTAGGCGGATCGTGTATCATCCTGAGCTTCTCGGGATATTTGTCCGAGTCTATGTCTATCATCCCCGACTCTGTCTTAACTGTCTCTTTGATCATCATTCTTCGTATTCCATCCTGTAATTCAATGCTTCCGCAAGGTGCTGCGTCTTTATCACTTCGCTTGAATCGAGGTCCGCAATGGTCCTCGCTACCTTCATCGTCCTGTTGTAAGATCTCGGAGACATCCTGAAGGCCTTATATGCTCTGCTCATGAACCCGTCTTCCGCAGATCCTAGCCTGCAGTATTCTTCCATTTCTGTACTGTTAAGTTCAGAGTTGAAGCTCTTCCTGCCGCATCGTGCCGCGAAGCCTATCGCTGCCTCCACCTGTGACCTCATGCTTCTGGAATCCAGTCCTTTGCTGCCGGCTGTCAGATCATCGTATGAAACCTTTTCCATGCTGACGCTCATATCTATCCTGTCCATTATCGGGCCGCTCAGGCGCCGCCTGTACCTGTCCAGCTCCGCCTGACTGCATCTGCACTCCCTGTCGGGATCACCCAGGAAGCCGCATGGACAGGGGTTGGCCGCCATCACTATCTGAAAATTGCATGGGAACTTATATGCCTCTCCCTTGCGGAAGTGGGTTATGCTCTTCTCCTCTAAAGGGATGCGCAGGCTCTCGATTATCCCGCGGTCGAACTCGCATATCTCGTCGAGAAAAAGCACTCCGTTGTGAGCCAGAGTTATCTCTCCAGGGACAGGGATAGCGCCTCCCCCTATAAGGCCTGCCCGGCCTATCGAGTGATGAGGAGAGCGGAACGGTCTCACGCGGCTGAGCGTGACTTCTTCTCCCTTGTGGTCGCTGACGGAACGTATTATTGCCGTCTCGAGTATCTCCTTCTCGTTCATGGGCGGCATTATGGCGGGCATCCTTCCGGCCAGCATGGTCTTGCCGCAGCCGGGAGTACCTATCATCAGGAGTCCGTGTCTGCCCGCCGCAGCTATCACTATCGCCCTCTTGGCATTCTCCTGTCCGCTTATATCACCGAAGTCTCCTGCTATATCGATATCCTCTGTCACTTCCTCCTCCGCATGATATCCCGGACTCTCCGGAAGCTCTCTCAACAGTTCAACACATTCTCTCAGGCTTCCTATGATATGTATGTTGCCTTCGATCATGGATGCTTCGGAACGGTTCGCATCAGGTATGACTATCCCTTTGAGCTTCTCTTCCTTCATGCGTATCATCATGGGAAGAGCGCCGTCTACGCCCAGGACTCTTCCGTCAAGAGCAAGTTCGCCTATGATACCCCACCTCCTGATGGTCGACGGTTCCAGCTCGCCGCTGCTGCAGAGTATGGCAATGGCGATTGGAAGGTCCAGGCAGCTCCCGTTCTTGCGAAGGCTCGCAGGAGTCAGGTTGACTGTGATCCTGCCGCGCGGGAATTCAAAGCCCGAGTTTATTATCGCGCTCTTGATCCTCTCTCTTGATTCCATCACCATGGTAGAAGGCAGTCCGACTATGTTGATGCCGGGAAGGCCTCGTGATATGTCTGTTTCGACGTATACAGTCCTGCCCTCCATCCCGATACAGACCGATGAATATATCCTGCTGTACATTTTTTTCCTCCTCTAACAATTGCCGGTCAGCTAATATCCGGCCGCCTTGCTTCGACGGGCTCCCTCACAAAGAGTGTTATGCTCGTCGACTTTGCCGCATATGAAAGCCGACGAACATGTCGTGAGCGAATGAGCGGATTTGCGAATTGCAGATGCTTTTCGAATGCTCATACAGCATCGGCCCTTAAGCCTAAATAATCTTTTCGAAAGCTTATTAGCGATAATGAGCGAGGGAGCATGTGAGGCGGATCTTCCACAGTCTCATCTCGACAGTCCGGCTGTTCACCGTTCAGTTGCAACTACAATTGAAAGCCGCCTTACATACTAACCGGATTCTGTTCACGGTGATGCGTCGGCAAGTCCGCCTGCGAGAGTCCTCGAAAGCTCGAAGCACAAACCGCTCCGTCGTCCCTCCATGGGACTCCGGGAATTCC
>JAZUNV010000179.1:0-12662 GCA_045604305.1 Anaerovoracaceae bacterium | reverse complement strand
ACGACATGGCTACGATCCGACTTAAATAATGAGCGAGGGAGCATGTGGGGCGGACCGTAGAATATAAATGGATATCAGCAGAGGCCGGCGAACATGTCGTGAACGAATGAGCGGAGTCGCAGTGTTCCGGCACATGACGCATATCGATACAGTATCAGCCTATAGCACTAAACGATCGTCTCGAATGCTTATCAGCGATAATGAGCGAGTGAGCATGTGAGGCGGCCTACATAATACAAATTATACAACTCGGCATATGATCAAGATCTCGGAAGACATACTCACTGCCGCTGAGCTCGCCGAAGCCAGCGGCAAGAATAAGAACGACATAGATATCGAGATCACCAACATCTCGGTATCTAAGATCAACGGAGGAACGAGCGTGGCGCTCAACATAGACGCCAAGCTCAATTTTGTGATGCCTAAGAAAACCGAGCGCATCATGAAATCGAGGATCGCCTCCAGGATAGCTTCTGCAGAGAGGATCACTGTCAACTATACATATACCGGCTCGATGATCCCAAAGAGCCGTCCGTCTTCCGATGACGGCGGCTACGGTTCCGGCGGATCGGGCAACGGCGGCGGCTGGGGCCAGAGGAGAAAGAAGGACAGCCCTGCTTTCGAGAACTCAAAGGGCGAGCTTGTGCTCCTGGGCGCGGACTTCTACGACGAGCCTGTGCCTTACAGCGAACTCCAGGCGCTTGTCGGCACCAAGGAGAAGCCGGTCATCGAGGGCGAAGTCTTCAAGATGGAATCGATGCCTATCAAGAGCGGCCGTGAGCTGATCACGATACTGATCGCATCCGAGGTCAGGACCTTCGCGCTCAAGGCTTTCATTTCAAAGGAGAAACTAGGAGAATTCGAGGAGAACCTCAGCAGCGGCGACATGATCAGAGCCAGAGGCGCCATCGAATACGACACCTACGAGCACGAGAACCTCATGATGCTGACTTCCCTCAAGAAGGTCGAGAAGAAGTTCAAGGAGGACACATACCCGAACGGCAGGAGGGTCGAGCTCCACTGCCACACCAAGATGAGCGACAACGACGGCTTCAACGAGGTCTCGGACATCGTCAGCAAGGCCGCATACTGGGGCCAGCCGGCAGTCGCGATCACGGACCACGGAGTCGTGCAGGCCTTCCCGGACGCAGCCAAGGAGGCGGCGAAGCAGGCCAAGAAGGGCAGGGAGATCAAGATAATCTACGGCGTCGAGGGATATCTGTATCCCGACGAGGACGCCCGCGGCGAAGACGGCGAGATAGATATCAAGAAGAACAGGACTTTCCACATCATCATCCTGGCGAAGAACCAGACCGGCCTGAAGAACATCTACAAGCTGGTCAGCCTCTCTCACATAGATTACTTCTACAAGAGACCGAGGATACCACGTTCGGTGCTCGAGGCTCACAGGGAAGGCCTCATCATAGGCTCAGCCTGCGAGGCGGGCGAGGTCTATCAGGCTATCGTGAGGGGCGCCGATGACGAGGAGCTTGAGAGGGTCGCTTCCTATTACGATTATCTGGAGATCCAGCCACTCGGCAACAACCGCTTCATGATAGATGAAGGCATCGCAAAGGACGAGGATGCGCTGATCGCTAACAACCTCAGGATAATCAGGATCGCTGACAAGCTCGGCAAGCTGACGGTCGCGACGACTGATTCGCACTATCCGACACAGGAAGCGTCCATATACCGCAACATCATCATGGCCGGCATAGGATTCAGGGACACTCCTTCGGATTCACTCTACCTGCGCACGACGGACGAGATGATGGCTGAATTCGCATACCTGGGCGACAGGGCCGAAGAGATCGTCATCACCAATACGAATAAGATCGCAGACATGGTCGAGGAAGTCCTGCCGGTACCGAAGGGCAAGTTCCCGCCTAAGATCGAAGGCGCCGAGGATCAGCTGAGAAACAGCTGCTATGAAAGGGCGAAGTCGATATACGGGGATCCGCTGCCGCCGGAGATAGAGGAGAGGCTTGAGACGGAGCTTAGCTCCATAATCGGAAACGGCTATGCGGTCATGTACATCGCAGCCCAGATGCTGGTGCATAAGTCGAACCAGGACGGCTATCTGGTCGGATCGAGAGGATCCGTCGGCTCGTCGTTCGCGGCTACCATGGCGGGCATTACGGAGGTCAATCCGCTGGCGCCGCACTACGTGTGCCCTGAGTGCAAGCACTTCGAGTGGTCTGATGAGCCGGACAAGTACGATACCGGATACGACATGCCTGAGAAGACCTGTCCTGAGTGCGGCGCGCGCATGAAGAAGGAAGGCCTCAACATTCCGTTCGCCACCTTCCTCGGCTTCAAGGGCGATAAGGGGCCTGATATAGACTTAAACTTCGCGGGCGAGTATCAGCCGGTGGCTCACAGGTATGTGGGCGAGATCTTCGGCGAGAAGAACGTATACAAGGCGGGCACCGTGGCGACCATCGCAGACAAGACCGCTTACGGCTACGTGAAGCATTACATAGAGGACAACCACGTCAGCGCCAACAAGTACGACGTGGACTACCTGGTCCAGGGCTGCACCGGCGTTAAGCGCACGACGGGCCAGCACCCGGGCGGCATCATCGTCGTGCCGGATGACCACGAGATATATGAATTCTGCCCGGTACAGAAGCCGGCCAACAAGCGTGACACGGACGTGATCACGACTCACTTCGATTACCACAAGATAGACGAGAACCTGCTGAAGCTGGATATACTCGGCCACGATGTGCCGCAGCTGATCAGGCATCTCCAGGTCATGACGGGTGTCGATCCGATGAACATCCCGCTCGACGACAAGGAGACGCTGAGCATATTCACCTCGCTCGATGCGCTTCACATCAAGAATGAGGACTACAGGTTCACCCACGGCACATACGCCATACCTGAGTTCGGCACCAACTTCACCAGGCAGATGCTTGATGACATCAAGCCGACCACGGTATCGGCTCTTATAAAGATGTCGGGATTCTCGCACGGCACTGCCGTATGGACCGGCAATGCGCAGGACCTCCTGCGAAACGGCACTGCGACTATCGACGAGGTCATATCCTGCCGTGACGATATCATGAACTTCCTGATCAAAAAGGGACTGCCTAACGGCGACGCCTTCAAGATCATGGAGATAGTACGTAAGAACAGAGTGCTGAGTGAGGAACAGCTCCAGATGATGAAGGATCATGGAGTGCCTGACTGGTATATCTGGTCCTGCGAGACGCTGCAGTATATGTTCCCGCGCGCTCACGCGGCGGCTTATGTAATGATGTCGATCCGCATGGCATGGTTCAAGGTCAATTATCCTGAAGCATTCTATGCGGCGTGGTTCACCTCCAAGGTGGACAACTTCGATGCCGAGATGGTCGGCAAGAGCGCCCAGGACGTGGAGCGCAGGATGGACGAGATAGACAAGCTCGGCAACACCGCGACCGCAAAGCAGAAGGAGCAGCTGAGTGTCTACGAAGTCATGTACGAAGCTCTCTCGAGAGGCTATGAATTCGCAGAGCCTGTGCTCGGCACGGCGGAAGCGTGCAGATTCTCCGTCGTGGACGGCAGGATAATGCTGCCGTTCAATGCGGTGAGCGGGATAGGCGACACGGCCGCGGAATCGCTGGCCGAGGCTTACGAGCTGAGACCTTTCAACACCCTCGACGATGTAAGATCGAGGACAAAGCTCTCGGGCACCAACATAGAGGATCTGAAGAGGCACGGACTCTTCGCCGGCCTGCCGGAATCCGCCCAGATCAGCATATTCGATCTGTAGCTAGCGTTCGATCTCCCAGCGGCATTCCTGATAATAATAGAGTAGCTTGTACGGGACGCGGCGGCCCTCATTTACGGTAAAGCAATCGTATACGACCCGGGTCATACCGCCCGCGCCGAGCCATTCGATATTCTGTATATCCGTGACCCTGACAGTCTTCTTGATACCTGACTCGACGACCTTGAAACGGATAGGGCGGGGAGACACGGCACCTATATCGAAGACGGCCAGCACATCGACTGCCTGCTTCATAAATTCACCTAATTCTTACCGTGCATCCCGTCTGCATCCCGGGCACTATAATAATAACGAACAAAAGTTCGAAAATCAACGGATATTTTGACACCCGTTGAAATAATAGATAAACAGAATAAATAAACAATTTCCGCATTCAACATATCTTTGAAGGGACTTGAGAAAGGAGATAAACATGCTGACACTTGAAAGAGCAAAGGAACTGAACGATGCAGTCGTGACTGAGGATCATCTCAGGATACATGCACTCAACGTAATGTCTGCTATGGGCGCCATGGCAGAGCACTTCGGAGAGGACAAGGAGCACTGGATGGCAGTGGGATATCTGCACGACTATGACTACGAGCAGTATCCGGACGAGCACCTGCTTCACACGGAGCAGCCGCTTCTTGACGCGGGAGTCGATCCGGAGGATGTCAGAGCCATACTCGCTCACGGATACGGCATCTGCAATGACGTCGAACCTCTGACCAACATGGAGAAGTCTCTCTACACGGTGGACGAGCTGACGGGCATAATCCAGGCCTACGGCCGCCTCAGGGGCGATGGGATCATAGGCATGCAGGCAAAGGGCTTCATGAAGAGGTTCAAGGACAAAAGATTCGCGGCGAAGTGCAACAGAGAAGTCATACTGGACGGATGCGAGAGACTTGGCATGGAGCTCAGGGACGTGGCCGAGATCTGCATCAGAGGCATGGAGGAGCATGCAGAGGAGATCGGACTTGCAGGCAGCAAGGAAGAAGAATAGATAGGAACAGATAGGAACAGATAATGTACAGGATACTGGTCATAAATCCGGGGTCGACATCGACCAAGATCGCATACTTCGAGGACGAAGAGAAGCTGCACGAGTCCAACATATTCCATGACGCGCCGCTTCTCGCGAGCTTCGGCAGAGTGAGTAATCAGTTCGGCTTCAGGAAGCAGATGATAAGCGACTTCCTCGCGGATAACGGGATCGAGCTCAGCGGCATGGACGCGATAGTCGGCAGGGGCGGCAGTTCAGCCAGCGTAAGCAGTGGCGTCTATGAGATCAACGACAAGATGATCGAGGACACCCGTAACAATGTAAGCGGTGTCGAGCACCCGGCCAACCTTGGAGTTCCCCTGGCGGCGGAGCTTGCGGCAGAATGCGGCGCGAGAGCCTTCATGGTGGACAGCCCCAAGACTGACGAGTTCAGCGATGAGGCCAGAGTAACGGGCATAGACGGGATATACAGGGTATCGAGCCTGCACGTTCTGAACCTCAAGGGCACCGCGAGGCTCTGGTGCAGGGAGCACGGCGTCAGATACGAGGATGCGAAGCTGATCGTCTGCCACATAGACGGCGGCATGTCCGTATCCGCTCACGACCGGGGCAGGATGATCGACGGGACCAATAACGCCTGGGGCGAGGGGTCGTTCACGCCGACGCGCACCGGATCGATCTCCGTATACCAGGCGGCCGAGTACTTCAGGGACAAGGATCCGCAGGCTCTGATGGACGCCTGCACGAGATCAGGCGGTTTTGTGAGCCACTTCGGAACTTCGGATTCGGATAAGGTCCACCGTATGGTCGAGGAGGGCGAGCCCAAGGCGGTCCGGGTATGGAATGCGATGGCATACAACATCTGTAAGAGCATAGGCTCTATGGCTACAGTGCTTTCGGGCAAGGTAGATGCCGTGATCTGCGGCGGAGGCCTGCTGAGATTCGACGATCTGTGCAGACACATAGAGGAACATTGCAGTTTCATCGCACCAGTGTGCTTCTATCCTGGCGAAGTGGAGCACGAAGCCATGGCAGCGGGCGCGCTGAGAGTCCTGAGAGGCGAGGAGGAGCCGCAGCTGTACACCGGCGAACCAGTCTGGAACGGCTTCAGCGACTGAATCTCGGACTAAATCCCGAAAAATGGTTGTTGGTCCGAGAACTTCAATACATGCATCGAAAGCATTTCTCGGGCTAAATCTCGAAAAAAGGGTGCTGGTCCGAGAGCTTCAATACATGCACCGAAAGAATTTCTCGGACTAAATCTCGAAACCGGGCGGCTGGTCCGAGACATCTCGAGAAGAAACGGCACAAGTGACTATGACGAAAGCTCTAAAATGGGCAATTGGCCATAGACATCAGCGACTGCATGCGGGAGTGACACAAAAACGAATATTGGACTTGACATATTATGAACATATGCTAATATATTCATATGAATGTATCGGCATATGTTTTTCTGTGTGAAGGGCATCGACAGATGTCATCCTGAGTGAGGCGGTTGTAAAAAGAAATCGCTGAACGGGGGCGGAAACAGATATAAAGACAGGTACAGAGACAAAGACAGGTACAGAGACAGAGATAGGAAGAGGGAAAGAAATGTCAGAAAACGACTACATGATAAAAGACCTTGATGAAGAGGAACTGCTGGAACTGGCGGATCTGTTCAAGATGTTTGCGGATTCGACGCGCATCAAGATCCTCTATGATCTGTTTGACGGTGAGAAGAATGTCACGGAGATCTGCGAGGACATAGACATGAATCAGTCTGCAGTATCGCATCAACTGAAGGCGCTCAAGACTTCGAAGCTCGTCAGGAGCAGGCGCGACGGCAAGGCGATCTATTATTCGCTGGATGATGATCACGTCAAGACGATAATCGAGATGGGCAAGGAGCACATAGAAGAGTAGGCAATATGTCATCCTGAGCGGAGCGAAGGATCTCATAAAACCATATATCCAAATAAAAAAGGAGAACGAGTGAGATGAAAAAGAAATTCAAACTGATCGACCTGGACTGCGCAAACTGCGCTGCAAAGATGGAAGAGGCTATCAAGAAGATCGACGGAGTTACGGATGCTTCCGTGAGCTTCATGACTCAGAAGATGATGATCGAGGCTGACGATGCCGTATTCGATCAGGTGGTGGAAGAGGCTGTCAAGTGCATCGCAAAGGTGGAACCGGACTGCCAGGTAGTACTGAAGTAGTATGGAAACAGGTGTGTAAAGAATACTTTACATAAGCCGATTGGTGATAAAGATCTCGTTTCATAGAGTATTTTGAACAATGTAAAGGAAACTTTACATCAATCGGTTATAAGTGAATGTAAAGAATACTTTACGCCGGTTGAATTCTTATAAACTACAGTATGGAGGATATGTAAAGCGTACTTTACGTAGGTCGAATTAATATAAACTGCAGTATGGAGTATATGTAAAGAATACTTTACATATACTAACTCAGAATTTATGTAAAGAAAACTTTACATAAACCAATTAAGAATAAATGTAAAGATTACTTTACATTATTAGCTGGCATCGATATGGATAGATTTACAGAAAAACAGAAAAAAGAATTAGCGCGCATCATCGTATCGTTCATTTTATTCGTTGCGCTCATTGTCGCGGAGCATTTGCATGTCTTCCCGGAGAATGAGAAGGGCAGGACGATACTCCTGATACTCTACCTCGTACCGTATTTTATAGTCGGCCACGACGTGGTCAAGAAGTGCCTCCTCGGGATCAAGAACAAACAGCTCTTCGACGAGAGCTTCCTGATGACGCTCGCGACAGTCGGCGCATTCGGCTGCGGCGAGTTCGGCGAGGCGGTCGCGGTGATGCTCTTCTATCAGGTGGGGGAATTCTTCCAGGACTACGCCGTCGGCAAGTCGAGAGGAGCCATCTCCGAGCTGATGAGCATCGCGCCTGAATACGCTAACCGCGAGACGGTGAACGAAAAGGGCGAGACGGAGGTCGAGGTAATAGACCCTGACGACATCGAGGTCGGGGATGTGCTCGTGATCAAGCCGGGCGAGAAGATCCCAACTGACGGCGTCATTATCGAGGGCGAAGGCCTCATCAATACTTCGGCACTCACAGGCGAGTCTATGCCGAGGTCCGTCAGCAACGGAGAACAGGTCATCTCGGGCTGCATCAACGGCGACACGGTCCTGAGGATACAGGCTGCCAAGGAATATGACGACTCCACAGTCGCTCAGATACTCGAGCTGGTCGAGGATGCTGCATCGAGGAAGTCGGTCACGGAGAACTTCATCACGAGGTTCGCGCGCTACTACACACCGGCGGTCGTGATCGCAGCCGTAGTGCTTGCGTTCATCCCGCCCCTGATATCCGGCAACTTCACAGCTGAATTCGGCAAGTGGGTGCTCAGAGCATGTACCTTCCTCGTTATTTCCTGTCCGTGCGCACTCGTCATATCCGTGCCGCTCGCATTCTTCGGCGGCATAGGCGCGGCCTCGAGCAACGGCGTGCTCGTGAAGGGTTCGAACTACCTCGAGCTGATGTCCGGCCTTGATACGGTCGTGTCCGACAAGACGGGCACACTCACCGAGGGCAGGTTCAGGGTGGCCATGGTGGACGCCGTCGAGGGATACGACACAGACGATATCATCAGGTACGCGGCAGCCGCAGAGATGGGTTCGACTCATCCGATAGCCGCCGCCATAATCGAGGCCTGCGACAAGCCGATCGCTCCGTCAAAGATCAAGGACGGCCAGGTGGTGCCGGGCAAGGGCATCAAAGCGAAGATCGGCAGGGACCTTATCACGGTTGGAAACCGCAGTTTCTTTGAGAGCGAGGGCATCGAGCTCACAGGCAGGGCTGCGGAAGTCCAGGGAACTGAGTGCTATGTGGCGAAGAACGGTTCGCATATCGGGACTGTCATCGTTGCCGACATGCCTAAGAAGGGCGCGCGGGATGCTATAGCCGCAATGTACAGAGAGGGCGTGAAGCGCTTCGTCATGCTCACGGGCGACTCGGAGAAAGTAGCAGCGGCAGTGGCCGATGAACTCGGGATCAGCGAGTACAAGGCGGAGCTCCTGCCTCAGGATAAGGTGGATGCGGTCGAAGGACTGCTCGCCGAGCTCGGAAGCTATACGGACAGCAATGGAAAGAAGCAGAAGACTCTCGCCTTCATCGGAGACGGGATCAACGACGCTCCGGTGCTTTCGAGAGCCGATGTGGGTATCGCGATGGGATCGCTTGGATCCGATGCCGCCATCGAGGCTGCGGATATAGTCATCATGGACGACGATCTCTCGAGGATACCGCTGGTCATGGCCATAGCGCGCAAGACCATAGGAATATCGAGAACCAACATAGCATTCGCGCTTTGCGTCAAGTTCGCGTGTCTGGTGCTCGGAGCGATAGGTATCGCCAACATGTGGGTCGCAGTATTCGCCGACGTGGGAGTAGCGGTCATCTGCATACTGAATTCGATGCGCATGCTTGAAAAGAAAGGATAAGCATCGGTAGGGATCGCAGATCGGATTGCCTGCGCATCTCAAACCAGCGTATCTCAAAACATACAAAAACCTTAATAAATCTAAACAAAATATAGGGGTGCAAAAGCCCATTGAGACAACATTTTGTGGTAGAATAGTCGCGGAGTGCAATCTCCGCGCTTATTTTGTTTGCAAAATATTCGGATCGTGCAGGGACGGAGCTCCGTGCCCATTGCAACAGCAGCTATCGAATAAGGATAGCAGCAACTGTCAGATAGGGAAAACAGCAGCTATCAGATCAATAAATAAGCGATATCGGAATAAGATTATTACAATTGTCGGATAAGGATAACAGCAATTGCCGATTAAAGATAATAAAGGAAAAGAGAATAACAAGGGCGAGCGCCGCGTAGTGAGGGACAGCAATAATCCTACCGCCTACAGGGGCAATCGCAAGCAGCGCGCCACGCTGTCGTTCAGGTACGACGCGCAGGACGGCCCGGCCTCTGAGCGTGGCGCTGATCCTAAGCGCGGCGCAGCTTCCGGGCACGGCCAGGAGCCGAAGCGGGATGCGAAGGACGGATCCGCAAAGAAGGCAGCGCCTGAGAGTGCGCCTGCCGCACATGAGGATCCTCTGCAGCGCGTCCTGAATACGCTTCAGATGGATCGCATACAGGACGACAGTGATACGGTCATCCTGAGCCAGAAGCCGCGCAGGGATGTTCCGGAGCAGGCGCAAGGGAAAGACTCGGAGACGTCGCAGTGGAAGAAGGATTCGGAGCAGGCCCAGTGGAAGGAACCGGAACCACCTCAGTGGACGGAACCGGAGCCGCCACAATGGACGGAACCGGAACCGCCGCAGTGGAGCGCGCCTGAGAAGCAGGACAAGCCTCAAAAGGAATTCGGCCTCAAGGACTATGACGTTCCTGACTTTAACATGGAGCACAAGCCGGACGATGCAAAGGCGGAAACGGAAAACGGCCCGCTGAGCAAGGCCGCGGGGACAGACCCGAAGGCTGCTTTTGATGCGTTCAGGAAGAAGACCGCTTTGAAGGCGGCTGAGCTGCAGGAACAGATAATGATAAAAAGGGCGGCCGCTGCCGAGAAGAAAAGAGAAGCGGCGATGGCTGCTGCTGAGAAGAGAAGGCAGGAGGCAAGAGCTGCCGCGATCGCAAGGGCTGCCGAGGAGGAGCTGAAGGCCGAGAAGGCTGAGCAGGCCCAGAAGACGGCCGCCATCAAACAGAGCATCCCGAAGCCTCTCAGAGACAAGGGCGGATCTAAGTCCGCACAGTCAGATAAGTCAGATAAAAAGGACGGCAAGCAGGGCGGCAAACAAAGCGGTGCCTCGAGGAATACCGGCACTGTCAGAAAGCCGGGCAAGCAGATGAAGTCCGCCAAGGGAGCCAAATCAGGGCAGAAGTCCTCAGTGAGCAGCGTGCTGCAGTCCATACTTCCGGGCCTCGGTTCGAACGGCAATGGCTCTCAGAATACAAAGAAACCAAAGACACCGAAGGTTCTTAAAACACCGAAGAAGCCTAAGAAGAGAAGAAGCAAGGCGGCGAGGATCATACTGGCTATGATCAAGGTATTCCTCGCGTTCGCCATAGTGGGCGCTGCGGTCGGAGGAGCATACGCCGCTTATACGATAGCGCACGCTCCGGCTATCCACCCGGAGAACATATACAACACCCTCGACGTAAGTACTCACATTTACGACGACAAGGGCAAGCTCATGGACGACATCTACTACGATGAGAACCGTGAGATCGTCACATACGAACAGCTGCCGGACAATCTCAAGAACGCCTTCATCGCGATCGAGGACAAGACCTTCTGGACGCACAAGGGCGTCAACTACAAGCGAATGATCGGCGCCATCTGGAACTCTCTGACCGGCGGAGGCGAGATCAGCGGAACGAGCACCATCACACAGCAGCTCGCGCGTAACGTCTACCTGCCTGAGGAGAAGAGCATCAGGTCACTCAAGCGTAAGATCATAGAGGTCTATTACGCAAAGCAGATAGAGGAGACGCTCAGCAAAGAAGAGATACTGACCGCCTACCTCAACACCATATATCTCGGATACGGATGCTACGGCGTGGATACGGCGGCCAAGAAGTACTTCTCTGTCACACCGGAGGAACTCACACTCGAGGAGTGCGCTGCGCTGGCAGCGCTTCCGCAGGCGCCGGGAGTATATGCGCTCCTGACGACGGAGCCTGACGATTACACCACCGATCTGGGAGACGGGCTCTACGCCAATGACATATCGGCCGACAGGCGCTACATGGTGCTCGACCTCATGGCGGAGCAGGGATATATAACTCAGGAACAGGCGGACTCGGCCAAGAGACCTGTCGCCGAGTTCATCAACCCGGGCAAGGAGAGTGTGGCTTCCAAGTCCGCATTCAAGGATTACCTGATCGAGACCGTGACAAACGACCTGATGGCAGCCTACGACCTCACGGAGGAGCAGGCTACGAAGCTCGTATATACCAAGGGCCTCAATATCTACTCGACGATGGACAGGCAGGCTCAGAAGGTCGTCACCAAGGAATTCAAGAAGAAGTCCAGCTTCCCTAAGACTCTCAAGGAAAAGTCGAACGTCGAAGCTGCGATGGTCATAGTCGAAGTCGGCACCGGCCAGATCAAGGCCATGGCGGGCACGAGAGACGTGAGCGGCGAAAAGCTCTTCAACAGGGCGACCAACCCTCGTCAGCCGGGTTCATCTATCAAGCCTATCGCGGTATATGCTCCGGCTCTCCAGAAGAGCTACGAGTATCAGAAGGAGGGCAAGAAGTTCCCTCTGAAGGATACGGGCTATGACACTCAGGGCAAGAAGTACTGGGGCGACTACATCACGGCGGCGTCCGGAGTCAAGGACGAGAAGATGAAGGTCAACGGCAAGAACTGGCCGCAGAACTTCGGCAGGACCTTCACCGGATACAAGACCTTCAGGCAGGCTCTGCAGCAGTCGATCAATACCTGCGCGGTCAAGATACTCGCTCAGGTGGGCATAGACTACTCGATGGAGATGGTCAAGAAGTTCGGCATCACGACGGTGATAGATGATCCTGAGCAGCCATACAACGACCTCAACTACGCAGCGCTCGGACTCGGAGCCATGACCGAGGGAGTCACTCCGCTCGAGATGGCACTGGCTTATGCGACATTCCCTAACGGAGGCGTTCGCAACAGCGGGATCTGCTACACGCAGGTGACTGACAGCAGCGGCAAGGTGCTGCTGGAAGGCAAGTCTGAGGAGACCAGGGTGCTCAACAAAGGCGTGGCTTTCATCATGTGCGACCTGCTCCAGACAGTAGTCACCGACGGTATCGCATACAACGCGGCGATCTCGGGCGAGAGAGTCGGAGGCAAGACGGGTACCACAGACCAGACATGGGATATCTGGTTCGACGGATTCACGCCTAAGTACGCGG
>JAZUNV010000178.1:0-5187 GCA_045604305.1 Anaerovoracaceae bacterium | reverse complement strand
GTTGCTTGTCTTCCTAAGACCGCTTGGCCTCCGACTTACCGACGCTCTCAGGAGCTGAAGCTCCCGGCGTCTGTTGACGGCGTCGCTCGCTCCAATCAAGCGAGCTTGTTGGAGCTTTGCTCCTGGTTGAACAGACGCCGGATGTCTCCTGATTGAACGGACGTCGTATCAAACGGTGCATGTGTGGGATAAAACCTTCGAATTATTGCAAAACGATAGTGTCAACTGATCTATGAAAACAGAGCTTGGCTTGTGCCACTCTCGAACAGGAAGGAATAGAAAATGGTTAAAATCGCTGTATATGGCAAGGGAGGGATCGGCAAATCTACGACCGTGTCGAACGTGTCGGCGGCCCTTGCGGACATGGGATATAAGGTGATGCAGATCGGCTGCGACCCTAAGGCGGATTCGACTTCAAGCCTGCACGGGCAGGCAGAGATGACGACGGTGCTCGACCTCGTGAGGGAGCGCAAGAACGACTTCGAACTCGCTGACATGGTCAGAGAGGGCTACGGCGGAGTCATATGCGTGGAAGCCGGCGGCCCGACTCCTGGTCTGGGCTGCGCGGGGCGTGGCATCATCGCGGCTCTCGAGAAGCTGAAGGAGAAGGGCGCTTATGAGACCTATAAGCCGGATGTCGTCATCTACGACGTGCTTGGCGATGTGGTCTGCGGCGGCTTCTCGATGCCGATGAGAGGCGGCTATGCTGACAAGGTGTTCATCATCACTTCAGGTGAGAACATGGCGATACACGCGGCTGCCAATATAGCGGTCGCGATAGATAATTTCAAGGACAGAGGATATGCGGGGCTCGGAGGCCTCATCCTCAACCACAGAGATGTCAGGAACGAGAATGCCAAGGTGCAGGAGCTGGCTGACGACATAGGCTCGGAGATCGTCGGAGAGCTCAGCCGAAGCGGGACTGTCACCGACGCGGAGGAGCTCGGCAGGACTGTCGTCGAGGCCTTCCCTGACAGCGAGATGGCGGGCGAATACAGGGCTCTGGCAGGCAGGCTGCTGGAGATCTGCGGAGTAGAAGCAAAATGCTGAAGAAGGTAAACGAAAGACAATCGGATACAAAGCTCACTGCGGCAGAGCTGCCGCATGTGAGGATAGCGGACGCAGCATTTCCGGCGCCGTTCAGGTCGGGGCTTGAGTACTCATCTCCGGCCCGCGGCACGTGGAACATCGTCCACACCGGGATGCTCATCCCGGAGGCACACGAAGTATTCGTGTGCGCCGCGGGCTGCCTGCGAGGTGTCGTGCTCACGGCTGCCGAGATGGGCACTCAGGACAGGTTCTCGACTGTCGCAGTCAGGGAGAACAACCTGCTCGACGGCGACATGGAGGAACTGGTCATAGAGGGCGTGAGCGACATAATCGGCAAGCTGAAGAAGCGCCCGCCTGCGGTCCTGGTATATACGAGCTGCGTCCACCACTTCACGGGCGTGGATCTCGACATGATATACAGGACGCTGAGGCAGCGCTTCCCGGACATCGACTTCACCGACTGCTACATGAACCCTATCATGCGCAAGAGTGGGCTCACGCCTGATCAGCTGATGAGATCGAGACTGTACATGCTGCTTCACGAACGCGAAAAGGATCCGAAGGCGGTCGCCATAATAGGCAATGACCTGCCGACGGATGAGGACAGCGACCTCATGGATATGCTCAGGACCGCAGGTCTCAAAGTGCATGAGATCACCTCGTGCAGGACCTACGCGGAGTACCAGGAGATGGCGGAGAGCAGCGTATATATCTCGTACTACCCGGATGCTGCTCCGGGAGGGGGCATGCTCGCGGAGAGGCTCGGCGGTACACATTTCCGCCTGAAGTTCAGCTTCGACTACGATGAGATAGACGAGACCCTTGCGGAGCTTGCAGACGTGCTCGGTATAGGTCACAGGAGCGCTTCAGAGATCGCCGGTATCAGGAAGGCGTGTGAAGACGAGATCAGAAAGACTAAGGAAGTCGTCGGAGACCTCCCTGTCAGCATCGACTATACGTATTGCCCGAGACCACTCGGGCTTGCGAAGCTGCTGCTCGACCACGGCTTCAATGTGAAGCGCGTGTACATCGACAGCATCCCGGCGGGCGACAGGGCCGCCTTCGATTATCTCAAAGCGAACTATCCTGATCTCATGCTGTATCCGACGGTCCACGCCGCAATGAGATTCGCGAGCAGCGCGAATACGGCGGCGGAAACGGACGGAGAGACAGCCATCGCGTCCACCCGGGACGGGGTGCTCGCCATCGGACAGAAAGCGGCTTACTTCGACGATACGGACCGTTTTGTCAATATCGTCGAGGGCGGCGGCATGATCGGATACGAAGCGGTGACGAGGACGATGCAGCTGATGCGCGATGCGTTTACCAATAAGAAAGAAATGAGGGAGCTTGTTCAGATCAAGGGTCTCGGCTGCGAAGTGTGTAACAGGTAGGATCGATATGGACAGGGGCTGTTCCCGTGTCTGCAGGGTAACATAAATGAAACAGACGGCAAGTGTAATATCCACATATTCGGCGGACGTGATGGGCGTGTGCTCGGCGCTCTTCGAGCTCGGCGGCATGACGGTCATGCACGACGCGTCCGGATGCAATTCGACGTACACGACCCACGATGAACCGCGCTGGTACGACATGGACAGCATGGTGTATATCTCGGGCATCTCCGAGATGGAGGCCATCATGGGCGATGATGAGAAGCTGATAAATGACATCGAAGACGCGGCGTCAGAGCTCAGGCCTGCCTTCATCGCGGTCGCCGGCACTCCCATCCCGACCATGACGGGCTTCGACTTCGAAGCGGTCGCGGAAGTGATAGAGCAGAGGACGGGGATACCGAGCTTCGGCTTTCCGACCACGGGCATGAATACATACATCCACGGAGCGTCTATGGCGCTGGCGGGCATCGCGAGGAGATTCGTAAAGGACCCAGGAAAGACAGAGCCTGATGACACGGATAATGTCATCCAGGGCAAAGAGAAGGATCTAACTGATAAGATAAAAGTCAACATCCTCGGGCTTACACCGCTCGACTTCTCGGTGAACGGCCAGGACGAATCGATCGTAAAGTGGCTCGGGAGCGAGGGCTTCGAGGTCGTATCGAGGTGGGCGATGGGAAGCAGCCTCGACGAGATCGGACGCGCGGGCGAAGCCGATGTGAATCTCGTGGTCTCGGCGGCCGGACTGGGCGCGGCGAAAGTGCTGTATGAGCGATTTGATATGCCATACGCGGTCGGAGTACCGGTCGGCAATGAGCTGCCGGGCCTGCTGGCGGATCAGATCATCATCAACGTCAGGAAGAGCAGGGAGCGGGGCTGTGGCACGGCTGGCGATCTTCCTTTCGAGGCTGCGGAGACAGGCGTGGACTCCGGAGTTTTCCTTGACGGCAGCAGCGGCAGGGATGGAGCCACATATGATAAAGGCTTCGTCGCAGTGATAGGCGAGGGAGTCACTTCCTTGTCCCTGGCAAGTGCCATAGAGCTGGAGCAGGGGATCCCGGCAAAGGTGCTCTGTGCGACCGAATGTCCCGAGGATATCCTGAGAGATCGCGACCGGCTTACTCCGGACGAGGATGACATCATTCCCGAACTCGAGGGCGCAGCATACGTGATCGCTGACCCGCTTTACAAACCGATAGTTCCGGAGGGCGCGAAGTTCATCCCGCTTCCGCACGAGGCCTTTTCCGGACGCATTTACAGAGATGACATCCCGGATCTGATCGCAGACCCGGATGTGATATTAAGCAAGATATGATTTAAGGAGGAATTCTGACTATGAAGATGTATCTGAGTAAGAAGAAAATGACACTGAAACTGCTGGTGCTCGCCCTGGCGCTGAGCATGGCCATGATGTCTCTGGCATCATGCGGCAATAAGGCTGATGAGAGTTCTGAGAGCTCTGCGGCAGGCGACACCATCACTATCACCGACCACGCAGACAAGGAAGTCACCGTGCCGGCGAATATAGAGAAGATCGCGGTCTGCGATATCTTCCCGCTTCCGAGCGTGCTTGCGGTATTCTTCGATTCCGCTGACAAGATCGTCGGCATGCCTGAGGCGAGCATGACTGCGGCGCAGAACGGGCTGCTGGGTCAGCTCTATCCGGATATACTGAACGCGGAGACGGGTTACATCGACGGCAGCAACGTCAACATGGAGGAGCTTGCGAAGCTCGAGCCTGACGTGGTCTTCTACAGCGCATCGAGCTCTGAACTCGGAGAGCAGCTGACAAACGCCGGCTTCAACGCTGTGGCGATCTCCGTCAACAAGTGGGATTACGACTGCATCGAGACGCTCAACAACTGGATAGCGCTGCTGAGCCAGATGTTCCCGGACAGTGACAAGGCTGAGATCGTAAAGCAGAAGTCCAACGAGATCTATGATTTCGTTCAGGAAAGGGTGAAGAACATCCCTGATGAGAACAGGGCGAACGCCTTCTTCCTCTTCCAGTACAGCGACACGACTCTGCTGACATCGGGCAAGCAGTTCTTCGGTCAGTGGTGGGCCGATGCGATCGGTGCCAAGAATGTGGCGACTGAGCTCACTCAGGACAATTCAGTTCCGGTCAACATGGAGCAGGTCTACACATGGAACCCGGATCTGATCTTCATGACCAATTTCAATACATACTATCCGGACGACCTCTACAACAACACAGTCGAGGGATACGACTGGAGCCCGGTGGCCGCCGTACAGAATAAGAACGTATATAAGATGCCGCTCGGCATGTACAGGAGCTACACTCCGGGTGTCGACTGCCCGGTCACGCTGCTGTGGATGGCCAAGACCGCTTATCCGTCACAGTTCCAGGACGTCGACGTGATACAGGAGGCAAAGGACTACTATAAGGAAGTATTCGGCATAGAGCTGACAGACGATCAGGCGAAGTCGATATTCGAACCGGCACAGAGCGCGGGCTCCGGATTCGCTTACCAATAAAATAGAGCTTTACAATTTGACTGGTTGATATATAATATTCGTAGAAAAGAGCTACCGATAGACGGTTAGCCCGAATAGTGACTAAAGACAGCCGCCTAAGTGGGAACTGGGGCGGCTACTTCTTTATATATGAAAGCAATGCTATCAGGAATACCAGACGCCGGATGTCTCCCGCCTCAACGGAGTAGGCGTCGGGTTCCATTTTCGACCGTCGGTGGTGGGTACCAATCCCCGACCGACG
>JAZUNV010000177.1:0-22111 GCA_045604305.1 Anaerovoracaceae bacterium | reverse complement strand
TACTTCGCCGTCATACTTCTTGAGCTCGTCTCTTACTGCCTGAACGATGACATCCTGGCACTTGTGAGCTGCAAGAGGGCCTGAACGGGACATTCCCTTGAGTCTCTCGATGACTGCATGGCATCTGATGATGATGTCGTTCTCATCAGCACATCCAGGGTGACCGAAGTACATCTTCTCATCGAGCATGCCCTCGGATGAACCGAACTCATGTACCTGAGTGCCGTCTTCGTCAACGCCTGTAAGCATGAATACTACGCCGTCAGCTACCTTTGTGACGCCCTCACCGAGCTTGCCCTCGATCTTTGTAGCGATCGGGCAAACGTCCATGGTCGTCTCTGTGTACTGATGTCTTTCATTCGGATGGATAACATCGAGCTTGAGGCTCTTGCAGAGACCGTCAGCCTTGAGAGCTTCCTTTACGATGTTCTTATCGATAGTAATAACTCCATCTTTGATCGATGTTTCCTTGCCAATCTTTGCATCAGTGATCTTGATGTGCTTCTTTGTCAGCGTACGGATAACTCTCTTGTGGCCGTCCATTGCCTCTGCTGCCGCAGCCTCAGCTGCAGGAGCTGCTTCTGCTGCAGGAGCACTGCCTCCAGCTAATACAGGGATGTCAAGTCTGAGACCTTCAAGATTGTCAGCCTTATCAATTTCAATATGAATCATTCCATTACCTCCGGTTGTTTTGGTGTACACAGGTGCAGGCTTTGCAGCAGGGGCTTTTGCCTCAGGAGCTTCATCCTTCTTGGATGGAGCAGCGCCCTCCACTTCATTTACTCTGTCAAGAACAGCTGCGGTAATAGGTACCAGCGCTTCGCAGTCCTTCATCAGAGTGCAGCCAATGACCTGTTCGATCGTCAGTGCGTCATCGCTAAGCTCCAGCAGACCGGATTCGATCATGTCATCAAAAAGGCCCGGATCCTCGAGATCCGCCTCACTGATAACAAGGCCCTTCTCTCTGCGGCAGCAGAAGATCGCAGGATCCTTAAGATGCGCCTGAAGAGTTTCTTTTGTTATCGACATTGAATTCCTCCTTCGATAAAAACAATAACTTGATAAAAGGCGTTTTTTGTGCAAATCCCCGTAACGCTTTGCCTCCCGAACAATATGCAGAGCTGTGGCCATCAACCCCGCTTTGCCGATTGCGTTTGCAAGGATTTTCTGCTAATATTCTAACGGAGTTTCAGATATAACAATAGCGATGATTTAATACGGTCAGATATGAATAATTTTCATATCTGTGTAATTTCAAGGCTTTAATAAAATCAGTCACTGGAAGCTATCAAGATTATTTATCGAGAGCCTTATGGATATAAAGAAATGCAAGCTGTTCGTGATCACAGCTGAGACTAAACAGATATCAAAGACCGCCAAACTGACAGGCTATACGCAGTCGGCTGTCAGTCATATGCTCAAGTCTCTTGAGAAAGAAGTCGGCATCGAGCTTTTCAAGCGTGACCGCTACGGTGTGCATCTGACATCGCTCGGAGCGGACTTTCTGTTTTATGTAAAGAGGTTCCTTGCGGAAAACGAACGGCTGGAGCAATTTGTTTACGATCTTCACGGACTGGAAGTCGGCAGCATCCGCATCGGGACATATACCAGCGTATCTACCGCTGCCCTGCCGGAGATAGTCAAAGTATTTCATGAGTCTCATCCGAATGTCGAAATAGCGATCAAGGAGGGCGGCTCTGATGACATGGAGAACTGGATCGCTGATTATGAAGTGGATCTTGGATTCTGCAGCAAGAGACCTGCCTTTGCTTTTGATTTTATTCATCTTATCCACGACCCCATGATGGCCGTTTTGCCTCCGGCCTATGAGGTCCCTGCGGATATGGAAAGCTTCCCTATAGCAGAGTTCAACGGGAAGCCGTTTATATTGTCCGAAGAAGGCATAGACTATGATATCAACAATATCCTTGAGAAGACCAAGACGCTTCCCGACATCATAGCGTCCGCCAAGGATGATGCTACTATCATTTCTATGGTCGAGCACGGAGTAGGACTTGCCATCCTTCCGGAACTCTCCTGCAAGGGCAGGCCGGGAAACTACAAAACAATGCCTCTCGAACCACATTATTCAAGAGATCTCGGTATCGGTATAAACAGTCTGAACAACGCAACACCGATAACAAGATCATTCATTTATGCAGTGCAGTCATTCTTTGACAAGGACAATGACCGGCCATTGACTGCACAGAAATGAAAGGAGCAATAATATGGGACTTGGCCCAAGTATCAAGATGACGTCTCTTCATCACTATGACTGCCCTGTCACGAAGAGACTACTCAGGGATCCCGAAGTTGATTTCGTCGGGATCATAGAGAACGGCGTATCCGAAAATTTCGATGCCAAGGTTGCAACGGCTGTCGGCACGGGAGAGATCGGTGCGGAACTGAAGCTCGACGGCGCGATAGTAGCTATTGACGGCTGGGGCAATCACCACATAGATTTCGTCAATGTCATAGAGCAGCTGGGTATCCACGACATCCCTTCCGTAGGTCTCAGCTATATCGGCCTCCAGGGAAGGCTCGTAGCCAC
The DNA here is from genome assembly GCA_045604305.1 of Anaerovoracaceae bacterium. Taxonomy (GTDB): domain Bacteria; phylum Bacillota; class Clostridia; order Peptostreptococcales; family Anaerovoracaceae; genus Crickella. The sequence goes on along the minus strand of JAZUNV010000177.1, from coordinate 19,560 downwards.
CAATCCATATGTAGAGACCGTAGTGGATTTCAACAAGGAAGCTTCGGGTTATGAAACATGCAATGTGGGCGAAAACAACCTGACCGACATGGATGCGTACAAGGCCATCCACATCCTCAAACATAAAGTCAGGAAGTCATTCGCATTCAGAAACAAGGAAGCTAGCCTTACGGGGCCGGACAGGATCACCGGCAGCCTCAGAAGGAAGTATATCGACATAAGCGATGCTGCATTTGGTGACGCCACATCGATAGAGAACGGCAAGCTGATCCTGAAGAAAGGTATCGAAGAGTCGCTGGTCTCAGCTGAACCGAGGATCAAAGAGTGCCATGTCAGCTTCATCATGCCGGATGACGACAAGCACTTCTGGATCAACTCAAACCTCGACTTCATGCCTATAGCATGCAAGGAAGAGGGTAAGCTCGGTGAGGGCGTCACACGACAGCTTGAAGGGATCAAGGTGATGCTCAACGGAGTTGAAGACAAGAGCGGGTTCCAGCCGGCCAATATCGGATCATCCGAGGGAATGCTGGACGAGCACGTAACATTCGACCAGGCAGGCACACCTAAATCAAGCGACATAATACTTCACTTCGACTTCCTCTTCGAAGAAGGCGAAGGCCGCACCGCGGAAGGTATCCAGGCAGCTCATGAAATGGCGGACAGAGTGCTCAACGAGATCAGAGCGGTCATGAACGATGCCCCGGTCTCGCGCTTTGAGGACTTCATCATGACATCGCGTCCGAGCAAGATGCGTATCGGACTGGTCAAGATCTGCTCAGGTCTCGGCAACATGTACGACACCATGGTCTATCCTGATCAGCCGGCAGGCGTACTGGGAGCATACCAGACAAGAGATACGGACAACAAGCCTTTCTACATGACACCGTGCGAGGTACTCGACGGAGCTATACATTCACTTCTGTGACCTCATGCAAATAATTGCAAACATCAAAAGAGCCCTGAGATCTTTATATCTCAGGGCCCGTTTGTATCATCAGTTATATATTTCACCGTTGATCTTTACGATGCGCTCAGGGTCTGTCCTGCGTATGACCTCAGCCATCTCTGTCCTCCTTGTCATTCACTTAATATATTTCCCGCTATCTTCTTGGAGAGCGCCATTATCGTGAGTATCGGCGGGAAGCCCATGGCTTTCGGAAGGATGGTCGCATCCGCGACGTACAGGTTCTCCGGAAGGAGAGGGCTGTGAAGGCTGTCCTTCTCAGCTGCGGTGAGCGGGAGCATCCCGCCCGGATGTCCGGCATTGAGTGTGCCGAGGAACTGCTCCTCCTTAGGTACGCCGATGCGCTCGACTATGTCTGTCGTCAGCTCAAGCGCCCTCTTCATGTTCTTGTTATCTATCGAAGTCATGGTCTTGCGCAGCTTTTTTCCGTCCGTGCTTCCGAATTCGCGGTCGGCCAGCTTGATCATTATGCTGACGATGTCCTTCATAGGATATCTCCAGTCCTTGTTGAAGAAGAAGCTGAGATAATCCATGTAAGGAGCCAGGATGTATCCGTCCTGCTGGCTTATGAACGGCATCAGGAGCTGCTTATCCTGTCCCGCTCCCGGCAGATGACCTGCAACGCAGAGGACCGGATCGACGAACAGGCTCTTCTGGCATTTGATGCCTGAGTTCTCGAGGATGACAGGCGTGCCGAGTCCGCCGGCCGCCAGTATCACAAGATCCGCCTGGTATATGACTTCTTTGCCGCCCCTGCGCGCATATACGGCAGTTACGGTATCGCCTGAGATGCCAAGGCCGGTGACCTTGCATTTCGTGACAAGCTCCGCTCCCCTTGCGACAGCCTCATCGATCATCTCTCTTACATCCCACTTCGCTCCGTAAGGGCAGCCGATGGCGCATTGTCCGCATCCGATGCACTTGTCCGGATCCTGGGCTTTAGGTGTCACTATAGGATCGAGGCCCATGTCCTCGAATATCTGATACATCCTCCTGGTGGTCTCTGTCCAGTACTTGCGGTGCTCGGTCGTGATAGGTATCTCGCTCTGGAGCTCTTCGAACTCGGCGTCAAGATCGATCCCCAGTTCCTTGAGCGCTCCGTCGTAGCGGACCATGTTGCCCGTCGCCAGAGTCGTCGTACCGCCTATGCCTATGCCTCTTACATGCACCATATCCGGAGTCTTCTCGACCAGCATATTAGGTATGAGAGCGCGTATCATGCGTTCGTCGGCAAACATCCCGGTCTTCCTGAGTTTGGCCCATTTCGGTATGGACATCGTGAACGGTCTGAACTCGCCTCCCGCCTCGAGCATCGTAACCTGATACCTGCCCTGAAGCTCCTTTGCAGCTACGGCGCCGCCTGCGCCTGTCCCAATTACTATCGCTGTCTTCATTGCCTTTTTCCCCTTTCTTATTTAGTAAAGCATGCTCTGCAGCAGCTGTTTCCCTGTGTAAGTCTCTCTGTAAAATCAAGCCTGCCCCCGCCTGCTATGCCTGCTATTATCCCGGAATCGACCGACGACATGACCAGACATTGCTCGGGCGTGTAGGATCTGCTGAACCAACATTTCCGGACTATCACTTCTCCCGGAATGCTGCCTTCCATCGCTATACCTATGTTGCTGTACAGATAGAAGACCAGCTCCTCTATATCCCGCGATGATCTGAATCCGGTGACCCTCCTGATCATGCTTCCGGTCCTGAATGACTCGGCGTATAGTCTTTCGGCATCAGCTTCGCCCCTCTTCATGCACGATACGGTAAAGTCTGAGTACTCCCTCAGAGCTCTTTGCGGTCTGTGGTTCCACACACGTTTACTCTTCACGCTGAATGCTCTTGCGGTCGTATCGAGCAGTATCTGTATCTCGACTGAAGCTATGATATCCGGTGTGCGCCGCTCAAGTGACAGGAGCAGTTTCCTGAAAAGCAGTGTTTTCAACGGTACATCTCCTCTATTTCTTCAGCCAGATGAGCTTCGACGTTGCCCCGCTTCACCTTGAGATTAGGCGTCAGCTCTCCTGCCTGTATGCTGAGCGGACGGCTGATCACCCTGTACCTGCGTATCTGCTCAGGATGTGAAAGGCCCGAATTCATCTCTTCGATATGCTCTGCAAGCTCCACGCCAGATTCGGTCAGGCCTTCTTCCAGCCATATCAGAGCTGTGCAGAACGGACGGTTCTCGCCTATCATAACAGCTTCGCTGACGCCCGGGATATCCTTGAGCCTCTCCTCCAGCTTGGTGATGCTTATATTCTTACCGTAGGCCGTGACGATGAAGTCCTTCTTGCGGCCATGCAGAGTGATATGTCCGTTATCGTGTATGATGCCGAGGTCTCCCGTCCTGAGCACACCGTCGTGTATATTCTCTGTCTCCAGACCGTAATATCCCAGAGTAACCTGAGGTCCGGTCACTATCAGCTCGCCGTCAGGCTCCGCTGTGACCTCAGTCTCAGGGAGCGGTGTTCCTATGGTCGGTATGATGTTGTCACCGAGACGGTTGATCGTGATAAGAGGCGCTTCGGTCTGTCCGTAAGCGTTATACACCTCGATGCCCAGAGCGCGGAAGTTGTTCAGCAGGGTCTCACTGACAGGAGCAGAACCGACGATGAGCTGTTTGCATCTGTCTATACCGGCCTTGCGAAGTACCGCTTTCCTCAATACCGCTCCAAGCGCCTTCCTGTGCGGTCCGTCGTCCAGGGCGAGCCACAGCTTTCCTATCCTGTTTGAAGTGACCTGATCCCACACCTTTTCGTAAAATCTCGGCACGGAGAAGAATACGTTCGGTCTGACCTCAGGCAGGGCATCGGTAAGCGAGCCGAAATCGTTGAGGAAATAATAGTCCACCTTGCACAGCACGTAGTAAGGCGCGTAGGAAGCGAGTATGCCCTCGACCACATGGCTCAGAGGAAGGAATGAAAGATATCTCATGCTGTCGTTCCTGTCCCTCCAGGTCAGCAGGTTGGTGAGCACCTCTCCCATCCAGGCAAGCTGACCGTAGTTGAACATCACGCCCTTAGGCTCGCCCGTGGTGCCCGAAGTGTATCGTATCGTAGCAAGGTCCTCCGGATCAGGGAACTGCTTCGGAGCTTTTACATCGGACTTCGACATGAACTCTTCCCAGCGCATTACGGCATCATTTGATACCTCCTGTGCTACGGAGAATGCCACTGTTCTCGCCTCCGTTTTTATATCCGGCAGCTGCTTCATCATCCGCTTGTCTCCGATGAAGAACCACTTTGCTCCGCTCTTCTCGAGCAGTATGGAGGCCTCTGCGGCAGGTGTTGTGTAGTAGATAGGGACACTGACAGCACCGATAAGTCCGATGGCCTGCTCAAGCGTCATATAGTCCACTGAATTGATCCCCGTAAGAGCGACTCTGTCGCCTTTGCGTATGCCCCAGGCCCACAGAGCGTTATATATCTTATCGATCCTCCTGTTGGCCTCCTGCCCTGTGACAGTGCTGATGCCATCAGAAGATACATCGTGATACCTTATCGGATATCTCCTGCTCGAGCGCCTTACGCATGCCTGCTCAAATACAGTCTGCCCGCTCTGCCTCATGAAATTCTTGCGGCAGGCGAAGTCGAGCAGTCTGCCTGCAAAATCACGCCAGTCCAACTGATATGCACCGCATATGCTGTCTGTGTTTGTACGGTCGAAGATCTGCCGGCCGAAGAAGTACGGCATCAGAGTCATCAGATTTCCTGCGGTCGTCTTCCTCTTGCTCCCCGGCGCCGCGTTGCGGATCACGCCGGCTTTACCGAGCACAGGCATCGGCGAAAATACCGGTTTCGGGATATCTTCAGAAAGATTTTCCTTAGCCCAGGTTCTGACGAATTCGTAAATCTCGCCGGCATTCGGGCGGCACTCTTCAGGACAGGTCAGGTGGAAGGTCCTGCCGGCAGCATCCTCGGCAAAGCTTATCTTAAGAACCGAGTCAGCAACGTAATCCACCGGCACGATATTGAGAGATGTCTCCGGACTTACCGGCAGCACCGTCATCTTCCTGAGAAGGATCAGTTTGAGCACATAGTATACGGTATTGAAATTCCTTATCCATCCTGTCCCGGAATCTCCGACTATCATGCCCGGCCTGACTATCGAGTATGGGATACCCGACGCCCTGACCCTGGCTTCGGCCTTGGCTTTGCTCTCCTCATAGAAAGTGGAGAACTCGGTCGCGACCGGTTCTTCCTCCATCACCAGACCTTCCTTCTGTCCGGCCACATAAGCTGTGGAAATGTACACGAAGCGCTGAAGGTCTCTGATCCCTCCGGCAAAGGTCAGCATATTCGCGGTACCAGTAAGATTGGTCCGTTCAAGTTCACGGCGGCTTCTGGTGAATCCCGTCTCAGCCCCCACATGTATGACGAGCGTGGCAGTATCTTCGATCATCTTCTGATCTTCCTTGCCAAGTCCCAGTCCCGGCATCGTAAAATCACCGCACACCGGTATGACTGTCTCACCTATGCTGTCAAACAGGACCTTATCATGATGCCAGACTCCTCTGAGTCTGTAATATGCTTCCTCATTTTTATCTGCTCTTACCAGAGCATAGATCTTCATGTCCGGCATCCTGCACAGTCTTGCAGCAAGCTCGGTTCCCAAAAAACCCGTCCCTCCGGTCAGAAATACCCTTGCTCCCATGTTCGGTTCTCCTTAAATACTATCCTGGTTATGAATAATGCTTCCGGGAAAGCCCGGTAACGATATATTCCTTCATGAATCTGCCCATATCAGCCAGGACCTGCTTATAATTCGCTAATTGTCCTGTGATCCGGTCTTTAATATTATCTCTGTTCTGATCCGCTTCTTCAAGTGCGCTGTAAATTCTATCTCCCAGATCATCGTCATCGGTATGCAGCAGATACCTCTCATCAAGCTCCAGCTCCTGCATCAGGTTATCAAGACGCTCATCCATGGAAACTGCAACGACAGGGCAGCCGCCCTCCATACTCAGGACTGCAGCATGATATCTCGAGGTGACAAGATAAGAGAGCTTTCGCAGGATACCTGTCATGATATCCGCGCTGTTATCTCCGGACAGGAAAACTGCCGCCTGAGCTTTCAGCCTGTCTTTGAGAGCGTCACACGCCTTTACATCCAGGCGTTCCATCCCGATCAGCACAGGGAAGCAGTCCTTTCGACTGATAAAAGCATTGATCCCGTCCGCGATCCCGTCGATATACCGCTCGAAAGCCTCTCTCCGCTGTGGGGAATCACTGTAGAAATACCACTTGTCGTACTGGCCTGACAGATCTCCGCTTATACTTCCCCTGATCCACTTGAGAAGAGATGCCCTGACCGGCCAGCAGAAAGGATCAATGACCGCGACTCCAAGCAGTTCCTTCCTGCCGTCCCAGCCCTGATCCCTGAGCAGCTGTGACGTCTGCCCTGCACTGATGCCTCTGTCGTAAGACCACGCAGCATCCGTGCCGGCATGGCCGTTGAGCTTCAGCTTTTTGAGCTCGGCCAGAGACGCTTTGGTGCGGGTTATAAAGTACGTCCTTTTGCAGAGCCTGGAAGCAGCCCTTGCGATGAATGGCTCCATCCTGCCGACTTCCGATCCGTAGGCGATGCATGGCTTCCTCTGAGCGCCCATCACACCCGCAGCCTCGCAGAGGAAGAGCGTGAGCCCGTTCGCAAAGGTGCTCTTGAGCGTGGACCCCTCTACAAGGATCGCCGCATGATGAGAACTGCACGCCTTGTACAAAGCTATCGGGAAGAGAGTGCTGAAGTGATACATCTCAACGTCTTCGTCGAAATAGCCTTCCATCACCTCCGGATCAAGGGTCATGACAGTGATGTGGACCTTGTCCTCACCGAAGAGCTCCTTGACCTGGCGCGCGATCTCAATGACGCGGACGTCCGATCCGGTGTTGCGGGCGCCGTTATATCCCGCAAGCAAAATGCGGATCTTATCCCCGGGCTCCCATTTCCTGCAGCCTCCGGGGATGACCCCTCTGACCCGCGCAAGCGCGGATATGAAATAAACGATAGCACAAAGTATCCTATCCATTATCTCCGGTCCTTTCCCTATATCTGTCTGCCTTATTCTAACATTTTTCCATCGGGATCCGCTGTATCCATCATTACAACAGGTCGTCCATTTTCATTCTGGAAGCATCGAACAGTCCGCTGCCGTAATCAGCCTCTGCCGTATCATCGGTTTTGCATCCGGTCACGATGGCCATTGCCAGTATTACCACAGCAATTACAGCCAGGTACTTCTTCATCTCTTTATCGCCTACTGTACAACTATGTTTTTCTAGAAATATAATATTAAAAAACGACTGTGTATTTCAACAGTCGTGTCAATATCTTTACCGTGATAAGTTCAGCTCATACATACTGAGCTCCGGTATATCTCCAATGCTCAGTTCAAGGTCGACATCACCGACATAAGCAAATCCGTTCTTCTCAAAGAGCCTTCTTGCCGGATGATTCGTCGGGACAATATCTACCCGGATAGCTTTATACTTTTCTGTCTTTGCTTTGGATAAAACCGCCCGACCCGGACGATATCCTGCTTATCGCATTTTTCAATAACACTTACAGTTTTCATCTTAGTTTCCTTGATCTTCAGGATCCCAAAGCGCTGATGATCCTGCCGGCCATATCCTCAATATTCTCTCTTGAAGTTGCAAGATTGATCCTTATGAAAGAGCCGCTCCTATCTCCACCGAACCATGAGCCGTAGTCGAATGCAAGTCTGCATTTATCCTGCATGAACGGCTGCAGCTCTTCCGGATCCAGGTATGCGCTGAAGTCTGCCCATGCGAGGTAAGTACCCTCAAGCGGAGTCATCCGTACATCCGGAAGATGCTCCGCGAAGCAGTCTCTCAGATAAATGTAGTTCCCGAATATCACATCTCTGACTTCAGCAAGCCATTCTTTTCCGTATCTGTATGCTGCTTCTGTTGCGATATATCCAACAGGATCTCCGGAATTGAGACTCAGCCCTGCCGTGAACCCGTCCCATTCCTTCCTGATCCCGGGGTCTCTGATGATCACAAACGAGTTTTTGAATGCTGCTATATTGAACGACTTGGACGCTGCCGTGAGCATGATGACGCGGTCATCCTCTCCAGCAACACTGAGTGTCGGGACGTGCACGGCGCTGCCGAAGGTAAGATCGTGATGTATCTCGTCAGAGATCACGGCTACTCCGTGTTTCCTGCAGATGGCAAGAAGCTCAGTCAGTTCATCAGCCGACCACACGCGGCTGACCGGATTGTGAGGCGAACACAGAATGAAGACCTTCACATCGTTACTGATGATCTTTTGCTCAAAGTCTCCGAAATCTATATAGTAGCGGCCGTCACGGTTTATCAGCTCAGAGCAGATCAGTTTGCGCCCGTTGTTTTCTACGGCGCGAAGGAACGGATAGTATACAGGAGTGGTAACTATCACTGCAGCGCCCGCTTCACTGAGCACCTGCAGGGCAAAGTTGAAACCGCTCACTACCCCCGGTGAATACCTGATCCACTCCCGCTCGATACTAAGACCGTGCTCCGTCTTCTCCCAATCCATGAAAGCGTCATAGTAACTGTCCGGGACAGCTTCATAGCCGAAAACTCCGTGCTGCAGATATTCTCCGATCGCATCTGTGATATGACTGTCAACTCTGAAATCCATATCCGCTACCCAAAGCGGGAGCAGCCCGTCTGAGCCGAAAGTCTTCTCTAAAGCATCCCACTTGATGCATCCGCTTCCTTTTCGTTCTGTATACTCGATCATAGTTCTCCTTTTTCATCATATAGACGCGATTATCTTATCGATCAGATGGTTTACTGTCTCCGGTGCATCGGTGTTGGAATTATGTCCTGCGCCTTTGATCCATTCGATCGGAATTCCCGTTTTTTTATGCCATTCCCTGTTGTATCGGATACATGAGCCTGCGCGATCCCTGTCTCCGCAGATGAGAAGAGCCGGACATTTGATCTCATATGGAAGATCTGCTTCTATAGCTTCTGCCAGTATCCGAAAACCATGGCCGGAGAGCCTGGCATATCGATCCTTATCACCGTCATAGACCATCATGATGCTGCGCATCAGACTTCTCCCATATTCTGATGTGGCGACACCATTGGTCCCGCTCTTCAGGAGAGCCTTCCACGGATAATAACGGTAGACCGGCTCCATTCGCTTCAGCAGCCACAGCTCAGCGGCTGTCACATATCCCCGCTGCAGAGGTGCAGAATCAACAGAGATAAATCCGCACAGCTTCTCCGGGAACAGCTGTGCATAGGCCTGCCCTACATAGCCTCCCATGGACTGCCCGATTATTACCGGTTTGTCGAACCCCTCCCGGATCAGGATCTCATCAAGCCACCTTGCTTTATCCAAAAGACTGAAATCGAACGTAAAAGGCCATGAAGCTGCATGTCCGGGCGCGTCCCAAACCAAAACGGGATATCTTCCTTCAAAATACTCAAGCTGTTTATCAAACAGTCTGTGATCAGCAGTCAGACCCGGAAGAAAAACCAGTTGTGGCGAATCCTTATCCGATTCTTTATTCACCCAATAATGGATAGTGCCGCAGGCGGTTTCATGTGTTCGTTCAAGCATTCTTTATCATCTCCACAATTTTCGATTGTCCGAGAGGGCATCCCTGTCTACAGTCCAAAGTCCATCCTGATCTGTCCTGAGTCCTGCTCGCAAACGAGCTCCGGCTGTTTTCTTTCAAGGATCTCCGGCAGTATTGCATGATCGTATATCCATGATCTGATCTCGCTGCGATCGATGATCACAGGCATACGGTCATGCACTCTGATCATTGAATCGTTGGCCTCCGTAGTGAGTATCGTATATCGATCGATCCCCTGCTCCTCACGGAAGATGCCTGCGAGAAGTATCAGCTCTTTATCCGGCAGCGTGAATCTGTATCTCGCTTTATACCGATCCCATTCATAGAACCCGCTGGCAGGAATGAGGCAGCGTCGATTTGCCATACTGTCAGCGAAGAGCTTCTTTTCACTTGCAGTCTCTGATCTCGCATTGATGACGAGTCCTTTTTTGTACGGATTCGTAAAGCCCCAATACATTTCTGAGGCACCAAGACCGCTTGTCATATGAGTGTCTCCCGGATCTGCAGCACGTAAAGTGACAGCTGACTGCGATGGCGATATGTCACGATCTGACAAGCTGCCGTGGTCAAAGCCCGGAAGCTGCACCACCGCTTCTGCCCTCATCAGTTCCCGTAATTCTCTTTCAAAATCTTCGTAATAATACCTGCAGCACATATCATTTTGTTCCGTATGCTGCTCCGCACCCGCTGCAGATCAGCTCCTCTTTTTCAGTCTGTGCACCATAATGTACTCTTCGTCATTTTCGCTGATCACTTTGAACCCGAGATGCCGGTACATATTCGCTGCGTAATTCGCTTTCTGGACAGACAATGACACACCAGCATAACCATTACTGCCGAGGTGTTCGATCATCTTTTTTACACCCGAAGTCTCTGACATATACCTGCAGCTCCGGTCGTCTGGTGATCGCTCTTGAAGGCTTCCCCGCTCCATCAGGATCTTGCCCGTGAATGACTCCGGATCGGTCTGATCGGCTATTCATCGAGATATGAGATCAGGAAATGCTCCGCCAGACTGTCCGGACGGATGTTAGCTCTCGCCTCATCCCGTGTGAACCAGGCGTATGAATCGACCTCATAGTTCGGGTCCATTTCGCTTGCGTCTTTTACAAGCGCCGTAAAGTTGCACATCAGCGTGTCCGACTTTTCGAAGAACTGAGTGCGGTTGAACTTCATGTGCGATACGCTCATGCCCGTCTCTTCTTTTACTTCTCTGACAACGGCATCCTCGAGGGACTCGCCTCTGTTGACATATCCGGCCACCAGAACATATGACTTTCTCCCGTATTGTTGTATCAGAAGGATCTCGTCATTTTCTCCGTTGATGACTACCATGCTGACAGCCACGTTATACTGAGGGAATCTGTACTTCTCACACTTCGGACAGTACGGCACGATCCCTTCATTCTCTAATTCCTTTGGCACCAGCCTGGCGCCGCATTCTCTGCAATAATTACTGCTCACAACTCACCTTCCTGTTGTCTTTCTCATAATAATGCGGCATTACAGTACATATATTAACATACTGCATGCCGCTGTTTGTGTTACTTAAGAGATAATGATCAGCTCGCGAAGGAGTCTCTTCCTACTCTGCTCCCTTAAGAGCCTCCACCATGTTGATCCTGCGGTTTTTCCGGGATATCATCCAGCCCACGATCACTGCCACTCCCAGATTCAGAACCGTAGCAGGCAATATGCTCTCAGGTCCTACCATGGTCTCCATCTCATACTCGCCTGCCAGCATATCCATCAGATAGCTCAGCGCCCAGATGCCTGCAGGTATCCCCAGCAGCGTTCCGGCTGCGGCTATCCAGAGATTCTGGGATATCAGCAGTCGTCCGATCGCTTTGTTCCTGAAACCCAGCACCTTGAGCGTAGCCATCTCGCGGTAACGTTCCATATAGCTCATTATCCCGAGATTGTACAGTACGATCAGGCACAGCAGTACAGACGCGACTATGAGCACGATTATAAAGAAATAGAATATCTTCATAAAAGAGTCAAATGAATCTATGATGTCCTGTTTGCTCTGTACGCTTGTGATCTTGCTGCCGGTAGCGATCTGAGCCTTGTCCGTCATGGTATACACGCTGTTTATCTTATATGCCTCGCTGCCGGTCAGACCGATCTCTTCCGCATAATCCTCATTCATTGAGATGCTTTCTGTAAGCGATCCGTTGATGCCGCTTATCAGGATATCATAGCTTTCATCCGTACCATAAGGCTCTATGGTCACAGTATCTCCGGCTTTCACATCAAAGTCTCTGGCAAGTCTTTTGCATATAAGAGCGCCTTCTTCCGGCAAAGGGATGATGTTTGAGTCTTCATCTATAAACCGGTACATCCCGTGATCGATGTTATAGACATCTACGGAGAGCGTTTTGTCCCCTGACTTGGCGCTTACAGAAGCGCTGTAATCCCCATCAAGATCCTCTGCAAGTCCTACCGCATCGTTATTGTCAGCATCCGATGACATGAAGACCTTAGAAGCATATACAGCAGTCCCATCGTAAAATGTATCCAGAAAATTATTCATCGTCTGGTCCATTCCGAATGACGCAACAAGCATCAGCATACATCCGAATGTTCCTATAAATGACATTGCGCTGCGTGACTTATGGCGGAATATGTCTCTGAGGTTCCACTTTGTGCCGAACCTCATACTCCGCCAGAGCGCTGTCCCTTCAAGAAGCAGCCTGTGTATATGTCTCGGAGTATACGGGCGGAGAGTTTCCGCAGCAGTTCCGCGAAGGAGCCCCCTGACCGACAGATAACCTATGAAGATCGTAAGCGCGACTATCAGCACAACGATCGCCCATATCCATACAGGTATATGTATCGTCCAGTCAGGCATCACAAAATACGTTCCCATCATGCCATCCTGTGACATTACCATTTTGCACAGCAGATAACCCATCACAACGCCAAGCACTGAGCCTATAGCAGATATGACTACCGCGTATGATGTGTAATGCCGGATTATCCTTCTGTCTCTGAAGCCGAGGGCTTTGAGCGTGCCGATCTGAGTCTTCTCGCTGATAGTGATCCTGTTCATCGTGCTTATCATTGTCAGGATCGCTATCGCAAGGAAGAGCACCGGCAGGATCGCTCCCATCGTTTTTCCCTCATTCATCTCACCTCTGGACTCTTTGTATGATACATTCTCGTCCTTCGTCAATATCATAAGCGAGCGGCCGAGAGCATCATCCACTGCCTTCTGTATCTCCTGCTTGTCCATTGATGAGTTGACATTAACCTGGCAGAAGGTCTCATCGCATGCCTCTTTGACGGCAATGCTCATAACATCGTCATCGATATCCGGCTCTTCTTCCCTTATCTTATGTTCGAGCACCTTTCTGAGCATTGCCGGTGTGGCATATACATAACCATATGTATCGAAGTCAGGCATAACCTGAGATTCATCACGTACGCATATCAGATACTCGGCAGATTCTATCAGGCCCCTGACAGTGCCCGTAAACTCCATGTCCTCAAAAGTGACGGTCAGCTTGTCTCCCGGCTTTATTCCGTTCTGATGCGCGTATTTATCCATCAGCCAGAAGCCTTCCGCATCCTGTCTGTCATACCCTTCGCCTTCCATCAATACAAAAGCGGACGTATGCTCACTCTCAGTTACCGTAAGAGCGAGCTGATCATCTGAGCCATCGACATCGGCATTGACGGAAAGAAATCTGCTGACTCCCGCAACTCCTTCAATATCCCTTATCTTGTCCACATCGGCAGATGATATTCCATCTTCATCTATTATCCTGTAGTCAGCAAAACCGCAATCGCGGAAGAAAGACTCAGTATCCCTGCCGATGGTCACCCACTCGGCATTGAATCCCACGAAGACTCCGATGCCCAGAGCCATCAGAAGGATCATGGAAATGAACTGGACTTTATAAACCTTTGCTGTCCTCCATAGTTTGCGTCTAAGCATTACCATTCCACCTCTTCTGCCGATAACGGATGCAGCTGTTCATCTGCGGAAGTCACCTTGCCGCTCCTGATATGAATAACGACATCGGCCATTTTAGCTATGTTCTGATTGTGCGTCACGATGATTATCGTTTTGCCGTACTCTCTTGCCATCCTCAGGAGGAGCTTGAGCACTACTACGCCCGTTTCGGAATCAAGCGCACCCGTAGGCTCGTCACAAAGCAGGATCTTAGGATTCTTTGCCAGAGCTCTGCAGATGGAGACCCTCTGCTGCTCGCCGCCCGACAGCTCATGCGGGAACTGATGCGCGTGATCATCCAGACCTACTTCCTTTAGAAGTTCTTTAGCGCTCATATGGTCCGGCGCTATCTCCTCCACAAGAGAAACATTCTCCAGAACAGTGAGCGTAGGTATCAGGTTGTATGACTGAAATACAAATCCCACTTTTGCTGCTCTGTAGTCTGCCAGTTCATCGCTTGAAAGAGTGGATATATCGTCCCCGTCTACGATTATCGTTCCGCTTGTAGGGTTGTCCAGCCCTCCGAGCAGATTGAGAAATGTGCTCTTGCCGGCTCCGGACGGGCCCAGAATGACAACGAATTTCCCGCCCTCGATCTCCAGATCTACATGAGCCAGAGCATCCTGCGTGTGGTCACCAGTCACATATGTTCTTGTTACATCCTTGAATTGAACTATTTTCATAAACTATGCTCCTCAAATATGTTAGTTCGTCACCTTGTTATCCAAGCGCTACATCAAGAGCCATCATCACTGTGAATTCGGCAGCAAAGCCTGTAAGAGCTTTTTGAATAGTGATATCGAGCCCGCGTTTCATGAAGAATACACAGGCGCCTCCGGCTGACGTTCCCAATAACGGGATCATCAGTCCCATGACTATTTCTTTGGTCAACATAACTATTCCCTGACAAACTCTATATTCTGTCTGTTACATCTTGAAACAGATGAAACATTATTGTATAATCCTTGCGGTTAGTTATTACTAACTATTCTAATTATAATGGAGAGAGTCAATATGTCAACAATAATACTGATCTGCGGGGCAGCTTTGATCATTTATGCTATTTACGGAACAGTGCAGCGACTGCGCGGAAAGTCTAAGTCGAGCTGCTGTGGAAGTCCGGAAGCCGTGACCGTAAAGAAAGTGGCTGATACAGATAAGTCACACTATCCGCATAAATATACAATTTCAATAAACGGTATGATGTGCAGCAACTGTGCCGCCAATGTTGAGAATGCGATCAATGCAATGGGAGACACATGGGCACGTGTCGATCTTGGCCGCCACCGTGCAGTCGTTCTATCTAAAAATGAAAAAACTGAGCGCGACTTTGCTGATGCTCTCAGAAAGACCTCCTATACGATCAATCGTGTTGAGGCCTCCAGGTGACCAGCTTGTCGGCGCAGCGTAAGTTGTACCCCAAAAAACACGAATGAAAAAAGCTCCGACCGAAGCCGGGACTTTGTCTTCCTTTACAATTCAGCTTTTATATCAGATATAGCGACAAGGACTGCCTCCCCGCTTATCCTGATCCTGCCATTCCCCACCATCTCACAATAGAGATGTCCGCCTCTCTTTGATGCCTGATATGCATGTATCGTCGTTTTCCCAAGTTCCTGCGACCAGTAGTCCGCGATCTGACAGTGCGCAGAACCGCATACAGGATCTTCAGGCACAGCTACCTTCGGTCCGAAGCTTCTGGATACACAATCCGCATCTTTGCCTTTTGCCGTTGCATTCTGAAGCCGTCCTTCCAGCTTCATGAGAAGGGTCTGGTCGGGAGCCATGCTTCTCACCTGCTCTTCGGACTCAAAAACACAGTTAAGATCCATCCCGAGCATGGCTTTTACCGGGCGCACCCCAAAAGCTGCTTCCATCTCATCCGTTACAGGTATCTCCTTAAGATCATCCGTCGGGAAGTCCATCTCATAGAGATCCCCGTTTCTCCTGATCCTGAGAACACCACTTAAGGTGTTGAAGCAGACCATATCACTGCCTGGTTCGTAGTAATTCAGTATCACAAAAGAAGATGCCAATGTTGCATGACCACAGAGCTCGACCTCCGTTCCGGGTGTAAACCATCTCAGATGGTATCCCTGTTCTTCCTTTACTATGTAAGCCGTCTCTGAAAGATTGTTCTCCATTGCCAGCTTCATCATCGACTCGTCAGCCGGCCACTCATCCATTACACACACAGCTGCCGGATTGCCTGCAAACGGCTCGCCGGTAAATGCATCTACTATATATTGCTTCATCCCTTTTCCCTCCTCAAACCGTATCTGTCCTTGTCATATGCTGCGCTCTATCCGCGTACAAACGGAGAGCGATACTCTGCGTTGATCTCGCTGATCTCTTTCTCTCCATCAATGTATGGTCTGTACAGAGAATCTATCGTTCCTCCGCCGCGATTATCACATCCCGAGCAGAATTCACAGTCGATCCCGCAATCGCCCCAGAGAGCCTGACGGACGATCTGTTCTCTCTCTTCACGTGTAGTATCTTTTATAAGAATCGATTTCATGTGCTTCCCCCTTTAGTAATTGAGTTCCAATCCCTTTCGATTTCCCTTGTATCTCTTATGTGTACTTATCTGGAACATATATTAACATATTGCATGCTGCGGTTTGTATTACTTAAGAGATAATGATCTCTCTGAGCTCATAGAGCCCGAAACCGTTGCAAGCAAAGAGCCCTGAGATGGTTACTGGTATTCACGGAGCTGAAGATTTTCCGGCCTTAAGTCTTACCGGGTCATATGGTTTCCGGCACAGGCAATAGTACATAGCTATAACGATGGCCGCCGGGTAGCACGCGTCCAGTACCGGCCCAATCACCCTGACTATAGTATCGAGATCGGCAAACGAGACAACACACGACAGCGCACAGGATGCGATGCAGAAATTCCTGTAAGTAAATACTTTTTTATTCTTCTCAAGGAGGATCTCCTCCCATATCCCTGAAGTTGAAGACACCGCTCCTACCGCTGTAGTCAGTGCAGCCGCAACGAGTGCTATATTGAACAGGATCCCTCCGAAGCTCCCCCAGAGCTTTTCTCATTGCTTCCCCCTCCATTCAATCAATTGCATACGATCACCTCTACCTGTTTATGCGGAGAGCGACGGCAGCGAATCGCCGCCATCGCTCCCGCATATGCTATTGATTTGTATAGAGGTCTATTTCTTCTTATTGCGCTCCGTCGGAACATGCTCAGTTACCTTGACTGCAATGAATGTCATGAGTGCCGTGTAAGCCATTGTGATGAGAATATCCATTTTGTGCCTCCTTTTTTATGATGATTATCTGCATGACCTTTCAGGTCTTTCTTTCTGGTATCAATATAACCCGCGGCCAGATAAATGAAAAATTAATAGTTATGATAGTTGATATTAATTTTTCTAACATATAGAATATGCATTGAAAATCATTCTATCCGCAGGAAGAGAGGCTGTAATGAATACGTTCAAGATGGTAAAGGTTTTTCTCACTTCGATCGACAGCGGAAGCTTCACCAGATCAGGAGAGATCCTGGGATATACGCAGTCCAATCTGACTCAGATGATGAAGTCATTCGAGGAAGAACTCGGTATCCCGCTTCTCATCAAGACCAAGAAAGGCGTCGAACCAACAAGTGAAGCAAAGCTGCTCATACCGGCTATGCGTGCGATGGCAGCGCAGGAAGAAAGATTTCTCCAGGAAGCTGACGAGATCCGGGGCCTTCACAGAGGATCTGTACGCATCGGTTCATATGTGAGCACTTCATCGACATGGCTGCCTCAGGTGATCGGATACTATCAGAATGCCTATCCCGAGGTAGAATTCAACATAGTGGAAAGCGGACAGGAAGAGATGCTTCGAGGTCTGCTCACCGGGGATCTGGATCTGGCTCTGATGAGTGAACCGGAAAACAATGAAGTAGATTTCATTCACATTCTCGATGATCCGATGGTAGTTGTTTTCCCTCCCGGCCACGAGCTGGGATCTTATGATTATGTTCCTGTAGAAAAACTGCAGCATTACCCTCTCATCATGACTTACCGCGAATATGATACGGATGCCAACAGGATACTGCTGGATGCCGGGCTTGATACATCGGTCAGATACCGCTCCAAAGATGACTTTGCCGTGCTTTCCATGGTCCAGCACGGACTTGGCATATCCATTCTTCCCGAACTGACGCTCGAAAGGTTCGCGGGAAACTATGATTACAGAATGCTCGATCCCGAGTCATACAGATCCCTTGGTATAGGGATCAGGTCAATCAAAGAAGCGGGCCCTCTCGCCCGCTCCCTGATCAGTTATATAAAAGAGAATATCCGCTGACGCGGTATACAGACTTTCTGTATACAGGCTGAATTCCTGATCCTACATAGCAGTCCATCCTCCGTCAATGCAGAGGAGCTGTCCTGTCGTGTACGAGGAAGCATCGGATGCAAAATAGATCACCGCGCCGTTGAGTTCGCCCTCTTTGCCTGCACGACCCATTGGGCAGTATGCCTGAGCTATGGCATCAAATCCACCTGACTCGAGCACGGAACTCGTCATCTCTGAATTGAAATATGCAGGTCCAATGGCATTTACAGTGATCCCGAATTTAGCCCATTCTACAGCAAGCGCCTTAGTCAGCATCTTGACTCCGCCCTTTGCTGCAGCGTATGCAGGTACAGGCCATGTAGCCGGCGGCATTGCAACCTCAGAATGCAGAGAGCCGAGATTTACGATCTTGCCATATCCGTTCTTGATCATGACTTTTCCGACCTCACGAGCGACATAGTAAACAGCATTCAGATTTGTACCTATTACCTTCTGCCAGGTTTCGTCACTCATTTCGGCCGCAGGGTCAGCAGCGCCTACTCCGGCATTATTGATCAGTATATCGATCCTGCCATATTCTTTTTCCACTGCTGCTACCATATCTTTGATCTGCTGTGTGTCGAGTACATCACACCTGACTGCAAAGCACTTAGCGCCCATCGCTTCTATCTCTGCCTTTACAGCCTCAAGCTTCTCCATACGGCGTGCGCAAATAGCTATATCTGCGCCCTGCTCAGCCAGAGCTTTTGCAAACTGTACTCCAAGACCTGAAGATCCTCCCGTAACCAGTGCTACTTTTCCTTTAAGACAAAACATATCGCCCATGGTATAATCTCCTTTCCCAATTTGGTGTTCATTTATCGCCGATTCTTGTTGTCAGTTCGGCAGATTGACTAATTGTCAATAAAATAACTATAGCACTCGCACCATTATTTTTCCATACTATTACAGTAAATTTGCTTATGACTTTTTGGCTTATCCAAAAATAAAAAAACTGAGCGCGACTTTGCTGAAGCGCTCAGAAAGACCTCCTATTCTGTTACCGGATTTGAAGAAGGTTGAACCCATTTATCATTTTTTCATAAGGTTTTTTATCTCATCCCAGCTGAAACATCTGTGATACCGCTCTCCGGGGAACTCACACGATCGATTCCAGGGGCGGTCATAAACCATAACCTTCAGCTTCGGCATATGATCAAAGAACTTAAATGCTGCCGGCGAATCCTCTATCGCAAAATCAAACTCCATCTTGTAGTATTCTTCAAGTTCAAGACTGAAGGTGCTGCCCTTTATGAATGTATCCCTGCCATACGAAGTCTGTGTTCATTTCAAGGCAAATCAGCCTGGAGAATTCTTCGGGATAACCTTTTCGAAGCATCATATCATATAGCTGTTGACTCTTCTCATTCATGTCAGTTCATTTGATTCCTTCATATTCCCAGGTCTTAGTGTCTATAAGCAGGAATTCCTGCGTTCCGATCGGATCTCCGGTCCTGTATGTTGAGAACAGGTCACAGGATATGACATTACGACAGATCATGATTCATTTAACGAAAACCAGCAAGAAATCCCCCATCCTCAACGTAACGTAACGTAGCCTGCTAAGTAAAAGTCAAGCACTTTTTTCGAGCAATTTGAGGTTTTCAGATAATTGTGAGATTGGAGCACTCAAACAAGCCCCGTATTATTGAAAAGGCGGTCGAGGGTTTGAAAAGATTGGGATTTTTCAGG
>JAZUNV010000176.1:0-2575 GCA_045604305.1 Anaerovoracaceae bacterium | reverse complement strand
CGACGGAACGGCTTGTGCTTCGGGCTTTCGAGGACTCTCGCAGATGGACATAACGCCGCCGCAATATGGACACGAGCTGTCGAGCTATCGTGAGCGAATGAATAAAGCTCCGGGCCTATTCGCCCGGAGCCATTGTATTTTTGACGTATTCGGAGAAGGCTTCCGCCGCAGGCGAGAGCGATATGCTCCTCAGCCTGATCATGTAGAAGCTCCGGTCTTCGTTGAAGTCCTTTATTCTGATGACCCTGACCCTGTCTCCGAGTGTGGATGCGACCCTTTCCGAAATGATCGCGGCTCCGAGTCCGGCCTCGACTGAACGTATGATGGCGTCCATGTCGTTAATGAGAGCGGCCACCTCGAATTCATCCTTGGCGACTCCGAGAGCCTGGGCTGCGGATTCAAATGACCTGCGTGTCGCTGAGCCGGTCTCACGCCAGATGAACGGGAAGGAGAGAGCCTCCGAAAGCTCGATCTCCGATGCTATGTCGTAAGACTTCGGCGCGATCATGACAGATTTGTCGCTTATGAGCTTGATGCATTCCACGGAAGCATTCGATACGTATTCGCCCACGAAACCGATCTCGCCTCTGCGCTCGATGATGTTTTCCACTGCCATCTGAGTGTCCGACATCGATACATAGTACTGTATCCCTACATGCTGGCTGCGGAATCCTGCGAGGAGATCCGGGAGGAAGGTCACGCCGGGGATGGACGATGTCTGTATCTCGAGTATGCCTTCGACGCTCTCGCTGTTGTCATTGAGCGCGTCAAAAGCCTGCGCCCTTGCATTGATCATCTCAACGGCGTACTTATAGAACTTGCTTCCCTGAGGAGTCATCTCAACGACCCTGCTCTTGCGGTCGAGCAGCTTGACTCCCAGTTCTTTCTCAAGATTCCTGATGTGGGTGCTGATGGTGGGTTGAGTGAAGAAGGTAGCGTCAGCAGCCTTGCTGAAGCTCTTATACCTTACGACATTCACAAAAGCTTCTATTTGCTTGAAATCCATTGATCCTCCTAATCCATTCCAAGAAGCTGCACGCGGGACAGCCCTGGTGTATCTGTGATCTCTCTCAACATGGCGTCGAGTTTCTTAGGATCCTCTCCAAGCTCAAGAGTGATGACCACGTTGGCCTTGGAGTCTACGGGAGGATTCTGGGTGATGGTCCATACGCTGAAACCGTAGCTTGAGATGATGTTTATCACGGAAGAAAGGGTGCCGACCCTGTGGCGCATCATCATTGAGATGATGGCATGACGGCCCATAGAGACTGTGCTTATTTCTCTGATCATATCCCTGTACTTATAGAAAGTACTGCGGGATATGCCGACCATCCTGACGGCTTCGCTTACATCAGCGGCCTTGCCCTCATCCAGCAGTTCTTTGGCGAGGGAGACCTTCTCACAATATGACGGCAGAAGTGCCTTGTCTACGATCAGGTATTTACCTTCCATATATATTACCTTTATTTAGTGCATTTATCAATAACGTAAGACTTCATCTCACTGATTTCGATGACATCCTTATGCTTGACAGGCTTGCTGAATATGCCTGCGAGACCTGACGGCACGGCTGCGCCGGTGATCTCACGGACCTTTTCCATATTGTCTTCATCGCTTCCGGTGAGCTCCTCGCCCAGGGCCTCGAGCACTGCGGCCGAGAACTTGTAAGGCGAAGCGGTCGAGAGCACGACCGTGGCAGCTGCATCGCTTCCCTCAGCAGCCTCTCCGGATCTGTATTTCTCCATGCACGCCCAGGCGATGGAGGTGTGGGTATCCATGAGGTAGTGATCCGATCCGAAGACTCCCCTGATGGCTGCGGCGCCCTCTGCATCATCGGAGTAGATGCCGGTGAATACCTTCTGTATCTCTGAGAGCTCCTCATCACTGATCTGATACTCTCCGCTCTCCTCGAGCTGCTTCATGTATGCGAGGGTGTGCTCAGGCCCGCATATGTACCAGAGCAGGCGCTCGAGATTGCTCGAAACGAGTATGTCCATCGAAGGGGAAGTGGTCTTGTAGAAATCGCGCTTCCTGTCATAGCGGCCGGTCTTAAGGAAGTCCGTGAGGACATCGTTCCTGTTGGACGCGCATACGAGCCTGCCTACAGGAAGGCCCATCTTTAATGCGTACCAGCCAGCCATGATATCACCGAAGTTGCCGGTCGGGACTACGAAGTCGACCTTGTCGCCCTCCTTTATCACTCCCTTTTCGATCAGCTGGGCGTATGCCGAGAAGTAATAGACGATCTGAGGCACGAGCCTGCCGATATTTATAGAGTTGGCGCTCGAAAGAGCGACTCCTCTCACCGGATGAGGGATCTCCCTGAAGAGCTTCTTGACTCCGGTCTGAGCATCATCGAAATTGCCGCGTATAGCGCAGGCGGTGACGTTAGGGCTTGCCGGTGTCACCATCTGGAGACGCTGTGTATCCGAGACTCCGCCGTGAGGGTAGAATACGACGATGCCGGTGCCCGGCACATCGCTGAAGCCCGCTATGGCTGCGCTGCCTGTATCTCCCGAAGTGGCTGTGAGGATCATGATGTCGTCGTTGAAGTCGTTCATGTCCCTGGCAGAAG
>JAZUNV010000175.1:0-10839 GCA_045604305.1 Anaerovoracaceae bacterium | reverse complement strand
AGAGAAGGCGCATCCGGATGTGTTCAACATACTCCTGCAGCTGCTCGATGACGGACGTCTCACGGACAACCAGGGCAGGACGGTCGACTTCAAGAACACCATAGTCATCATGACTTCCAACATAGGAAGCATGGAACTGATAGACAATATGACAGATGACGGCAGCATAGCCGAAGATGTCAAGGAGAGAGTCATCGGACAGCTTCGTCAGAGCTTCAGGCCTGAGTTCCTAAACCGTGTAGACGACATCATAATCTTCAGCGCTCTTACAAAGGAGCAGATCAAGGGCATCATAGAGCTCCAGATCGCAGACATCCGTGAGAGGCTTGAGGACAAGGATATCGATCTTGAATTGACAGACGCGGCTCTTGAGTTCATAGCCGATGAGGCGTACGATCCTCACTACGGCGCAAGGCCTATCAAGAGATATCTGCAGAAGCACGTCGAGACCGAGGTGGCGGAAGGCATCATCAGAGGCACCATACTCGATGGCCAGAAGCTGATCTGCGACAGCGACGGAGAGAAGCTCATATACAGATCCGAAGCCAGATGATCCGGCCGGGGTCGATAAGATAATAGGGTAATAGGGTGAATACGGTAAAAGGTAATAAGGCAATAGGGTAAAACGGGACGGTCATTGTTCTTAATTGAAAAATGGCCGTCTCTTTATCCTATTCGGTGCATTTTGTTGTATAATATTTTATGTATGCGGCGTTGCCGTGATCATGAGGGGAATGACACTGATGGACAATATGATGCAATTTCCGGTGAAGCCGGACTTCGCAACTGTATACGAGAAATACTACAACAGGATCTACAAGTACGCTTTCACCATCCTGCTCAACAGGGATGATGCCGAGGATGTTGTCGAGGAGACCTTCATGTTGGCGTACACACATTATGACAGCTACGATCCTGCGAAGGCTTCTGTAGTGACATGGCTGTCCCGCATCGCTCACAACCAGGCTGTCAACATGGTGAGATCGGCTTCATACAGGAAGCGTGCGGATATGCCGGAATACTACGAGCCTGCGGACAACGGGTCTGATATGCACAAAGAGATCGAAGACAGAGAGATAGTGATGAGACTGTATTCGAAGCTCAGCGAAGAGGAGAGGGAATTCCTCAATCTGCGCTATGCTATGGAACTCAAGGATGCCGAGATCGCTGAACTGCTGGGCCTCAACGTCAAGGCTGTCAACAAGAGATACCAGAGGCTTCTGGCAAAATGCCGGGGGCTGATAGAGTGATGTCTCCATATCCGGGATCATTTGTATAAGAGATAAATACAAGTAACGAGAGATGGGGATGGTGATAATAATATGAACGAGGAAAGAATTGAGCAGCTCCTGCGGGGGGCAAAGTTTGAGAACAATGAACATAAGGAAGCTCTGAGGGGCAAGCTGGAGAAAAAGGGACAGGAAATCAGGGCAAACATACGCGGCCTGCAGGAGATCTTTGCAGACGCTCAGCTCGTAAGAGAGATGGCGGCTGTTGAGAGACCGGAGGACGCAAGGAAGTGGTTCAGCGATCATGGAGTTGAACTGAGCATGTCTGAGATCAGAGAATTGGGACAGGCTCTGACCGGAGCCGACGTAAAGAAGGTCGAGCTGGAGTTGGACGAACTCGAGAACGTGGCCGGAGGAAAATACGGACCGCAATTCATCAACTCGTCATATGTTGCAAATCTGGCACGGCGCGTATTGGATGAAGGCATCTTTGTCCCGGGCAGCATAGGCTCCGTCAGAGATGAAGGCAAGGAAACTATGAAGCTTTCTGACACTATCAAATGGGGTTAGGCGCGTTGAGGCATTGTATTGAAGGACTGGCGGAGATATATCCGCAGCTGTATCTCGACCCGGACCGGGAAGATACAGAGAAGTACAGATCGATCGTATTGAAAGGGGACAGAGCAGACACTTCTGATCTGTCTCATTTTCGCATGGATGAAAGAGACCGTCTTGAGATGGTGGATACCCCGGCAGGTCCTGTCAGGGTCGTGTCGCTGTTTGACAGACATGACTTCGAAGTCTTCGTAAGAGACATGATGGCTGCGAAGGCAGGGCCGGGTAAAGAAGTCCCTCCGACTATGGGGGCTTCCACGATCTATGCATTCAACTGGCCACGGATACATGCGCATATGAAAGCGTACGAAAAGGAACAGAAGGAGCAGGGCAATGCCGATCCTGACATGAATGCCGAGTTCAGGCGCTTTACGGCCGATAAGAAGAATTACCTTGACTGCCTTATAGTGCTTTCGCGTGGTCCTTACAGCAATGTGAGCGCCGCAGAGGCTGGCATGAGTGATGAGGAGTGGCTGGATGTATCGCGCGATATAAGGCTGTATCACGAATGCACTCATGTCATATGCAGGAAGCTTTACCCTGACATGATAGACGCCGTATGGGATGAGCTGGTCGCGGATGCGACGGGCCTCTACGCGGCTCTGGGCAGACTTGACGAAGAACTCGAAAGGAAGTTCCTCGGTATAGATCAGGATGGCAGATACTGCGGCGGCAGGCTTGAGAATTACGTGCCGCGAAGCGAGGGAGAGAGCGATGAGGCATACCGCAGGAGGCTGGATGAGCTGTCTGCAAGAGTCTGCGTCGTGCTGGGATCTTTCGGGCGCATCATCGATGAGAACAAAGGAAGGCCTGTATTCGAGGTAATGGATATGATGGAACGCTCAATGGAAGGGTCATCCCGGAAATAATAGAACAACACTGCGCTGATTTCTTGTATAATAAAAGTTAACGTAGGCTTATTTCATACGACAGGTAAGTTACTATGGAAGAAAAGAAACAATCGATATTCAGGAAGAAGACTATAGAACGCATCTCGTCACCGGAGCAGCTCACAGACTATCTGCATGTGACCAATCCGGGGATATGGGCCATACTCATCGCGGTCATCGTATTAATGGCCGGTGTATTGGCGTGGTCATGCACGGGGACGCTCGAGACCAGATCGCCTGCGAAGATAAAGGTCAATGATCATCTCGCTGATATCGTCGTGAATGACGGCAGCGATCTCCGGGAGGGCATGCAGGTCAGGGTGGCTTCGCGCTACTCCAGGATCGCATCGGTGGCAGTCGACGATTACGGCAGGCAAGTCGCAATTGCGGAACTGGATCTGCCGAACGGCGGCTATGACGGATACGTCGTTACAGAGGAGACCCATCCTATAGATTTCCTGATGAACAGCTATGATTGAGGCATAAATGGCGGAAGAGGTCAGGCAAGTACATAACAGAAATAAGGTCAGACCGACGCTGACCAGGGGAGTGGCTAAGGTACCCGTTGTGATGCAGCTGGAGGCACTGGAGTGCGGAGCGGCTGCTCTTTGCATGGTCATGGCTTATTACGGTAAGTGGGTCCCTCTCGAGCAGGCCAGACAGGACTGCGGAGTGTCCCGCGACGGCTCGAAGGCCAAGAACATTTACCTGGCAGCCGAGAACTACGGCTTCAAGGTAAGCGCGTTCCGGATGAGCCCTGAGGCCCTTAAGGAAGAAGGAAAGTTCCCCTGCATAATCCACTGGAACATGAACCACTTCGTGGTCCTTAACGGATTCAAGGGGGACAACGCATATATAAATGACCCGGCCCGCGGCACAGTCAAGGTGAGCTGGAAGGAGTTCGACGAGGCCTTTACCGGCGTGGTCATCGTACCTGAACCGGGAGAGGACTTTGAGCCGAGCGGTAAGCGCAGGAGCACGATCGAATTCGCAAAGAAGAGACTTGCGGGAGCCGGTGCTGCCGTCGCATTTGTGATGCTCACTACTGCCATCAGCTACCTCTTCGGCATAGTGAACTCAGCCACTTCAAGAGTGTTCATGGACAGGCTGCTGAGCGGCAGGAATCCTGACTGGCTCATTCCGTTCATAACGATACTGGCAGGCTTTGCTGCCGTCGAGCTGATAGTAGCATGGGCCCAGGCCATATACTCGCTCAAGATAAACGGCAAGATGGCCGTCATCGGCAATTCATCATACATGTGGAAGGTCCTGAGACTGCCGATGGAATTCTTCTCGCAGCGTC
Source organism: Anaerovoracaceae bacterium (assembly GCA_045604305.1). GTDB lineage: Bacteria > Bacillota > Clostridia > Peptostreptococcales > Anaerovoracaceae > Crickella. Next base: position 6,802 of record JAZUNV010000175.1, on the reverse strand, counting down.
TCGCCGGAGACATACAGTCGAGACAGACGATGAATGCATCGATAGCCAATATACTGGTCCAGACCTTCGGACCTCTGCTTCTCAATACCGTGATGATGGTGTTCTACCTCGTGCTGATGCTGAGGCAGAGCGTGATGCTCACGACGATAGGTATAGCCGTGCTTACGCTCAATATAGTGCTGTCCCGCATCATATCCTCCAAGAGGATCAATATAATGCGCGTCCAGCTGCGTGACATGGGCAAGCTGGAGGCAACGACCGTTACGGGCATAGAGATGATCGAAACGATCAAGGCCAGCGGTGCGGAGAACGGCTTCTTCCGCAAATGGGCAGGCTATCAGGCGTCGGTCAATGCTCAGGAGGTCAAGAACGAAAAGACCAATCTGTATCTCGGAATGATCCCGGTGTTCTTCACCACTCTTGCCAGTTATGTAGTGCTCATACTCGGTATCTGGCTGACGATGGAGGGCCGCTTCACACTCGGTGCTGTCACCATGTTCCAGGGCTTCCTGACTGCGTTCATGACACCGGCTATGACGATGGTGACCGCAGGGCAGACTATACAGGAGATGCGTACCGAGATGGAACGTATCGATGATGTCATGGAATACCCGGATGATCCGTGCCTGGTACGGACCGCGGATATCGAGGATGCAGTGGACGTGGCGAAGCTGAGGGGCAATGTTGAGCTGAAGAACGTTACTTTCGGTTACTCCAGGCTGGAGCCGCCTCTCATAAGTGACTTCTCACTCTCTCTCAGGACGGGTGACCGGATCGCTCTGGTGGGCGCTTCAGGCTGCGGCAAATCCACGATATCCAAGCTCGTGTCAGGACTACATCAGCCGTGGAGCGGTGAGATACTCTTCGACGGCAAGCCGATGAGCTCATACCCGCGCGACATAGTGTCGGGCTCGCTTGCGGTGGTCGATCAGGACATAATCCTGTTTGAAGACACAGTAGCAAATAATATCAAGATGTGGGATGATACCATCCTTGATTTTGAAATGATAATGGCAGCGCGCGATGCCAATATCCATGAAGATATAGTGCAGCTTCCGGGCGGATATCAGCACAAGCTGACCAGCGGCGGAAGAGATCTGTCGGGAGGGCAGAGACAGCGCCTTGAGATCGCGCGCGTGCTGTCTCAGGATCCTACCATCATCATCCTGGACGAGGCGACGAGCGCCCTTGACGCCAGGACCGAATATGAAGTCGTTAATTCCATCAAAAACAGAGGGATCACATGCATAGTGATAGCTCACAGACTCTCCACCATAAGAGACTGTGATGAGATCATTGTGCTTGATCACGGCAAGGTGGTCGAGAGAGGCACCCACAGTGAACTCATGAAACTCGACGGCGCATATGCCGACCTCGTTGCCAATGAATAGAAAGGAGGAGGCTTATGGGTTGGTTTGAAAACCAGATCGAAGAAAGACGCTTTGCCGATGACCAGCTTCTAGAAGAATCCTTCTTTCAGATAGCCGGAGTCGTTATGGGCGAGAGGAACGCCCAGAAGATAAGCGATGAACACATCATCACGCGCAACGTGATAGATGAGCTGCTGAAGTACTATCACCTGAAGCCCGTAGAAATACCGGACGGCATCACGGAGCCGATAGAGGCGCTGGATTACGCTCTGAGACCTTACGGCATAATGTACAGGGAAGTAGAGCTTACTGAGGGGTGGTACAGGGATGCTTACGGCCCGATGATCGGAAGACTCGGGGAAGCAACTCCGGTGGCGCTCCTGCCGCATAATGTCAGCGGCTACTATTACAAAGATCCTGACACAGGACAGAACGTCAGGATAAATAAGAGCAATGCCGGGAAGATCCATACTCAGGCGCTGGTTTTCTATAAACCTCTGCCTCAGAAAAAACTCGGCATAGTCGATCTGCTCAACTACATGCGCAGCTGTATCTCCATGAGTGATTATGTCATGGTCATCGCCGCTACGCTTACGATGACGTTCATCAACCTGCTGATGCCGCGCATCACAAAGGCAATTACAGGCCCGGTGCTCAACAGCGGCAGCCGGACTGCGCTTATCGGAGCAGCGGTCTGCCTGATAGCAGTATCCGTATCTTCCCAGATGATGATGAGCATCCAGGGCATGGTGGGCAAGAGGCTGGATATCAAGACTTCTGTCGGCGTGCAGTCGTCCATGATGATAAGGCTCATGTCGCTTCCGGCCAGCTTCTTCAGGAAATACAGCCCGGGAGAACTCAAGAGTCGTGCGATGTCTGTAAGCCAGCTGTGTACCATACTCATGGGTATGGTCATGTCTTCAGCGCTCACTTCTTTATCATCGCTGCTGTATGTTACACAGATATTCAAGTTCGCGCGCAGACTCGTGATCCCGTCACTTATAATCATACTGATAACAGTCATATTCTCGACCATGACTGCCATGGTGCAGATGAGAATCACCCGCAGGGAGCTGGAGCTCTCGGCCGAGGAATCCGGAATGGCTTATGCCATGATCTCCGGAGTCCAGAAGATAAAGCTCGCAGGAGCCGAGAAGAGGGTGTTCGCGAGATGGCTTAAGCATTACTCGCAGGAGGCGGAGCTTCTTTATGATCCGCCGTTATTCATCAAGATCAACAGCGTTATCAACCTGGGCATCAGCCTCATATCCACCATAGTGCTCTACTACATGGCGATCGACAGCGGCATCAGCCAGTCTTCATACTTCGCGTTCATGTCGGCGTACGGCATGGTTATGGGCGCGTTCATGGTGCTGTCTCAGACAGCCCTGTCAGCTGCTCAGATCAGACCTATACTGGAGATGGCGGAGCCTTTCCTGAGCTCGGAGCCGGAGACTGCCGCAGGCAAGGAGATCGTGACACAGATATCTGGCGGAGTGGAGATGGATCATGTATCGTTCCGCTATACCGAAGATACACCGTATGTGCTCAAGGACGTATCGTTCAAAGTCAGCCCGGGAGAGTACGTCGCCATAGTAGGTAAGACAGGCTGCGGCAAATCGACCATAATGAGGCTGCTTCTGGGATTCGAAACTCCTGAGAAGGGAGCCATATACTTCGACGGCAAGGATATCAACAGCCTTGATCCGGGATCGCTCAGGCGCAATATAGGATCCGTGATGCAGTCAAGCGGACTCTTTCAGGGAGACATATACAGCAATATCGTAATAACGAATCCGGAGCTGACTCTCGATGATGCCTGGGAAGCTGCGGAAAAAGCCGGCATAGCGGATGATATACGCGAGATGCCTATGGGCATGTTCACCGTGATCAGTGAAGGTCAGGGCGGCATATCCGGCGGGCAAAGGCAGCGCATAATGATAGCCCGTGCTGTAGCGCCAAGGCCGAAGCTGCTGATGTTCGATGAGGCGACTTCCGCTCTCGACAACAAGACGCAGAAGCAGGTGTCCGATGCACTTGACAACATGGGGTGCACGCGCATAGTGATAGCTCACAGACTGTCGACTATAAAACACTGCGACCGCATACTCGTGCTGGACGGCGGAACGATAATCGAAGACGGAAATTACGATGAACTGATAGAGAGGGGCGGATTCTTCGCCGATCTGGTTGAACGACAGAGACTGGATACACAATAGAAAGGGGACGGTTCTTCATGAAAAAGATAATGGCGATAATAATACTCCTACTTCTCCTGGTAATCGCAGCAGGGGGCGGCTGGTACTACATGCACATGAAGAATCAGCCTAAGGTCGATGCTCAGGGCCTCATGGAGAGACTTGAGGAATCATCTGAGCTGACCACTGCGAAGAACTACTATACCGGCATAGCCCGTTTCAGCGAGGGCAGCGTGCCGCTCATCAACAAGAACGGCTTTTCGATGAAGTACGAGGCCGTTATCAGTGCAGGCTTCGACCTCGACAAGGTGGATATCACTGTTACGGACGACGAGGTGATCGTGAAGGTCCCGAAGGCGGAGATACAGGATATCAGCATAGATCCGGATTCACTGGAGTTCTATGACAACAAGATCTCGCTCTTCAAGACGGACCGCAAGGAGGCTACCAAGCAGGCTCTGATCGAAGCCAAGAAGGACGCAGAGAAGAATGCGGCCGAGAAAGGGCTGCTCGAGGAAGCTGACAAGAGGGCAGAGGTGATCTTCAAGGGCATACTCTCAGACGGCATCGGTACCAGAGAGGTCGTGATCGAGAGGATCTGAGCCTGCTTCAGCACATGACAATGAGCATATAGCAAAAATAGGAATCAAAAAATCACAGTCCGGTGAGCTTACTGAACTGTGATTTTATTTACGCGGGTTTCAGGGCGATCCGGTCATATCAGGCTTCGATGCCTACGATGCTTACCTCTCCGGAATCGAGGAGATCCTCGCGCCCGTCCTCGTATCTGATGACGAGACCTCCGTTCTCATCAAGGTCGACGGCGTGTGCTTTGTAGGTCTTGCCGTGCTTTGTGAACTCGATATCCTTGCCGAGTACGATCGAACGTTTTCTGTACGAGACCATGTGATCGACACCGGACTTTCCGGTGTAATAGTACATGAATCTGTTGAGGACCTCAGCAGCCAGATGATTGCGCTTGCCGGCGCCGGAGCTTTCGAACACGCTGCCGGCTATGTCGGCTATCTCCTCAGGGAAGCCTTCCTTAGGCGTATATGCATTGATGCCTATGCCTACGACGACTGCATCGATACTGCCATCCTCAAGGGAATATGAGCCCTCACTGAGGATGCCGCAGACTTTCTTTCCATCGATGAATATGTCATTGACCCATTTGATGTCGGCTTTGCTGTCTGACATGGATTCGATGGCTTCGCAAACTGCGACTGCAGCCATGGTGGTCAGTCTGAGCACCTGAGCGCCCGGGAATCTGACAGGCCTGAGTAGTATGCTCATGTATATCCCCGTATCGGAAGGGGAGTAGAAGCTCCTGCCCATGCGGCCTCTACCGCTGGTCTGAGCGCCTGCTATCGCGACATATCCTTCATCTTCACCGAGATTAGCTCTCTGGCGGCAGATGTTGTTGGTGGAATCCACAGAAATAAAAACATCAGGCCTGAGACCGCTGCAAAGCGGACTCAAATGATTCCTGATACCCTGGACTGACAATATGTCAGAATTCTTTGCGAGGCAATAACCCCGGTTTGTGATAGCCTCTATCTCGTACCCTTCCTTCTGAAGCTTCTTTACGGCTTTCCATACGGCTGTCCTTGAGACATTAAGGTCTTTAGCGATCTTTTCCCCTGATATGAAAAAGCCTCTGTTCTTTTCAAACAGCTCGAGGACTGTTTCCTTAGTACTCATTTCCGCCTTCTTTCTCTATATGACCGTTTAACGGTTTCGAATCTTGTATTAAGTTTAATACTTGCTCCGGATATTATCAACCCGGTTTACGTTGTGGTTCACATTAAATACATGTTGTCGGTACGCCGTCACGGAGTGCTTCTGAGCTTTCTTGCGGGAGTTCTCGCCTCCGGGCTTACAGCCATCATCTATAGACCGGTCCGGGTTGTTTTGTTCAACATCTGCTCCGGTGACTATGTCAAATCCATGTAACCGAGCTTCCCGTCATAGTCATTTCGTCAGGACACCAGCTCCGGTGACTATGACCAAACCATGTAACTGAAATCCCCGTCATAGTCATTGAGAGAGCGGCCGCATTCACTCTCTGCGAATCAGGCATCATCTTCAGGCCGTATCTATTTCCGCTTTCAATGCTTGGTTCTCGGACGAAGACGCAAATATGGTGTGCCGGTCCGAGAACTCAAGAGCAGGTTCAATGAGAAGCTCTCGGACGAAGACGAAAATATGGTGTGCCGGTCCGAGAACTCAAGAGCAGGTTCAATGAGAAGCTCTCGGACGAAGACGTAAATATGGTACGTTGGTCCGAGAACTCAAGAGCAGGTTCAGTGAGAAGCTCTCGGACGAAGACGAAAATACGGTGTGCCGGTCCGAGAACTCAAGAGCAGGTTCAGTGAGAAGCTCTCGGACGAAGACGTAAATATGGTACGTTGGTCCGAGGTTATTACACAAATGAGGGCATATTGGGTGGATCATAGAGGCCGGTTCGGCTGTGCTTGCATATTCAAAGATTTATCAATACAATGGGTCATGGATAAAAGAATTCGATAACAGACCGGAAAAGGGGTATGTAACGATGAAGAAACCGGAACTGTTGGCCCCGGTGGGAGGCAAGCCGCATCTGATAGCGGCGGTAAACGGCGGTGCGGATGCCGTTTACATGGGAGGCATGGCGTTCAATGCCAGGATATTCGCCGATAACTTCAGCGACGAAGAACTTCCTGATGCGATCAATTACGCTCATGCGCACGGCGTCAAGGTTTACATGACGATAAACACTCTGGTGAGCGATGCCGAGCTTGCCAGGGCTTTTGAATACTGCAATTATATCTACGGGATAGGCGTGGATGCGGTGATCATACAGGACATGGGGCTTGCAAGGCTTCTCCACAAGTATCTGCCGGACCTGCCTCTCCATCTCTCCACTCAGGGCACTCTGTACAATGTTGAGGCACTGGATACGGCTGCCAGGCTGGGCTTCAGCAGGGTGGTGCCGGCGAGGGAATTATCACTTGAGGAGATACGGAGCCTGGCAAGGCACTGCGCGCCTGCGCCTTATGACATGGACGTCGAGATATTCGTCCACGGAGCGCTCTGCATGTGTTATTCGGGCCAGTGCCAGATGAGCAGGGTGACCGGAGGCGGAAGCGGCCGTACCGGCAACAGAGGCACCTGCGCGCAGCCGTGCAGGCACGAATACACTGATGAGAACGGCGTGAGCACTTACGCTTTGAGCCCAAAGGATCTCTGCCT
>JAZUNV010000174.1:0-11279 GCA_045604305.1 Anaerovoracaceae bacterium | reverse complement strand
GTCTTCTTACCTTGCCGCCCGGTTTATACAGATCACCGTATCTGGTATCACCCTTGATCTTCTCAGGGTTGATCATGACCTTTGCTTTCTTAACTGCCATCACTTGCCCTCCTTCTGAATCTTCTTGATGTCGATGCTCTCGATGAACGCCTGTACACGGGTTCGCATCTGTCCGGAGGTACCGATAGCATACGGTCTGTCAACTGCAAGCACAGGGTATCCGTATTCCTCTCTGAGGATATGGGATCCGAGCATTCTCTCATAAGCCCAAGGATCACAGAACTTCATCTGCTGATAGATGATACCGTCCGCCTTGTACTCTTTGGCGATCTCTGCGACATACTCACGGCGTCCGTCCATGGTAGGAGTATCCATCATGCGCGGGCACTCGCATCTGTACATGTAATGTCTGCAGACCTGAGTCAGAGCGTCCTCTTCATCGTTGAGCTCGATCGGATCTCTGCCCGGAAGTGAGCCGTAGCAGAATCTGTCGGCGCATACGAAGGCGCCGCTGTCCTCTACGATCTTGATGAAGTCTGTGTCATCGACTTCGGAGCCGACGACCACGACTCTGGCATTGAACCAAGGCTTCTCATCAGGTTTTCTCTTCTGGAGTTCCTTGAGCGTATCTTCGAGCTTGTCGATGATGAGATGCTTAGGAGCGACGTAGCTTGCAAGGCAGAGCACGTTGTACTCGTAGCCTGTGATGGTAGGCTCGTCGAGTTTCCTGAAATCGCCGATGGCTCTCAGGAGCTCGCATACCTTGTTGTGTGCTTCAACAGCCTTGCGGATCGCGGCGTCTGATACATCGATGCCGTAGTTCTCAGCAAGCGGCTTGAGGATGTGGTTCCTGCACTGGAGCACGTAAAGGTCGAGACCGTTATAGTCGGCCTTCATAGGGATCTCCATGTAGTCGAAGAAGAACCCAGGCTTGTCCTTGCCAATCGCCTGGAGAACGTCCATGTTCTCTACGCAGCGGTTGAGCATAGTGCAGCCGTCAGGTGTGACGACTCCGTCGAGGAAGTTGAAGCCTCCCTCGAGTGCTCTCTCAAGTATCGCTCTGGAGTATTCACAGAGGAAGCTTGTGAGATAGTAGGTACCTACATCGATCGAGCCCGTACGCGGTGCGCGCAGTCTCGCCGAGAAGCAGCCCGGAAGATTGAGGAGGGGTTCAGGAACGTTCTCGCACATGTAGCCGATGCACTTGAGGCCTTCCTTCTGGGCCTTGCCGATCAGCTCATTGTTAGCTTCCTGAAGCAGATCCTCAAAGTAGATAAGGTGCTTTAAGTCTTTCATGTTGTTTGATTCTCCTCTTCCCTCTCTAACTTACGGCCGGCACCCGGCCGCTGAGCACCTAAGGAAAACGATGCTCATACTATTGTGAGTATTTTATCATGCAGCTCACATTTCTTACAATAAAAAAGCGAAACTGTACACAAAAAAACAGTTTCCGCGCCTGACCTGAAGACCTGAGGGGGGGGATCGCTCAGTAATCGCTTGACACATACCCTCCCCGGGTATATATTATGGGTGCAGATACCCCTACAGGGTATATATGAATCGATAGTGAGGTCGCATTTATCATGAAAGAAAAGACTAACAGCACAGGCGTCGCAGAAGACTGCTGCGCATGCAGCGAAAAGCACAAGGAGCGCAGCGCCGAGGAGTATAAGGATCTGATGAACAGGCTCAGCCGCATCGAGGGACAGGTCCGCGGCATCAAGGCGATGGTCGAGCGCGGCGCGTACTGCCCGGATATACTTATCCAGACATCGGCAGTCAACTCAGCTCTCAACAGCTTCAGCAAGGTCCTTCTGTCGAACCACATACGCACATGCGTCAGGAATGACATAAAGGACGGCAATGACGAGGTCGTCGAGGAGCTCGTTTCCACCCTTCAGAAGATGATGAGATGATCGGCAAGGAGAAATGAGATCAAATGGAACAATACACAGTTAGCGGAATGAGCTGTGCCGCATGTCAGGCACGGGTCGAAAAGGCTGTATCAAAAGTCGAGGGTGTCGAATCCTGCTCGGTCAGCCTTCTTACGAATTCAATGGGAGTGGAAGGAAGCGCATCCCCTGAGGCTGTCATCCGCGCCGTCACAGAGGCGGGCTACGGGGCAAGACTGAGGTCTGACGCAGGTTCGCAGTCTGCGGCAGGGAGTTCCTTCGCTGCCGATGAGGCTGCGCTCGAGGACAGAGAGACTCCGGTCTTAAAGAAAAGGCTCCTGTGGTCTCTCGGTTTTCTTGCGGTACTCATGTACTTCTCCATGGGCCATTCGATGTGGGGATGGCCTGTTCCCGCATTCTTTGACGGGAATCACGTGGCACTCGGACTGATTCAGATGATACTCTCAGCCATAGTCATGGTCATCAACCAGAAGTTCTTCATCAGCGGTTTCAGGGGCCTTGTGCACGGAGCGCCCAATATGGATACTCTCGTTGCCATGGGAAGCGCGGCTTCGTTCGGCTGGAGCGTCTATCTGCTCTTCGCCATGACAGGAGCTGTTGCCGCCGGCGATGATGCGACTGCTCATGCTTACATGCACGATCTATACTTCGAATCCGCCGCCATGATACTTACGCTCATCACGGTAGGCAAGATGCTCGAAGCACGGTCAAAAGGCAAGACGACGGATGCTCTCAAGAGCCTGATGAAGCTCACGCCTCAGACGTCTGCTGTCGAGAGGGACGGGATAGAAATTGAGATACCTGTATCCGAGCTTCGGGTCGGCGATATCTTCCTGGTGCGTCCGGGCGAGAACATCCCTGTCGACGGCGTCATAATTGAGGGTGATTCGGCAGTCAATGAGGCTGCTCTGACAGGAGAATCCGTGCCGGTCGACAAGAAGCCGGGCGACAGCGTCTCGGCTGCCACGACCAACCAGTCGGGCTTCATACGCTGCAAGGCTGTCAGGGTCGGCGAGGATACTACCCTTGCTCAGATCATACGCATGGTCAGCGATGCGGCTGCGACAAAGGCGCCTATCGCCAAGATCGCAGACCGCGTATCGGGGATCTTCGTGCCCCTGGTCATAGGCATCGCGATCCTGACTCTGATCATCTGGCTGGCTGTCGGGAAAGACTCCGGATTCGCTCTTGCCAGAGCCATATCCGTCCTCGTCATAAGCTGTCCGTGCGCGCTCGGTCTCGCGACTCCGGTCGCGATCATGGTCGGAAGCGGCGTGGGAGCGAGGAACGGCATACTATTCAAGACCGCCGCAGCGCTCGAGGAGACGGGACGCATAGAGATAGCGGCGCTCGACAAGACCGGCACCATCACAGGCGGGAACCCTGTGGTCACTGATATATTCACCTGCCATGGAGTGCCGAAGGACGAGCTCATAACTGTAGCCGCTGCAGTGGAGTCCAGATCGACTCATCCGCTGGCAAAGGCTGTCTCTGAGCACATCGGAGGCACGACTCTCAGGATAAGCGACTATACAGAGGTCCCGGGCCGCGGCATCAAAGCCTTCACCTGGGACGGATCCAAGGCGGTGAGCATAGCGGGCGGCAATGCCGCATTCATGACAGAGCAAGGTATCTCATCCGAAGATGTCGACCGTCTCCTCAGGGAGACCGCTGAGTTCGCGGCCGCCGGCAAGACCTCCGTGCTCTTCGAAAAGGGCGGCAGACTCCTTGGCCTGATCGCACTGGCGGATTCAGTCCGGGAAGACAGCGTGGATGCCATACGTGGATTCAGAGAGATGGGCATACGCACCGTGATGCTGACAGGCGACAGGAAGAGAACAGCAGAAGCCATCGCCGCGGAGGTAGGCGTCGACGAAGTGATAGCCGAGGTGCTGCCGGGAGGCAAGGAGGAAGCCATTCGCAGGCTCATGGAGCAGGGCCGTACCGCCATGATAGGAGATGGTATCAACGACGCCCCTGCCCTTACAAGAGCCGACGTGGGGATCGCCATAGGCGCGGGCACCGACGTGGCCATAGATGCCGCTGATGTGGTGCTGGTAAACAGCCGTCTGTCCGATGCGGTCAAGGCTGTCAGGCTCGGGCGCAAGACTCTGAAGAACATCCACGAGAATCTCTTCTGGGCTTTCTTCTACAATGTGCTCCTGATACCGCTCGCAGCCGGAGCGTACTATCACCTCTTCGGCTGGGCGCTGAACCCTATGCTGGGAGCAGCTGCGATGAGTCTGTCGAGCTTCTGCGTGGTCACAAACGCGCTCAGGCTCAATCTCTTTGATGCAGGTCAAAAAGGGACTGCCGTCAAAGCCGGCGGGACCGTCAGCGATAAAGACAATACAAATGAAAGTGAGGAAAAACTGATGACAAAGACAATGAAGATCGAAGGAATGATGTGCCCGCACTGCGAGGCTGCTGTAAAGGGAGCTCTCGAGGCTCTCGACGGAGTTGAGTCCGCCGAGGTAAGCCACGAGGCTGGTACCGCCGTGTTATCCATGTCGGCAGATGTAGCCGATGCTGTTCTTAAGAACGCAGTGGAAGCCAAGGATTACAAGGTTCTCGGTATCGAATAATACCTTCGGATAATATAATGCATCAAAAGAGCGCCCCGCAAGCCGGTTGATCCAGGCAGCAGCGGCGCTCTTTCTTTTTATCCAATATCATTCTTCAGCGCATCTGCGCAGCTGCAGGCCGTTGACCAGCACATCTGCAGATTATATCCGCCTGTGATGCCGTCCGCATCCAGCGCTTCACCGACCACATACAGACCGTCATGGCCCTTCACCTGCATCGTCTTCATATCCATCTCAGAGAGCGCGACTCCTCCGGCTGTGACCATACCGCGATCATCCACAGCTTGAACAATGAAATCGTCGTGATCGAGCATCGACGCCAGCAGCTTTGTGCGCACGTCGCCTGACCCTCCTCTTGCGCGGTCTTCGAGTATGCGCTGCATGCGCTTAGGCAGCTCAGAGAACTCCTTATTATATTGCAGCCGGAGTATCTGCCCGGGCTCTGCGTATCGCGAGATGTTGAGTATCACCGGGCCAGAAAAGCCGCTGTGAGTAAAGAGCAGGTCTCCCGTCATTCGTCCGGCCTTGCCTTTACATGTGCCCGCCGCATCGCTGCCGAACGCAGTCACAGTCACATCAGAGAGTGACACCCCCGAAAGCTCCGCATACGGATAGCCTTCCACATAAACAGGTGCCAGAGCAGGCCTCGGCTTTGTTATCTCCACGCTGAGCCCGCGAAGCATTTCAAACATCGATCCGTCCGATCCCGTCTCAGGATAGGTGATCCCGCCCGTTGCGATCACAAGCTTACGCGACCTTACTACGTAATCATTCGTGAGAACGATCTCCCAGACGTCCCCCTTCCTCAGCTCGCACACTCTGGTGCCAGTCTCGATCTGCCATCCGTTCCATGCAGCCTCACCTATCAGTAAATCCAGCACGTCTTTCGACTTCATCGAAGCCGGGAAGATGCGGTCGTTCTCATCCGTGAGCTCCACGCCGCGCAATGTAAGCCAGTCCATGAGTTCAAGGTTGCTGTGGCTGTAAAGGCAGCGCCTCAAAGCCGGACCCGCATCCCCGTAGCAGTTCACAAAGTCCTTGATCGAACCGCCGTGAGTAATGTTGCAGCGTCCGCCCCCGCTCATCAGCAGCTTGCTTCCTATTCGTGATGATCCCTCGAGCACTATGCCCCGGGCGCTGCCAAGATCCAGATCAGCAGCCAGCATCAGTCCCGATGCCCCCGCTCCTATGACAGCAATATCGTTGATATAAGTCATGTCAGTACTGAATTAAGCCTCCCGCTCATCATTATGAAACAGGCCTTCGCGCTGAGCGAAAGCCTGTCATTTACATCTGTCTATTCCTGTTCTTTCTCTTCCTCGTCCTTGACCAGTCCGTAGTCATCGACATTCTGCTCGTGGCCCGCTTCGTCCTTGCTGTATCTGACCACTCCGTCTTCATCAGCTATGAAGAACAGATAGTCTGACTTCTCGTAGTTCAGGACCGCGTCAATCGCATCGCCTACCACCTGGCAGATCGGTCCCGGAGGAAGTCCCGCATGCTTACGCGTATTGTACGGGCTGTCGTTCTCCAGCTGGCTCACCTTGAGGTCTACCCTGTCCTCCTGATAGATGTAGCATACCGTTACGTCCGAGCCGAGAGACATGCCCTGATCGAGTCTGTTCATGAACACACCGGCGACCTTGGCCTGATCCTCAGCCCTCGCCTCCTTGGTGACTATGGAAGTCAGCGTCAGGAGCTCGTGGACTGAGAAATCGGATGCTTTGATCGCGTCCTTGCGCGCGGTGAGTTCCTTATCCATCCTGTCGAGGCACATCTCGGTGAAGTCCTCGATGGTCATGCCGTCAGTCACGTAATATGTATCGGCATAGAGATATCCTTCAAGCGGATACATCACATCCTTGTCAAGCACCGCATCGGTGAGGAACCAGTAGCGGTCTATGAGAGTCTGTACATAAGACTTGTCATTCCAGACAGCCATGATATCCTCTGCGCTGTACGGCAGCGTCTCTGCCATAGCCGCAGCGACCTGCTCCAGCCTCGCTCCATCCTTGACTTCAATGGATTCTTTGGAAACGTAGTCGAAGTTTCCTCCGTCTATGGCTTTCATTATCTCATTGAACGCCATTCCCTTTGTGAATATGTAAGTGTTGGCCTGCAGGTCCTTGTATCCGCCGATCCTGGCGTTGATCTTGGCGCAGGTCTTATTCCTGACGAGTCCGGCTTCGTCGAGTATCTCTACTATCATCGAAGCTCCCGTGCCCTGAGGTATCTCTACCACCACCTCTTCCTCGCTGCCCGGTTCGACGGCTCTCAGTCCGAGAGTGTACCAGCCGCCTCCGACTACGAGTATGGCCAGGATCAGTACAAAGATCCATATACCCTTGCCGCTCTTTTTCTTCTTTCTTCTCTTTGCAGGTGCTGCATGCTGACTCATCTGCTGATTCCTTTCATTCTCACAATGTGGTAAAATACCTTACGGCGTAAGCCCAAATTATTATACGTAATTCACTGAAGGATGTAAAACGAAATGACAAAGAATTCTGTAAAGGCGTTCCTCGAGCGCAAGAATATCGAGATAAGCGCGCGCCGCTACGGCATCGATGCGCTCTCGGCGATGGCACAGGGACTCTTCTGCTCCCTGCTTATAGGCACTATCATCAACACCATTGGGACGCAGTTCCACATCGGATTCCTGACGAACCCGATCTGCACTGTAAGCGGTGTCGATTACACCGTCGGGGGTCTGGCCGTCGCCATGACAGGCCCGGCAATGGCCATCGCCATAGGCTACGCGCTCAAGTGCCCGCCTCTGGTGCTCTTCTCGCTGGCGACTGTCGGCTTCGCTGCCAACGGTCTCGGCGGAGCGGGCGGACCGCTCGCGGTGCTGATCGTTGCTATCATCGCTGCTGAATTCGGCAAGGCCGTATGCGGCGAGACCAAGGTAGACATACTTGTCGTGCCTCTTGTGACCATAGGCATAGGTGTGGCGCTGTCGGCATGGTGGGCTCCGGCTCTCGGAGCAGCCGCCATGAAGGTAGGAAGCCTCATCATGTGGGCTACTGAGCTCAGGCCGTTCATGATGGGCATTCTCGTATCTGTAATAGTAGGCATGGCCCTGACCCTGCCGATCTCATCCGCAGCCATTTGCGCTGCGCTCGGACTGACAGGACTCGCGGGCGGCGCTGCCGTTGCAGGCTGCTGCGCCCAGATGGTGGGATTCGCTGTGATGTCCTTCCCTGAGAATAAATGGGGCGGACTGATCTCGCAGGGCATCGGTACATCGATGCTCCAGATGGGCAATATAGTTAAGAACCCGAGGATATGGATCGCGCCTACGCTCACCGCAGCCATCACCGGACCTATCGCGACCTGCTTGTTCAGGCTGCAGATGAACGGAGCTCCTGTATCGAGTGGCATGGGCACATGCGGATTGGTTGGTCAGATCGGAGTCTATTCAGGCTGGGTAGCCGACGTGGCATCCGGAGCCAAGGCCGCCATTACAGGCATGGACTGGCTCGGACTCATACTGATAAGCTTCGTGCTCCCTGCCGTGCTCGCACCGCTGATCAATGCCGGCTGCCGCAGGCTGGGATGGGTCAAGGACGGCGACCTCACTCTTTAAGTACCATACTGCTGTCATAGAACAGCGGCAGGAATATATAGCCCTCGCCCTCGAGATACTCTATCATCTCAGGCAGGGCTTTTTCTGTGTCCTTGCTCCACTCATGGCAGAGCACCACCATTACCTTCTGATCCTTGGCCGCCTTCTTTATCTGCTTCATTATCAGCTTTGGCGAAGCTGTATCCTTGCCCCAGCTGTCGCCGGAATCTACCGTCCAGTCGATCCAGCCGTAACCTCCGTCAGCCAGCGCATCCTCGATATCGCCGAGAGTCTTGCCCGCAGTGGCCCTTCCTCCCGGGAACCTGACGATCTCCGGCTTATAGCCGCCGGTCGCTTTCTCCGTGAACTCCTCCTGCTTCTTCACATCCTTCATGAAAGCATTGCTGCTTTTATAGATGCCGCCTTCACCATACTTGTGCGAGTATGTGTGATTACCTATCGTATGCCCGTATCTCAGGTATTCTGGGTAATTCGAAGCTGCTGAGAGCTCGCCCTTGTCAGGCAGTCTGTCGCCGTTGGCGGTCGTCAGGAAGAAAGTGGCCTTGACATCGTACTTGTTGAGTATCTTCAGCAGCTTGCGGCCGCGGTAATACGGTCCGTCATCTATAGTCAAATAACAGATCTTGTTCGGATTGCGTCCGGCCTTGATGTCCTTCTCGAGTGCAGCAGCCAGCTCGAAGGTCTCGCTCCGAAGAGCAGCGATCTCACCGTCGTCAGTCTCGAGGATCTGCTTCTCCTCGATGTGAGCGTCCCTGATCTTCTCCTGCTCCGCTAGCTCTGCGCGCACTTCCTTGAGTTCCCTGGACCGAGCACTGTACTCCTTCATCGTCCCGCCTATATGCAGCAGCACGTATATGCCCAGAGCCACCACGATCAGCACGAGCACGAAGGCCAGTATCAATAATATGTTTCCGCCGTTGCTTTTTTTAGCTTGTCTCTGAGTCTCTCCCATGATTGTCTGAGTTCCTCTGCGCTGTCATGATCTCCGAGCGCCGCCAACTCGTCTTCGAGTATGGCGTTCTCCTTCTTAGTCAGTTCAAGTTCCTTCTGTGTCTTCTTTGTCTCGGCAGGCATGCCCTTGACGTGCGATGCGAAGGCGAAGTAGCCGAGTTCGAGCAGCAGTATGAGCAGGAACACGCCCATTATCTTGAGGAACCTTGCGAACCTCACGCTGTTGCCCACCTTGACGTTCCTGACAGCGGATGCCGTATCTCTGACCCGGCCCGCAGCCGACGTGACGGTCTCCCTGAATCCCCTGCCTTCCCCGGAAGGCTCTCCCGAAGGATCCTCCGGCATGCGAGTGGCAGGTCTTCTTACCACCCGTGTATTGCTGTCACGCCCGACCCTGGTCCTGCGGTCATCCATAGGAGGAGGGATCATGTCCCTGTCTATCCCGATCATCGTATCGGTGCTGACAGGCCTGATCACGGGATCATCGCCATCACCTATCCACTTATGGGCAGGCATGACCCTGGTGTCCTTTTCGAGGACATCATAAATCCGCGTCCTTTCCTGAACGCGGCTTACAAAGCTGTCGGAAGAAGTCTTCTCTTCCTGAGTCTTATCCTGTTGTTCTGTCCTGATCTCGTCTCTGTCCACTTAAAACCTTCCGTACATATATATAGTGGCTGATCAGCCAAATCGCGCCGATCAGCCACTAGTTATTGTACAACTCTCACCGGTATATTGCAATCTCATCGAGATCTCTTTCCGGCCTTTGAGAAGTTCGTCTATGAAGGCCTTGTCTCCTTCCCACATCGGCAGCGCCCGGATCCTTGACTTCGGTATCCACTCCAGCTCGCCCTCGCTGCATTCCGGCAGCTCATATCTGCCCGTCTGCGCAAAGACTTCAGCTGCCCTCTCATCCGCCGGGGTGAAGTCATCCGAAGAGTAAAGGTACATGTCCTCGTCCTCATACTCATCCGACCTGAATTCCACTACGCCATGGAAGGTGAACGAGTTCAGGATGAGACCCGTCTCCTCGCGCACCTCGCGCAGGAGGCATTCGTCAGGCGTCTCGCCCTCCTCGACCTTGCCGCCTATGCCGAGCCATTTGCCCTCGTTGGGATCGTCAGGCTTGCGGTTGCGGTACAGCATCAGCCAGCAGTCGTTATTCCCGATGTAGCAAAGCGTGGTCCTTTTCACTCTACTCTGATGCTCTTGATCTTCTGATCAACGAGAGGCTTGTCCATCATGTCGCGTCTCTGGTTCACGATCTTGTCCGCGACTTCCATGCCCTCGGTGACTCTGCCGAATGCCGCATACTGGCCGTCCAGATGAGGTGAAGTCGAAGTCATGATGAAGAACTGAGAACCTGCAGAGTTAGGATCCATCGCCCTCGCCATGGAGAGCACGCCTCTCTCGTGCTTGAGATCGTTCTTGAATCCGTTGGCAGAGAACTCGCCCTCGATGGTGTAGCCAGGGCCGCCCATGCCGTTGCCGTTCGGGCATCCGCCCTGGATCATGAATCCCGGGATGACTCTGTGGAAAATGAGTCCGTCATAGAAGCCCTCGTTGGCGAGCTTCTCCCAGTTAGCAGCTGACTTAGGTGCGATATCCTCATAGAGCTCGCCCTTCATGATGCCGCCGTCTTCCATTTCGATAGTAAACTTCTTCATATTATTTCCTCCGTTCAGGTTGATTAGCTTATTCAGTTTATGTCACAGCGCCGGTCCGCGCATGTATTTGCTGATGCTTTCCTTTGTGTATATCAGGAGCTTGTCGCCATCGAGCAGCTCCAGCTCGCCTTCCGGCTTTATCATCCTGCCGCCTCTGTCGACCAGCACTATGAAGGTCTGGCGCGAGATGTCCAGGTCCTTTATCTTCTGGCCGCACCATGGGTGGTTGGCGCGCAGCACGATCTCCTTCACGTCCTCGAGCATGCCCTCGGTCGCCGACTCCGCGCATATGATCAGCTTGTCGCCCAGCTTTATCTCCACATCGCCTCTCGGCACTATGGTATCGCTGCCACGTATGACGAGGGCTATGATAGAGCCGCTCGGTACGGCTATCTCGCTGATGGTCTTGCCTATCCACGCATCGCCTTCGTCTATAGAGGCCTTGATGAAGCGGACATCCTGCTCCGCCTCTATATCTTCCATCCTCTTTGCCTTCTGATACTCCTCGATGAATCCTGCCGAAATGATACCCGTAGGGATGGCTACCAGTCCGACGCCGAGGAAGGTGATGATGATG
>JAZUNV010000173.1:0-33040 GCA_045604305.1 Anaerovoracaceae bacterium | reverse complement strand
CTCTATAGGATCGAGGGCCTGCCAGTATATGGGCAGGAACCCCCACATGAGCTGGCATGCCAGGATGCACATCAGCCCGTTCCTGTATTCACTGTCCGCGGTCTTTATCGCAGTACTTGCTTTATCGCTCACTTATGCTCTCTCCCAATTCCATGCGGTCACTGTTCGCCGATCGCCCGCTCTTACTCCCCTAAAGGCCAAGCTCTTCCTCGACCAGCTCTGTTGCTATCCTGATGCAGTCATCGCACGATGTGAAGGCCTTGCCGTCGTTGCCTGTTTTGATATCCCTGCAGATGAGCCTCTTCGCCCTTTCGACGAACTTCTTCTGCATGATGCCGGCGGTCCTTGTGGTCTTCGCCTTGGTCCTGCCCGCATGCTCAGTATCGCCGTCGCTGTATACAAGGCCTGCGAGCATGGCCGCCCCGCTGATCGCTCCGCAGACTCCCTGCGCGGTGCCCATGCCTCCGCCGAAGCCCTCGCCCATCCTGTAGAGAACGGACTCGTCCATCCCGACCTCATCCGCGAATGTGCACACTACCGCCTGGCAGCAGTTATAACCGTTCCTGTGATTTACCACAGCCTTCTCTGCTCTGTTCATCTCGCTCATCTCCTGTCTTTGGATCATTATCCTTTTATTGTGGGTCATTGCCCTTGTATTGGGCCCCTTATCATTATCTTTTGATTCTTATCATAATATTAATGAAACTTTTGTGGTCACTACGCCAACAATACTACCACAAGTCGCCGATTATTCCGAATAAAAACTCCGAATAAATCTTTCCGGGAAAATCTCTGAATAAAAAATCTGGATCAGACGCAACACTTCGGCATTTTTGAGATACTATATATATGAGAGCTCTCAAAGAGAGGATGAGAAATGGACGAAAAACTTATCAGAGAAGCATCAGCCGGCAGCCGTGAAGCATTCGTGGCGCTGTACGGCCAATACAAGGACAAGTTGTATCGCTATGCTCTGTACAGGCTGAGTGATCCCGCCGATGCGGAGGACGCAGTGAGCGAGTGTATTCTCGCGGCCTGGAAGAGCATCGGACAGCTCAGGAGCAGCAAGGCATTCGGCAGCTGGATATTCCGGATACTGTCAAACTGCTGCGCCTCCAGGCTCCGGGAAGTGATCACCGCGAGGGACAATCTCGAGCGCGTATACATGGAAGGTCCGCAGAGCCGGAGCGACGGCGGATCGCCTTCCGTGAGCACCGAGCTTGCCGAAGCCCTGGCTCAGCTGAGTGACGAAGAGCGCGAGATAGTGCTGCTCTCAGTCGTGGCGGGCTTCAGCAGCAGCGAGATATCCGGGCAGCTCGGCATACCCGCCGGTACGGTGAGATCAAAGCTGTCCAGGAGCCTCGCGAGGATGCGCGAATTCTTATCTTGAGGAGAGACGAAATGAACAACGACAGAGATTACATTAAAGACATATTTGACAGCGACGGCATCAAGGCGCCGG
The DNA here is from genome assembly GCA_045604305.1 of Anaerovoracaceae bacterium. Classification (GTDB taxonomy): domain Bacteria; phylum Bacillota; class Clostridia; order Peptostreptococcales; family Anaerovoracaceae; genus Crickella. The sequence goes on along the minus strand of JAZUNV010000173.1, from coordinate 31,578 downwards.
ACTCACTGTCAGAGGAGAACATACTTAAGATGCTGGATGCTGCTGAGCAGCAGAATTCAGAAACTTCTGCGAGTGAGAAATCTGAGAACGGCGCGCATGGAAAGCCGGAGGCTGCCAGCCACACGAAAAAGGAATACGTAAAGGCGGCTCCGAAGAAGCGCACGCGCATCCGTCCGGAGAACAGGAAGGTCCTCGCCGCAGCCGCTGCGGTCATGATCGCGATCTTCGGGATCACGGCCCTGAGCCCCCTGGTGGATGCTCCGCCGGATACAAGCGCGGCGAACGGCGAGCTCTACACATTCAGGAACGCTTCCGAGCTGCGCCGCATGGTCAACAACCTCAGCAGTACGGAAGGCAGCGGGCTGATTCGCAAGTTCCGTTCATCGGATGAGGTCGAGGTTCTCGATTATGAATCGGACAGCGCTACGGGAGTTATGGGAGATGCCGCCGAAGCGCCTGCAGACAGCAGCATGGCTAAGTCCTCCGGACAGGAGTCCGGATCCGCCCACTCCGATACCTACCTGCAGGTCGATGACGTCGATGAAGCAGACATAGTCAAGACCGACGGCAAGTACATCTACTACGTCACACGCTCGCAGGAGGTAGTCATACTCGAGGCCAAGGACGGCGAGACAAAAAAGCTCGCAACCATAGGAAGCAGCAATGTCGAGAACTACATCGAGGACATATTCCTCAGCGGAGATACCCTCGTCACGGTAGGACATATATACAGTGACGATGAGGACAACGGGTCAAGCGGCATAGTCATTTACGACATATCAGACAGGAGCCGTCCCGTGACGGTATCCGACTACCGCCAGAGCGGATCCGTCGTATCGAGCCGCATGGTAGGAGATATAGTATATCTCGTCACCGAGGACTACGTGCACAAGGGAGGACGCCTCGTGCCACTCTGCGGCCCGACCGACGCCTGCGACGAGATGGACATATCGGATATACGCTGCATGCCTGAACCGGCTTCCTCGTCGTACATAGTCCTGAGCGCAGTCGATACCGCGTCCGGCAGAAAGGGCAAGTCTGTCACCAAGGCAGTCCTGGGAGCCACCAGCGACATCTACTGCAACGACCACGCCCTCTATACTGCCGCCCACGAGTGGGACAGCGAATCCGGCACGGAATACACCAGGATAGCCAAGGCTTCGCTCGACGGCACCGACATAAGCTTCGACTCGACAGCGAAGGTGCGCGGCAATATCATCAACCAGTTCTCTATGGATGAGAGCAAGGGATACTTCCGCATCGCGACCACGTCCTCGAGGAACGGCATGGATGTGAACAACATCTACGTGCTCGACGGGGATCTGAAGGAGACAGGCAAGGTGACAGGCTTTGCTAGGAACGAGAGCATCAAGGCCGTCCGCTTCATGGGCGACAAGGCTTACGTGATCACCTATCAGGCCATCGATCCGCTCTTCGTGATCGACATGGCAGACCCTAAGGCTCCGCGCATAGAAGGCGAAGTCATGATAGACGGCTTCTCCACACTGCTCGTGCCTGCGGGCGAAGGCAGGCTGCTGGGTATAGGTCATGCGACCGGCGACAACGGCTACGGAGGCGAGTACGCGAGCGGACTCAAGCTGGCCCTCTTCGACATATCCGACCCGTCCGAGCCTAAGGTGCTGGACAGCCGGGAATTCAAGGACATGTCAAGCCCGGCCCAAAGCGACCATCATGCGCTCACGGTCAATGCCGCCGAAGGATACTTCGCGATACCGTACAGCATCTACTACTACCCTGACGAGCCCGTTGATGGCGGCGTCGAGATCATCGAAGATGCAGAGGAAGGACCGGCCGCTGACATCACCGTCGAGCCGGAGGAAAGCAGGGATGAGAAAGGCGTGCTGGTATTCAAAACTGACGACAGCATATCCTATGTCGATCAGCACCGCCTCGATGACAGCGGTCAGATCATGAGAAGCGTGTATGTCGGTGACTATATCTACGCTCTCGATCCGATGGGCAATGTCCAAAGCTTCAGGCCGTTCGAATAGCTTCCACGGCGGATCAGCCGGCCTCGCCGGACAGAGCTTCAGGATTGCAATCCAAGTCATTCATATAGTACAATAATAGGGCGTGCGCACAGTGCATGCCCTATTTTTGAAAGAACAAGGAATCCGGAAATGAGCGATACGAACACAAATACAATTCTCAACAAGATGAATCTTCCGGCTGATCTCAGAGCGGCGCTCGATGCCTGCCCTCAGATCTTCTTCCCGAAGACCAAGCAGGGACTCTACGAGCTCTGTTTCGGGACTTCCGGAGGCAGCGTCAACATAGTAGGCTACCAGATCCCGGGCGAGGGATACATCCAGGAAGCCGAGGTGGTGCGCTGCAAGAACGGCGCTTCGGTCAACTTCAACGACGAGTACATGAGAAGGCGCGATCCTGACTGCATGTACATAGGAGACGACCTGCCGACAGACAAGCCGAGGTTCAAAGATAAATGGAAGATGCAGTTCGGCGACATGAGAGCGGCCACCATGCGCTGGCTCTCCGAGCAGAACCTCGTCGTGATGCCCGTAAGCATCGGAGGCAAGATACACGGCTATTCGTGCCTTGTCGTCTGCCCTGCCAATGCTGCGTTCTTCTGCTATGCCCTGGCCAACATACAGGACTTCGAAAGCATCAACTCGATCGGCGACGGCTATACTCCACGCTCGATCATTTACGTGGCTCCGCCGTTCAGGCACACCCACTTCGGCGGCAGACAGGCAGTGGTTCACTGCCGCAGCAAGGTGCTCCACGAGGTCTTCTCATACAACCTCTACCCGGGCCCAAGCGCCAAGAAGGGAGTCTTCTCCATACTTCTGGATATAGGCGAGAACGAAGGCTGGATCACCAACCACGCTTCCGCCGCGCTTCTCCAGACGCCGTATGAGAACGAGTTCGTCTTCATGCATGAAGGCGCATCGGGCGGCGGCAAGAGCGAGATGCTCGAGGAGATCAGGCGCGAGGCAGACAACAGGGTCCTGGTCGCGACCGACAATGTCACAGGCGAAGGCTTCTACCTCAACATGGGAGACACCTGCGACATCTACCCTATCGCCGACGACATGGTCATGGCCCACAAGGACATGCAGAGCGATTCCGGCAGGCTCGTCATCACAGATGCCGAGAACGGCTGGTTCCTCAGAGTGGACGGCGACAAGTACTACGGCAACATCCCTCTCTATGAGAGGATCAGCATACATCCGGACGAGCCGCTCGAGTTCTTCAACATCGACGGCACCGCAGGCGCGACCTGCCTCATCTGGGAGCACACGATGGAGTCAAACGGCAAGCCGTGCTCCAACCCGAGGGTCATAATCCCGCGCGGGATGATAGACAATATCATACCGGGCGATGAGCCGCTCGAGGTCGACGTCCGTTCGTTCGGAGTGAGGATGCCGCCAAGCACCAAGGAGAACCCGGACTACGGCATCATGGGATTCGTGCAGATCGTACCTCCTGCCCTCGCATGGCTGTGGAGACTGATATCTCCGCGCGGATTCAAGAATCCGTCGATCGCCGATTCTTCGGCCGGAAGCGGACTGTCCGCCGAGGGCGTCGGATCATACTGGCCGTTCTCGACCGGAGAGAAGGTCACTCAGGCCAACCTGCTCCTGAAGCAGATCATAGATACGCCTAAGACGCTCAACATACTCATACCGAACCAGAATATCGGTGCGTACAAAGTGGGCTTCAAGGCTGAGTGGATCACGCGTGAGTACCTCGCGCGCCGCAGCTGCACAGTAATGGCCAAGCACCTCGTGGAGGCGCGCTGCCCGCTCTTCGGATATTCGCTCGATGAGATGAAGATAGACGGTCAGTACATCAGACTCAACTTCCTCAGGCCGGAGCTCCAGGTAAGGCTTGGTGATGACGGTTATGATGAATGCGCCAAGATCCTCACCGACTTCTTCAAGAAGGAGCTGAAGCAGTTCCTCGTGCCGGGACTCGATCCTCTGGGCAGACAGATCATCGAGCTCTGCATGAGAGACGCTCCTCTCAGCGAGTATCTCAAGCTGACGCCGATCAGAGGCATCAAGGGAAGCCACGAACTGAACAAGCGCAAAGCGGACTAGCTGCCGGAATCGGCAGGAAATAGGACTATTGATCCACTTTCCTCGCTACAGTCTTAGAATCACAAGCTGAAAAGGACCAAATGTAGGACTAATCGAGCAACTAACGCTCATTAGTCCTATTTTTATCGGTTTTGAGATAACAAAAATAGGACTATTTCTGCCTCTTTTCACATTTAGTCCTATATTCCGTGATTTTTCATGAAAGCAAATAGGACTGTACGAGTTGATTCTTCAGAACAGTCCTATATCACTTAACGATATGTTTTTTATTTGTCCGTTTACTCGACTTACTCGAATTACTCGAATTACTCGAATTACTCGACGGTTTCGATTTCTTCAGCTTCCACATCGACTGCCTCGGCGCGTATCTGCTCTTCCTCGTCAGTATCTATGACTTCCGCATCCACGTCGACTGCCTCGGCGCGTATCTGCTCATCCTCTGCGGCTTCCTCCGCCTCACGCTGAGCCCTCTTCTCTTCCTCGAGCCTTCTGGCATCTTCCTCAGCGAACTTCGCTCTCATATTGAGTGTCTTGAGCACGATATACGCCAGTGCCAGGCTGACTATCAGAAATGTAAACATGTTTTACCTCCGTTTGTCGTCTGCAATATCCTAATTTCTATTTCTATCTCTATTTCTATTTCTTTTCCTGAGACTTCAGCAAATCTCTGATCTCAGTCAGGAGTGCGATATCCGCAGGCACCTCTTCCTCTGCAGGAGCCTCTTCTTCCTCCTTGACCAGCGCGCTTTTAGCCTTGTTGAGGGCCTTGATGATCAGGAAGAGCACCCATGCCACGAGCAGGAAATCTATTATAGCCTGCAGGAATGCGCCATAGCCTATCGACGCTTCTCCTACCTTCCATGACATCTGCTCAACGCTCAGCCCGCCGCAGAGCGCTCCGATGATCGGCATCAGTATGCTGTCCACCAAAGCATTCACGATAGCCGTGAACGCTCCGCCGATGATGATACCTACGGCCATGTCCATCACATTGCCCTTGCTGATAAATTCCTTGAATTCCTTCATAAAACTTTTCATGATCTATTTCCTCCGTTTTGTTCTTCTCAGTATTTTTATACCGGATCGTTATCTCAGATATATGTTCTGCGGTCTCAGCGCCAGTATATCACATTCGAGCTTCGTCTCATCCGTATCTATGAAGTACAGCTGACCGACGCTGATGCTGTGCTTCCTGCCTGCCGACGCTGTCAGGAAATCCTCGATGCTTCCTATGTTCTCAAGGCCGAAGCCGGCGCTTTCCGCTCTGTAATGCATCGGTATCACCATGCGCGGCGAAGTCCTCTCTATAAGGTCGAGAGCCTCGTCCTTATCGTAGGTATATACTCCTCCGACCGGGATGAGTGCGATATCAGCACCCTTGAGCAGCTCCTCGTTCTCAGGCGTCATCAGATCGTCCAGGACTTCCCCTATGTCGCCGTAGTGGATCAGCTTTTCGCCACTCTTCCTGTGAGTGATAACGTATATCCTGTTCGCGCCTCTCTTGGCTCCCTTGACCTCGTCGTGCCATGTATCGATGCACTTCACGTCGAAAGGGCTTTCATCCTTGGGTTCCAGAGTGATCGCATCCCTGTAGTTGTGGTCGAAGTGGTCGTGAGTGCAAAGCACCTCACTCGCCACATCCCTGATCTCACCAAAGCCCTTAACACTGCCCGGCTCATACGGATCTATCACTATCGAGTATCCGGTCTCGCCGTCCCTTATCTTGAAGCATGCATGTCCTATGTATTTGATCTGCATAAGTCTCTCCCTTTATATTTATACTACCAATGAGATCGCAGACTCTATGGTATGGATATCACATATTTCCGCGCCTTCCTCGTATTCGCCGTCGAGAGTCCAGTGCACATTCCCGTCGATCTCGATCCTGAGATCTCTGGCAGAGAAAGACTCTATCTGGTTCGACTTGAAGCTGCCCCCGAGCGTGCTGATGGCGATGTCATTGAGTGCAATGATATCTCTTGGCATCTTGATCAGCAGGACCTCCATCTGTCCGTCATTCATGTCCACATGGAGCTGCCTGAGATTGAGTATGCCTCCTATCGACCTCGAGTTGCAAACGGCACCCAGCACGTAATCCCCCTCATACACTCTTGCGACCGGGCCCTCAGGGTCCGCGGTGATCTTGGCATGTATGGACTTCAGGTTTGCCAGCTCAGTGATGCCGCCCATCACATAAGCGGCATGGCCGAATATGTTCTTGAGGTTCTGCGGAATTGAATACGTGACCGATGTGAATGCACCGAAGCTGGCAACGTAGCTGAAGAATCTGCCATTGAAGCTCCCTATATCTATGTTTTGAGGAGTACCGTTTATCACGGTCTCCACGCAATCGAATATCTGAGTCGGCAGACCGACCGAATTGGCGAAGTCATTGGTAGAACCCGCCGGGATATAGCCGATCTTAGTATGATGGCCGCCGGAGATCATACCGTCGATGACCTCGTTCAGGGTGCCGTCACCTCCGGAAACTACAACCACATCGACGTCGCCGCCGTACTGATGGGCGAAGTCCCTCGCATCGCCTCTCGCCGTGGTCATGAGGACCTGAGTCAGGTATCCGGCTCCCGAGAATCTCTCGACGATGCCGGCCAGGTGCTTCGGAGCCAGCATGACTCCGGATTTCGGATTCATTATCAGGAGAAGTTTTCTTCTGTCTTGCATCTATTCATCCTCCTCAGCTTCAGTGTATGTTGTTTCCTCTGAGCAGTCTTCCTTGAAATTGCTGCTGTCAATATCAGCTTCGAGCTCCTGCTCTATCCTCTCGCTGACGACCCTCTTCTCGACCATTTCCGCTATCTCGCGCTCGCGCTTCTCGGCATAGCCAGGGTCGAACTTCCTCGACATCCTGACCGCCAGGCTGTCAAGAGATCTGTCCATCATGTCGTACTCTCCGATGATGAGCTTGTTCCACATCTCCTCGCCCTTATCACCGTACTGCTTCAGCATGTACTCCTTGATCTTGGCCGGAGTCAGTCTGCCGCGCTGCATGTGGATGTCCCACGATTTGTTGAACATCATGCCTATGCAGAGCACCCAGCTGATGAGGTAGAACCACAGCATGAGCGCCACGATGTTGGAGAACGCTCCATAGAGCAGGTTGTAGTTCGTCGCTCTGGATATGTACAGAGAGTAGAACCACGTGACTATCATGATCCCGGCCGTGGCTATCACCGATCCGGGCAGCACCGCTGACAGAGGTATCCTGATACGCGGGAGTATGTAATAGCTCGAGAGTATCGTAAGGAATACCACCAGGAGCAGCAGAGGCGTCTTGATCTGACTGATCATCTCGTAGATGAACATGTTCCTCAGGACCCTCTTGGCTATAAGCTCCCCGTATACGTAGAATACCAGCGAGACGGCAACGACCAGTATGGTCAGTATGGCCATCGGGATGGCGTTGAGCCTCTCCGTAAAGAAGTTGTATCTGTACCTGCCGTAGCTGATCGTATAGGTCGTGAGCCTCGAAAGCGAGAACGCCAGCGATGAACTCGACCATAATGCAAGCAGTATCAGGAAGAAGTTCGGCAGCGCCGTGGATGAGGCTGAGAATATGCTCTGAAGCACGCTTCCCATCTCGGTCGAGAGATGAGCCTCCAGCCAGTCTCTGATGAAATCCATCGACACATCGAATATGCCGAGCACCTGAGTCAGCACTATAAGCATCGGCACCGCGGACATGAGGAAAAAGTAGGCGATCTGAGCGGCAAAACCCGCATAATACGGGTCATCAAACTGCCTCCACAGGTGGAAGCCTACCTTCAGCAACCTCTCCCATGTGAGCGGGAGCTTCTTTTCCGGACGATCCTCCGATACTGTATTACGCCAGAAATCGCTCATACTTCAGTCTTCGCTCCGGGTCTTACTTATTCCCGAGCAATCTCTCCAGTTCCGCCAGAGCCTTTGCTCTGTGGCTTATGGTGTTCTTGAAATCGGTACCGAGCTGGGCAAAGGTCTCCGTATATCCGTCAGGGATGAATACGGGGTCATAGCCGAAGCCGCCTTCCCCTCTCGTTTCAGTCGTGATGTGACCGCGGCATTCGCCTCTGGCGACCAGGACGTACCTGTCGCCCTGCTTTACCGCCTCCGCAGGGACTCCGTCCCCGTCCGGATATATAAGCGTAATGACCGTGACAAAGCAGGCTGTCCTCTCCGCCTCCGGAACTCCCTCAAGCTCACTTAGAAGCTTGACGTTGTTGTCGGCGTAGCTGCAGCCCTCTCCCGCATATCTTGCGCTGTACACACCCGGCGCTCCATCCAGGGCATCCACCATCAGGCCCGAGTCATCCGCGATGACAGGGCTGTCCAGGTAAGCCGCAAGAGCCGGATCCTTCCTGACCATGTCCATGATTATGCTCGCCTTGAGAAGCGAATTCTCCTCAAAGGTCACGCCAGTCTCCTCGATATCGTCGGTCGGGATCCCGGCATCGTCCCTCGAAATGACATCCATGTCGTACTTCTCGAGTATGGCACGGATCTCCTTTATCTTGTTCTTGTTCTGTGATGCAAGTATTACTGTCTTCATAGTTCTATATATTTTACCATTTTTTGCCGCGTTCTTAAACCCGGCGTTCCTGTCTCGCGACCTCCATCATCAGCGCGCACTCCATCCTCTTCCGGTGGAGCCTGCAGCCGAATTCGTACACCTTATTGATATCTCCGTTCGAGTGGAAGTTGTTGGCGGCGCAGCCTCCCGCGCAGTACAGCCTCGCCCAGCAGTCCCTGCACTTATCTCTCGTATAGAGGTTGTTGCCCTTCGCGAATATTTCCACAGTCTCGGGATGAGTGATTCCGTCATAAATATTGCCGACTATCATGTCGTCATCGCCAACGAACTGGTGGCACGGGTAGAGATCACCGGTCGGAGTCACCGCCAGGTATTCCGTCGCCACGCCGCAGCCCGCGACTCTCTTGTATATGCAAGGCCCTCCGGTCAGGTCGACAGTATAGTGGTAGAAGCTGAAGCCTTCGCCCCTCTCCTCCCTTGCGAGCATCTCGAGAGCGAGCTTCTCATATTCCTCATAGAGCTGAGGCAGGTCGGCCTCACTCAGTGCATAAGGAGCGGAAGGATCCGCGACTACCGGTTCTATCGAAGTCTCCCTGAATCCGAGATCGGCCATGGCCATGACATCGGCCGCAAAGTCCTTGTTGTACGCGGTGTATGTGCCGCGCATGTAGTACTCCCTCGATCTCGGCTCGGCGGACTCATCGGTCCTGGCAGCTACCAGAGCTTTGAAATTGTCCATTATGGCATCGTAAGTGCCGCCGCCCGACTTGCTGTGTCTCATGCGGTCGTGGGTCTCGCGCCTGCCGTCCATGCTTAGCACCACATTGCCCATCTCGCGGTTGGTGAATTCGATCACATCTTCATCTATGAGCACGCCGTTGGTGGTCAGGGTGAAATTGAATATCTTGTCGTGCTTCTTCTCAAGCTCCCTGCCGTACGCAACGATCTCCTTGCAGACATCCCAGTTGATAAGAGGCTCTCCTCCGAAGAAGTCGACCTCGAGGTGCTTCCTAGTCCCGGAATTCTCGACCAGGAAATCCAGAGCCCTCCTGCCGACCTCCGCGCTCATGATGCCGCTCTTGCCGGAGTAATCGCCCTTGCCTGCGAAGCAGTATTCACAGTCCATGTTGCATCCATGGGCCACGTGAAGACAGATCGCCTTGAGCACTGACTGCTTGAGCTTGATCCCGGCGGCCGCCTCCTCAAATATGTCCTCGGACCAGAGCAAGCCTTCGGAGCAGAGCTCAGCCACATCGTCTATTGTCTCCTGAGCATCCTCCTGAGATATTTCATGCCTGCAGGCAGCCTCCGATGCGATCTCAGCCCGGATAGCCTCATCACTGAAGACGGCATCCGCGCCCTTCTCATCGATCATGCTGATGATGTCATAGGCAACGTCATCGACCGAGTGCACGGCGCCGCTCGCCGCGTCTACTACAATATTGAAATTGTTTAGTTTATAAGTATGTATCATTGAGATCCTTCGTCACTTCGTTCCTCAGGATGACATTCCGGACATGGCACGGCTCATCCGACTCCGGATGATATGCCGGATGCGGTTCGGAGCATCCGTTCTGTTAAATACAAAATAAAAAGGGCGCTGCCCGAAGCAGCGCCTTTTAAAGCATCTTACTTGTCCTTGCGCTGCTCGCAGTGCTGATTTGCAACGCTGCAGGAAGTCTTGCTTGCAGACTGGCATGAAGTCTGGCACTCACCGCATCCGCCTGTTACCTGGGACTTAGCCATGTCTCTTGTTGTGATCGTCTTGATTCTCTTCATTTTGTGTTCCTCCGTATCTTTAACTACGCATGTAGGATACCACCCTCATGCCCTGCTGTCAAACTTCTCTTGTCAGTGTATCTCCACCGAGAACAGTGCTCCCGAGTCTTCCTCTTCCGCCGGCTTCGGTTCTTCCTGTATCAGCTCTTCGAAAACCACCGATGCAGGTGCAGGTTCTTCCACTGCCGGTGCTTCAGGCTCTGCTGCTGGCATCGGTTCAGGCTTTATCTCCACTACTACCGGAGTTGCTGCTGCTTCAGCTTCAGGTTCTGCTTCGGCAACGGGTGCCGGTGCTGCCTCGAATACCGATACAGCTATGGATTCGACTACAGGTGCCGGCTCAGCTTCGGTAACCGGTGCAGCCATCTCCTCCACTGGTGCCGAAACTGATATTAGCTCTGCTGCTGGGGCAGGCTCCGCTTCGAACACCGGTGCAACTATCTCCTCCACTGGTGCCGGAACCGGTATTGGCTCTGCTGCTGGGGCAGGCTCCGCCTCGAACACCGGTGCTGTTATCTCTTCAACCGGTGTCGGAACCGGTATTGGCTCTGCTGCTGGGGCAGGCTCCGCTTCAAATACCGGTGCAACTATCTCCTCTACTGGTGCAGGAACCGGTTCAGATACCGCCGGCATTTCAGGTTCTGCTGCAGGTTCAGGTGCAGTAGCCGCTTCGGCTTCGGCCACCGATGCAACTATCTCTTCCGCTGGTGCAGGAACCGGTCCAGATACCGCCGGCATTTCAGGTTCTGCTGCAGGTTCAAATCCAGCCTCAACTGCAGTTTCTGGTGCTGGAGCAGCTTCCGTCTCGGCCACCGGTGCAGCTTCAGCTGCCGGGACTGCCGGCATGGACTCAGGTACGAACGTAGGCACCTCAGGCGCCTCGAAGTCTGCAGGTATCTCATCTGCAGGCGTGACACGCGGCATCTCTATGGTCGCTCTCGACTCCATGGCCTTTGCAGTCTCAGACTTCTGCTCAGGCTCCTCAGGCACATATCCGTCGGCAGCCACTATCTTGAAGTTGAATACTGCTTCCTTCTTCATGTCCCTGTTGACTATGCGTATCCTGTCGGCCTTGCCGTCCGTGCTGTCGGCCTTGACCAGTATGTCTTTTCTCTCGCCCGCGGCTATGTCCAGAGTCACTTCCTGTCCCGGAGTCGGCGGGAGATCCCAGTTCCTCGTATCCGGGTTGTATGCTGTATGGAAGAATCTTACCTTGCCTACGGTGACTTCTATGATATATATGCAGTCCTGATTGATGCTTGGAAGCAGGCACTCGCTCTGCTTGTCGCCGAGCTGTCCTCTCAGATTGACCGTGCCCTTGGCAGTCTTGTATACCAGACCTCTGTACTCATTGCGCGCATTGGATGACTCGCTCACGATAAGCACATCGCAGCTCGAGTTGTTGATCACGTACTCAGCTGTAGTCCCTATCGAATTCAGCATGTCAGGCTTGGATGACTTGGTCATGACGACCAGGTCTGCCCCGACTTCACGTACCGCTCTGGTGATCCTGAGCCCTGCCTTGCCGACAGCCGCAAAAGTGCCGACCTTGTAGCCTTCAAGCGTTGCCGACATGAGCTTGAGCTTGTCGTTGAGTTCGCTGAGGGCGGCATTCTCGACCTCCGACTTCACGGAGTAGCCGAGTCTCTCGTCAACCATCATCAGCACGAACTCCGCATCCTCAGGCGTGTAGTGCTTCTTTACATAATTCAGAGTCTTAAGACTCCTGTCTGTCTCTTCTAACGGAAGAAGTATCTTTTTCATCGTAATAATTTCCTTGTCCCGTAAATAATCATGATTCTTGCGTTTCATTGTACCACTAAGGGGCCGGCTCTATCAACAGAGCAGGCCCCCTTCTTAACAATGATTCACACTATTGCAGCCGATCACTTCAGGTATTTGCGGTTCAGAGTGAGTATGAATATCTCCAGTATCGCATACATGACCAGATAATCGTCGTCATACGACAGTATGACGTCGTTCTGGCAGCGTCCGCATGTATCGAAGAGCAGATTAGGCGAACCTCCGGTCACGGCCTTGAGCTCCCCATTGTGCTCTATCATGTAGTTGGTGGAGATATTGGCTCTCAGGCAGGCCGGGAATATCACGGCTTTGAATTCTCCCTCATCGGTATCCGCGATGAAGCCCTCTTCCTTGCCTTCCTTGAACGTCCTGATCTCACCGAAGTGCTCGCCATTAGCGAAGAGCTCATATCCGGCGGAATCGATCACAGTGCCCTTTGCGTTGAACGCGTGAGGCACTACGGACGCCATCTCGTTGCCGTCCATATCCAGCACCCTCGCGCGGAACGGTGTATACGAAGCCTCTACTCTCAGAAGTGGATCGCCGTCGGAATCCTTTAAGTATCCTTCGCTCGAATTGTGATAGTAGAACCTGAAGAAGTCCAGCTCTGCCGGCACTTCCGCGTCCCTGTCAGCATCGAGTCTGGTCACCAGCTCGTAGAGGTGCCTGACCAGCATCACCGATATCAGCTTGAGGCTTGCGAACTTCGAGTATCTCTCAGGCGTGACCTCCAGCTCCCCGGAGTTGATCATGTCCTCGAATCGGTATTCGTCCTCGCTCTTTCTGATGATATTCTCAAGCTTCGTGATGTGCTTGATGTCGAGGTCCCTGCCCTTGCGGGAGATCACGATGCAGTCCTTATACCTGGTCGGACCGAATACGATGCTGTCGCCTCCAAAGCCCTTGTGCTCTGCGATCCACGCTCTTCCGAAAGGCGTATCGATGTCCTTTATCTTATCGAAAAGCTCGCCGATACCCATATCCGTCCTGATGATCTTCTCATAAAGGCTGCGGTCATTGAACCTGCCTCCTCCTCTGTTGAAGAATATCGCGAAGGCGATGAGCAGTATGATGCCGCCCATTATGAATCTGCCGACGGAAAGTGCCAGAAGTCCGGTCACTGCCGTAAGCACACCTATTATGGTGATAAGCCTGTCTTCCTTCATGTCCGGCTCTATGCCTCCAGCAGGGCGTCGACAGCCTCGCGTACCGCTTTGCGGCGCTCCTCAGCCTCGGCCTCGGTCGCACCCTGAGCCATTACATAGGTCTTGATCTTAGGCTCCGTGCCCGAAGGTCTGACCGCTACTGCGCAGCCGTCTGCCAGATCGTAGAAGAGCACGTTGCTCTTGGTGAAGCCCGGTATATCCGTCAGGTAGTCCTTTAGGTCCTCGACCCTGAGGCCGATCTTCTCAGGCGGATTCTGCCGGATCCTACTCATGACGGCTTCCCTTCTCTCAGCCGAATCATATCCTGCGAATACCTTCGACTCGGTGTTCTCGATGAAGTAGCCGTACTTATCATAGAGAGCCAGAAGGCCGTCATAGACCGACATGCCCTTTGCCTTGTAGTAGCAGGCCATCTCAGCCATCATCATGGCAGCGTATACGGCATCCTTGTCCCTTGCATACGATCCGCCGAGGAAGCCTATGCTCTCCTCGAAGCCGAATACGAAGGTCTCGTCGCCGTTCTCTTCATGCTCCTTGATCTTCTCGCCGATGAACTTGAAGCCCGTCAGCACGCTGTACATCTTGACGTCATTCACTTCCGCGATCCTGTCGGCCATAACGGTCGATACGATGGACTTGCAGACGAACGGATTCTCAGGCATAGTGCCGAGTTCCTTCCTGACCGTAAAGATGTAATCCATCATCAGGCAGGCCTCCTGGTTGCCCGTAAGTATCTTGTAATCGTCTCCGGCCTTGACTACAGCTCCGCATCTGTCGCTGTCAGGGTCAACTCCGATGACGAGCTCTGCGCTGTTCTTCTTTGCGTACTCGATAGCCAGGGCGAAGCCCTCGGTGTTCTCAGGGTTAGGCGACTTGACAGTCGGGAAGTTGCCGTCAGGTATCATCTGCTCTTCGACCGGAATGATGGCTCCGTAGCCCTGTCTCCTAAGGATCTCAGGAACCAGCTTGTAGCCGGCGCCGTGGAAAGGAGTGAAGACGATCTTCATGTCCTTTGCCACCTGATCGATGTACTTGCGGGTGATCGAAGTCTCCATGACTCTCTCGATGTATACCTGATCCATCACAGATCCGAGGATCTCGATCAGTCCCTCTCTGATAGCCTCGCCGTAATCCATGGTCTTTACATCCTTGAAGATGTCGATCTTGGCGATCTCTGCGGAAACCACGTCGGCGTGCTCAGGTCCGAGCTGGGCGCCGTCCGCCCAGTAAGCCTTGTAGCCGTTGTATTCCTTAGGGTTGTGGCTCGCCGTGATGTTGATGCCGGCGATGGAACCGGTCTCTCTGACCGCGAACGAAAGCTCCGGCGTAGGCCTCATGTCGTCAAAGATATAGGACTTGATTCCGTTCGCAGCGAGCACCGATGCCGCCTCCTCTGCGAAGAGCCTGGAATTGTTCCTCGAATCGTGGGCTATGGCTACGCCGTTTCCTTCCTTCGAGTCTCCTCCTATCTGTCCGCCCTTGGCAATAATGAGATTAGCAAGGCCCTGAGTCGCATATCTGACCGTGTATACGTTCATCATGCCGATGCCGGCTCCCATGATGCCTCTGAGACCTGCTGTACCGAATGTGAGCATGGACTTGAACCTGCCCTCGATCTCAGCGTCATTGCCCGCGAGATCCTTCAGCTCTTCTTTAGTCTCTGCGTCTACGACATCAGACTCGAGCCAGTATTCGTATTCTTCTGTGTAATTTCTCATGATTTGACCCTTCCTTTAACCAACTTCTTCGAATTGCGAGTTATACAGTTCCGCGTAAGCGCCGCCTCTCGCAAGCAGCTCTTCGTGTCTTCCCTGCTCCACTATATCTCCGTGATCCATCACCAGTATGAGATCCGCGTTCCTGATAGTCGACAGCCTGTGAGCAATGATGAAGCTCGTCCTGTCCTCGGTCAGAGCATCCATTGCCTTCTGGATCTCCTCCTCTGTCCTGGTGTCGACTGACGATGTCGCCTCATCCAGGATCAGCAGTCTCTTGTCCGCGAGCACCGCCCGCGCTATGGTCAGAAGCTGTCTCTGTCCCTCGGATATATTGGTAGCATCTTCATTAAGCATCATATCATATCCTCCGGGCAGAGTCTTGATGAAATGGTGTGCTTTCGCAGCTTTTGCGGCCGCGATCACCTCTTCATCCGTCGCATCCTCTCTGCCGTAGCGTATGTTCTCACGTATGGTGCCGCTGAACAGCCATGTATCCTGGAGAACCATGGCAAAATTGTCCCTCAGCTCACGCCTTGTGAATTCGCGTATGTCGTGGCCGTCTATCCTGATCGATCCGCTGTTCACGTCATAGAATCTCATCAGAAGCTTTACCATGGTGGTCTTGCCTGCGCCCGTCGGACCGACTATCGCTATCTTCTGTCCCGGCTCGATGCTCGCGCTGAAGTTATGGATGACCGGCTGATCAGGTTTGTAGCCGAATTTCACGTGTATGAATTCGACAGCGCCCCTTATCTCGCCCATCTCCTCTTCTGCGCCCGGAGCGTCGACTTCCTCTTCTTCATTGAGGAACTCAAATACCCTCTCGGCAGCAGCCGCCATCGACTGCACCTGATTCATTATCTGTGCGATGTCCTGTATAGGCTGGCCAATGTTCTTGACGTACTGCACGAAGGCCTGTATATCGCCTACACCGATCGCGCCTCTCACGCAGAAGACTCCGCCCGCGACCACTACGGCTGCATAGCCGATATTGCTGACTATCCTCATCAGCGGTCTCATCAGGCCCGAGAGGAACTGTGACTTCCACGCCGATTCGTACAGCTTGTCATTCGACTCGGTGAACTCCTCCATAACGCGCTCTTCGCGGTTGAAGGCCTTGACGACCAGATGGCCCGAGAAGGTCTCCTCGACCTGACCGTCGATGATACCGAGGTATTTCTGCTGCGCCTGGAAGTGCTTCTGCGATATCTTGATCAGTATGCCCATCAGTATCGCCGATACCGGCAGCACCATGAGAGCGATCAGCGTCATCGGCACGTTGATCGTCAGCATGACTACCACTATGCCCACCATACTGACTATGGCCCAGATGAAGTTGGATATGCTCTGCGAGAGAGACTGCCCGAGGGTATCCACGTCGTTTGTGATCCTCGAGAGTATCTCGCCGGTCTGCACCTTCTCGAAATACCCGATAGGCATGCGGTTTATCTTCTCCGAGATATCGCGCCTCATCTTATATACTATCTTTTGAGTGACGTTCGCCATGATCAGTGCCTGTATGTACTGGGCTATGGCGCCTATGAAATACAGCGCGGCCGTAAGCAGCAGCACGTTCCTTACAGCATCGAAGTCTATGCCTCCCGTGCCGTGGATCTTATTCATCACGCCCTCGGCGAGCAGAGTAGTGGCCCGTCCCATGACCTTAGGCCCGAGGGTCTCGAATATCGTGGCGAGCGCGGACACTACAATGACCACCGCAACGGCAAACTTGTACCCGCCCATGTAGCTGAGCGTGTCCTTTATCGCCTTGCGGAAGTTCTTAGGCTTCTCACCCGGAGCCAGCACGGAGCTCGGACCGTGTCCGCCGCGGCGCTTCGGCCTGCTGCCGTCGCCCTGACCGGTCTGCTTCTCCTCCGGCTCTTTATATTCGTTTTTCTCTTTAGCGTTGTCTGCCATTTATATCAATATCCCTATGCCAGTGCGGCCTCGGACAGCTGCGACATAGCTGTCTCCCTGTATATCTCACATGTCTCCATGAGTTCCTTATGGGTTCCCTTGCCCACTATCCTGCCCTCATCGAGTACTATTATCTGCTCTGCGTGCAGTATGGTGCCTACCCTCTGCGCGACTATTATCCTGGTAGTCCCTGCGGTGTGCTCTGCGAGCGCCCTCCTCAGGGCAACGTCTGTCTTCATGTCCAGAGCCGAGAACGAATCGTCGAATATGAATATCTTAGGCTTCTTTATGACAGCTCTTGCGATCGCGAGCCTCTGCTTCTGGCCGCCGGATACGTTGGCTCCGCCCTGCGAGACCTCGCGCTCATAGCCCTCAGGCCTCTCATCTATGAAGTTCGCAGCCTGGGCGATCTCCGCCGCCAGCTTCACTTCCTCATCGCTCGCGCCCTCGTCTCCCCATCGTATATTGTCAGCCACAGTGCCCGAGAAGAGTATCCCCTTCTGAGGCACGTAGCCTATCTCGTCACGAAGTGAACTGAGAGTCACTTCCCTTATATCTTTACCTGCGACGGTGATGCGGCCCTCAGTCGCGTCGAAGAACCTCGGGATGAGGTTGATCAGCGTGGTCTTGCCGCAGCCCGTCGATCCTATGATCGCCGTCGTCTCTCCCGGCTTCGCCGTGAAGTCGATGTCAGTAAGCACGTTCTCCTCTGCATCCGGATACCTGAAGGATACATGCTCGAACCTGACTTCGCCCGCGGCGTCCTCAGGTATGTCTTCAGCTTCTTCGCAGTTCTCTATGCTCGTCTTGCGGTCCATCACCTCGTATATCCTGTCAGCAGCTATGCCTGCCCTCGGCAGGAATATGGCCATGCCGGCTATCATGAGGAAGGAGAACACTATCTCCATGGCGTAGGCGATGAAGGCCGTCATCGTACCGACCTGCATCTCGCCCATGTCTATCCTGCCCGCTGCTACCCATGTGATCCATATGCTGAGTCCGTACATGATGATCATCAGAAGCGGCGAGATGGATATCATCGCGCAGTTGACGAAGAGCTGGTTCCTGTAGAGATTGGTATTGGCCTCGTCGAACCTCTGCTCCTCCGTTTCCTCGCGGCCGAAGGCCCTTATGACCTGTATGCCCGTCAGTATCTCCCTCGATACCGCGTTGAGCGCATCGATGAGGGACTGCATTATCCTGAACTTAGGCATGGCTATCGCGAACATGATGCAGACCATAGCGAGTATGGTGACAACACCGGTAATGACGACAAAGTTCATGTGCGCGTGCATCTGGTATACCTTGATGATCGACCATGTGCATATGCACGGGGCGAAGAGCATCATCCTGAGTATCATCGTAGATGTCATCTGTACCTGCTGTATGTCGTTGGTCGCACGTGTGATGAGAGAGGAGGTCTTGAACTCGTTCATCTCGGCAGTCGAGAAGGCCATGACGTTGGAGAAGAGCCTAGCCCTCAGGTCTCTTCCGATCGATGCGCCGACTCTCGCCGCAAGCAGCGATATCAGGGTCGTGAAGGCCATGACGATGATCGACATCAGCAGCATCATACCTCCGCAGCGCCACATGAAGTCGTTCTGTATCCTCAGTAAGTCCAGACCGGCCTCCTCGTCGCAGTCGCCGGCATAGGCGATGCCCATCGCCTTGAGGTTTCGGTTTGAACTCAGCGGCTCATTCTCATCCGTGTACAGATCCGAGCCCGCGTTCTTCTCGGCCTCGGCTATGGTCTCTCCGTTCTTCTCAGCATAGCGGGCGACAATAGGATCGATCAGCTTCACGTCAAGATCCTCCAGCTCCTCTTTGCTGAGATCCTTCCTACTGTATATGGTCCTGCCTTCGTTCTCCGTTGTCTCAGGCTCGAAAGCATCCCTCCAGAGCTCCTGCTCTCCGCTGCTCATGTGAGCCGAAGCCGCATCGAACTCGCCCGCGACTATTGCCTCGGGCACGATGTGCTCTATGCCCCGGTTCTGTATGCCCGTGTCGATCAGATCCTGAGTGTACATAGGCAGATTCATCTCACAGAAAGCCTGTCCCACCATCAGCAGCAGGATAAGCAGAGCCGTGTATTTATATGGAAGAAGAGTTTTGAATAAGTTTTTCATTCGTTGATCATCTCTCGTCGAGTATGTTGACCATGGTATCGGTCTCACCGGCGCTCTCCAGCGCGCTGACTATGTCTTCCAGGCACTTCGCCTCTATGACGCAGTCCCTGTCGACCTTGCGGCAGAAGCCCTGGTCTGTCATGTCATCGAGCATCCTGAAGAAACTGTCGTAGTAACCGTTGACGTTGTATACGATCATAGGCTTGTTGATACTGCCGAGCAGTTTGAGGCGCTTGTAGGTGATCACCTCGCTTATCTCGTCGAGGGTGCCCATGCCGCCCGGCATCGCGATGAATGCATCGCCCATCTCGATCATGGTCTTTCTGCGCTCAGCCATATCATCGGCAATGATCACCTCAGTCAGATCGTCGCGGGTCGCTTCGTACAGCACAAAGAATTCCGGAGTCACGCCCACGGCTTCCCCTCCGTTGTCGAGCACGCCGCCGGAGATGGCTCCCATCATGCCGTCATTGCCGGCGCCGTATATCAGTCTGTGTCCATGCTCCGCCATCCATGCACCGAATTCATAGGCTCTCCTGACAAAATCCGGATCGCTTCCATCGAGCGCTCCGCAGTATACGGTGATATTCATTACTGAGTCTCCTTTATCCTATGTCCGCGGGTTGTCAACCCAAAAACTACCCTGTATTGTATCAGAAAAAGGAGTCTTGCGCATCTGTTTACGCAAGACTCCGTACCGTCTTTGTTGATCCGGCCCGACCGGAACAGCCCGGTCTGTGCAGCTCCCTACATTACCGACCTTTCCTTGATCGCGGTCATGACGCTTTCATCGTCCTCATCCTTGTTCCACTCAGGATCGTAGAAGAGGTTGAGCCTCAGCTCGTTGGATATCTCTCTGAGGAGCTTGCATCCCGCGATGCTGTTGCCCTGCGCGTCAAGAGCCGGCCCGAACACTCCTATGCCGGCACGCTTGTCGGATACGGAGAGCAGTCCGCCGCCCACGCCCGACTTGGTCGGGATGCCCACCTTGATGGCGAATGCGCCCGAACCGTCATACATGCCGCATGTCAGCATCAGAGTCTTGGCTATACGTGCTGTACGGGACGACATGTATCTCTTGCCGTCCAGGTTGCACACACCGTCATTAGCCAGCTTCTTGCCGAGGTTGGCAAGCGACTCAGCGGTGACGTTCATGGAGCACATCTTGGTATAGAACCTGAGAGTGTCCTCCACGTCGGTGGTGATGATGCCCTTGCTCTCGAGCAGGTACGCGATCGAGCGGTTGCGTGAGCAGGTCTTCATCTCAGAATCGAACACGGCCTCGTTGAGCTCTATGCCCGGATCCGAGCAGATATTCCTCGTATATCTGAGCATATCCTGGAAGGATACCTCCGGGAGCAGAAGCCCGCATACAGCGAGGGCCCCTGAATTGATCAATGGGTTGTACGGCTTGGAATCGCTCACGTCGAGCTCGACCAGGGAGTCGAAAGCTTCGCCCGATGGCTCCATACCGACCTTCCTGAACACGTTCTTGAGTCCGCATACCTCGAGCGCCACTATGAGCATTATTACCTTGGATACGGACTGCATCGTGAAGCGGGCATCGTAGTCTCCGAGACAGATCTTGTCTCCCTTCAGCGGATAGAGGCAAATGCCGAGCTGATGCGGATCCTCCTTGCTGAGTTCAGGTATGTACGTCGCGACCGCTCCCTTAGGGATCTCCTCGCGCGCCAGGTTCATCGCCTTTTCGATGATCTCCTTCGCCCTGCCGGATTCCATCAGATGGTATTTCTTATCGATGGTAGGCTCGCTGTTATCGTCTGCCGCCTTCTGCGCTACTTCGCCTTCTTCAATACGCTTTGCTTTGTTTTCAGAGTCTGCCATGTCATTCTCCTTACGTCCAGTTGTCAACTTAAGTAATAGAAGTATACAGCATGAAAGCAATTATGAAAAGTTTTTGTATATTTGTATACAAAAACTCAGCTGTATATCCCCGGGATAGGGTTAATAATCAGGCGGATTTCTGTTAGAATACCGGTAGCGGCAGGGATCCCTGCCTGAGAGAGAAAAACGGAGGGGACTTATGTCAGATCATCACGAACACAATCACAACCACGATCACGAACACAGCCACGGGCACATCCACGAACACACTCACACTGATGAGTCCGGTCACGTATATACGCACACGCATGTGCACTCGGACGGATCGCATCACCACGATCACGGCCACATCCATTCCGAGGAGCATACCAAGAGAGTTCTCAACAGGATGGCACGAATCATCGGTCATATGGAATCCACGAAGCGCATGGTGGAGGACGGCCGCGACTGCTCTGAGGTCCTGATACAGCTCTCGGCTATCGAGTCTGCGATCAACTCGGTCAGCAGGGTCATACTCAAGGAGCACCTATCGACCTGCATGGTCGAGGCAGTAAAAAACGATGACGTCGCAGCCATTGAAGAGCTCAACAACGCCATCGATAAGTTCATCAAGTGATAGAGTGATCAGATAATCAAATAATGAGGCAGTCAGCGCCTTGTATCACGGCCGCCGAGCTTATCGGCGGTCTTTTCAAATACCGCGGAATAGTACGACCTGCCGGTCTTCTCCCTCATCCTTCTGAATAAAGGAAGGTGGAACCAGGCTACGGACGGAGCCCCGATCAGGAGCAGATACGCCGGCCCGAGCAGCAGTGACTGCAGGGTATGACCGTACTCATGCTTCAGGAGAGAGTCTGTACCGCGCGGCACGAATACGAACTTCCCGAGGGAGAGCCCCGCGTCTTTTCCCCACTCGGTCACGCATGCCCCTTTGTAGTCGAAGTGCCTGTCCTTCCTGTGGGCAAGATAAACCGCAGACCCGATCAGAGTCTGCGGCAATCCCCAGGTCCATTGCAATAATGTGTAACCCTTCTTTCTCATTACTTGTAAGCAGCAGCGAGCTCTTCAGCAAGAGCATCGAGCTGCTCTCTGCTGGTGTCGTTGAGTGCGGACACGATCTTGACATTGTTGTCCGTATAAGTCATGTTCTTGCAGCCCTCGAGCATGCCCTTCATGACCTTGGCAGCTACCGGAGCCCATGATCCGTTCTCGATGAAAGCGATCCTCTTGTTCTGGTAATTCCTCTCGACGAGGGAGTGGATGAACTCCTTCATGAACGGGAAGATGTCGTTGTTGAAGGTGGTAGTTGCAAGCACGACGGTGTCATACCTGAACGCATCCTCGACAGCTTCCGCCATGTCGCTTCTCGCAAGGTCAGTGACCTCGACTGCAGGCACTCCCGAAGCCTCGAGCTTCTCAGCCAGCAATTCGACAGCCGCCTTGGTATGTCCGTATACCGAGGTGTAGGCGATCACTACGCCCTGCGACTCGGACTCATACTTTGACCATGTATCATAGAGGCTGATGTAGTATCCGAGGTCATCAAGCAGCACAGGACCGTGGAGCGGGCAGATGATCTGTATGTCCAGACCGGCAGCCTTCTTGAGCACAGCCTGCACCTGCATGCCGTACTTGCCGACGATGCCGAAGTAATATCTTCTGGCCTCGCATGCCCAGTCGTTGTCTTCCTTGCTGGTCTCTCCGATCACGTCGAGTGCTCCGAACCTGCCGAAGCCGTCAGCGGAGAAGAGCACCTTGTCAGTGCTGTCATAGGTCATGATGACCTCAGGCCAGTGCACCATAGGAGCGGCCACGAAGCTGAGGGTATGTGTCCCGAGCTCGAGCGTGTCGCCTTCCTTGACCACGAGTCTCCTGTCTGCGAAGTCCTCACCTTCGAAGAAGTTGGCCATCATGCCGAAGGCCTTCTGGGACGATACGATCACAGACTCAGGGAATGCCTCCATGAAGCATTTGATGCTGCCGGAGTGGTCAGGCTCCATGTGCTGTACTATGAAGTAGTCCGGGCCCTTGTCGCCAAGCAGCTCCTTTACGTTGGCGATCCACTTGTCCGCGAAGTGAGCGTCCACCGAGTCCATGACGGCGGTCTTGCCGCCCTTGATCACATAGGAGTTGTATGCCATTCCCTCAGGAACGATATAGTGACCCTCGAAGAGATCGACATCATGATCGTTGACGCCTACATATAAAATGTCGTTGGTGATTTTCATTATCTTGTATCTCCTTGGATAGAATTATCTGTTATTACTCCGCCTTCCAGAGCGAATGCAGGTTGCAGTATGCATATACCGCCTCAACCTTGTCTCCGTCACAGATCTTAAAGCATACCTCAGGCGCATCGCCCGGCTTGAGAGCTTTGCGCTGGTTGCCCTGCTCAGTCTTGAGAGCGATCCACTCGATGTAGTGCTCCTCGAGCATAGGATGCTCAGCAGCGCCGACCTTGACGCTTACTATATCGCCCTTCACCTCGAATACAGGGACGTGCTTCTCGACAGCAGCGTCAGTAGTGCCCGCAACGATCTCCTGCATCGGCTCTCCGCAGCAGATGACCGGAACTCCGGTTTCCTTTACGATAGCTACGATCTGTCCGCAGTGTGCGCATCTGTAGAACTTCATTTCCATTGCTTTACCTCCTCGTCATTAACGGCGATTTATCCTTGCAATTGTGACCACGCAGAACGCGGCTTCTGACATGCATCATTCTATCACAGCCGCATATTGTGGGCAATGTAAACCGCCCTGTTTTTATTGACCGCCGCCGCTTCATCATGCTAAAGTTAACGCAATCAGTAAGTTCTGAAAAAATACGTGTAAAACGTGAAGATATACGAAACGGAGGATAAGGAAATGTTGACTGTACCTTTCAGCCACGAGATGGTAAACGGCAGAGGAGAGCCTGTGATGATGGATTTCAGGAGCGCCGGCCCGGAAGATGTAGAGAAGGTGCTCGAGCTCCAGCAGACCATTATGGATGCCATTCCTGACAAGGATATGTATGCGCCGTATACAAGAGAGGAGACCTTGCACGAGCTTGAGAATTATCCGTGCTATATCGCAGAGTGCAACGGAGAGATGGCGGGCTATTCCGTGCTGATCCCGAATGATCCTGATGATCCCGAGAACTACGGTCATCACTTCAACTACGACAGGGAGCAGCTTGCAAAGACCGCGTCTCTGGATCTGACTATGGTGGCTCCTAAGTACAGAGGCCACGGTCTCCAGAGGATCTTCAACAAGCTGAGGATAGGCAAGGCGCTCGAGATGGGCGCGACTGAAGCGCTGACCACCATCTCGCCTGACAACCCTTACAGCTACCGCAACTTCCTCGTGCTCAACTTCGAGATCGTCGATGAGAGAGAGATGTACGGCGGCAAGCGCAGATACATCCTGCGCAAGACATTCTGACGCAAATCAAAACCGGTGCAGATACGATCGTAGTCGCACCGGTATTTTTGTGCTTTCTGTTTTTTGTGCTTTCTGATTATCAGCTCAGTGCAGCCGTGAACGCCGTGATGCCCTCGCTGTTCAGTATTCCTATCTCGGTACGTCCGTCCGTGACGCGCCTCCTGATGCTGATCGTCTCGCCCTCGTAGCACTGATGCAGGAACTGCATGTCCAGACCCTTGATGTCCATCTCCGCTAGCTCCCTGCAGCTGAAGCAGCCGAGCATGGTCCTCACGTAATTGACATTGTTCATGTGGCCGCCCCTGTCTATATCCACCGAGCGTATGGTGTAGCGTCCGATCTCTTCGGCTTCACTGAAATCCCTGCCGACCTTCGTGAACGGCTCCTCGTCCGGTCGAGGGATATCGAAGTCCGAGTCAGGGTAGAAGCTGCTCATCTGAGCTATCCTGCCGTTGTCCCTTCGGAGGGCCGCCCAGATGCACCTGCAGTATGCGAGCACTTCATCGCCCTTCGTGAGCGAGCAGTTCCTCTCGGTGCTGGCTCTGTCGGGCTTCTGTATCCAGGTATTGAGGCTGAGTTCTTCATTCTCTGCCGGTCTTCTCGAGATTCTGAGCTTTAGCTTCGACACAATCCAGAATATGCCCTTCTCCTCGAGATCAGGGCCGCTTATGCCAATGTTGTACGCATGTATGCCCGAGATGTCCTGAAACGCGTCGAGAAGAGCAGGTATGCTCATCAGCGTATTGTTATCCGACATGCTCGACATGGCCCGGAAGTCTATCGACTCACTGCACTTTACCTTATCCATCCTTATTTATCTCCCCTGTCCCTGGAATCAATGAGATACCTGACGGCACCGACCATGCCCGCGTCGTTACCGAGGGCCGCTGCCCTTATCTCGAGTCCATCTGTGAAATCCGCTATGGTATTGGCAAATATCCTGCGCCTCAAAGGCTCCATGAATACGTC
The DNA here is from genome assembly GCA_045604305.1 of Anaerovoracaceae bacterium. Taxonomy (GTDB): domain Bacteria; phylum Bacillota; class Clostridia; order Peptostreptococcales; family Anaerovoracaceae; genus Crickella. The sequence goes on along the minus strand of JAZUNV010000173.1, from coordinate 6,219 downwards.
CTCCCTGGCTGACACTCCGCCTCCGATCAGCACGATCTCGGAATTGAGAATCTGGAGCAGTCCCGATATCCCGTAGCTGATCTCATCCAGCCACTCGTCAAGCAGCCTGAGCGCATCGGCATTGCCGGCATCCACCGCTTCGAAGAAGTGATGTCCGTCGTCCCATCCCGGATCGATCGCCATCGCCTTCTTTACGAGTGCTGACGTCGAGGCGAACTTCTCGTAACAGCCTACTCTGCCGCACGAGCAGACCTCTCCCTCGCCCGCGTGAGTCTGGAAATGGCCGATCTCGCCTGCGAAGCCGCTCCTGCCTTCGAGAAGTCTGCCGCCGGTGATGATGCCGCCGCCCACACCCGTGCCGAGTGTAACGCAAAGCACTTCAGAGTACCCCTTTGCAGCGCCCGTCCACGCCTCGCCGAGAGCCGCGCAGTTGCCGTCATTGGCGGCCGCGGCCGGTATCCCGAAAGCCTCTTCGAGCGGCCGGCAGATCAGAGTCCCGGACCAGTTCGGTACATTGCCCGGATTGATCGCCACCTTGCCGTTCACCGAGTCGATGCTGCCCGGAGCGGAGACTCCGATGCCCTCATACCGGCTGACAGGCTCGCTTCCGCATATTTCCTTTACGGCATCTATCACCGTGGTCATCACGGGTATCTGCTCGCTCTGATCCACAGCCACCTTGTGGCGCCTGATTATCTCGCCCGTCTCAGTCACGACGCCGAGTTTGATGAACGTTCCGCCTATGTCTATACCAATATATCTCTTTTCCATAATGCACCTTCTGTATTATTTCAATCTTAGGGTCATTGTAAACTTATACAATGAAGTCCGCAACTAATCCTTGAGCAGCTCCTGCATTCTCTTCTGCACCAACTGCTCGAGAGCCTGCTTGCGCCATGCAGGCGGATTCGCAACATCGCTGTCCTCGAATCTGAAATTGATCAGGCGCCTCAGCATGGCTCTCTGCCTCGGCCCCATCACCCTCCTTGCCAGGCTCATGAAATCGTTGTCCCAGCCGTACGGATTCGATCTATCCTCTATGTATTTGTCGAGTTTATCAAAATCATCCTTCATGGCATAGCACAGAAGTGAAAGACCGTTGTCGAACACAGGCGCAGGTGCGATGATCCTACCCGTTCTGTTGTCTCTCAGCAGACCAAAGTTGCCGTAATGCCTGTCCTCATTGATTATCACCGCATCGAACACCAGCATGTCAGCAAGCTGCTGATAGAATTCATCGCCGAGTTCCCTGTAGTAGTCGAGACAGGCATTTATGCCTCCCGTCCTGACGATCCTGCCTATCGGTATGAAGGACGTATCTATATCTGTAAAAAGTCTGCACTTAGATGCCAGTATGCCCATCCAGTTCTCGAGCTCATACTTTACGGCATTGAGACCCATGCGTTCTGCGATCTGTGATGCGTAGAACTCGCTGTACGGCTCGTTGCCCGTATTGGCAAATCCGAAAGTACCGCCCTTGTACAGCCAGATATCTCCCTTTCCGAAAAACTTCCATCCCTTGCGGAGCATGCCGTTCGTGGTAAGCTCCGGAGAAGTGCGGAATTTCTCCCTCACGTCGATATAATTACCCGTATATGCCACCAGCGAAAGTGCGCTCGTGAACTCATTCTCGTACAGATTGTACTCACCGAAGCTGCCTTCAAAATCCGCCTGCGGAGTCCAGTAGCTGTCGTTAAGCGAAAGCCCGGATCCTATGTCCAGTATCCCTTTGGTGTCCTGCATTTTAAGCCCGAGCGATCTCATAATATCACCGACCATCTCGCGGTTTTTAGGTATGGTCCTCTTCTCGAGCCAGTGCCGCATGCCCTCATCGCTTAGCTCAAGATCAAGCGGAAGCAGGTGCTTTTTATCCTCGTTGACCCACAGCAGGTGGTATAAATCTGCGGACCTTTCGATAGAAAATTCCGCAAGCTTCTCGTCATAGAGTCTGAGATAATATGTGCTTTTATCTCCATACTCGACCGGCGGCTCGTGTACGCTGAAGCTTACTTCCTTTCCCAGCGCCTCGGCATATGCACTTACATAATCCAGCGTTATATTCTGACCGCCGTGCTCGATGCGCGAGATGCTCGATTTACTCGTTCCGAGCCTGTCGGCGAGTTCCTGCTGGCTCACCCCCGCAACCAGCCTTTCAACAGCAAGGTTATTGGTGACCCTCTCTCTGAGCGTCTTCTTTTTCTCTTCCATGATATTCTCCGTTTCTGCATCCCGTTTCAGGGTCGTTATCATATATGATAACTCTTGTTGGTCGTATGTTACCATATATGATAACCCGGAGTCAATCAAAAAACCGGCCCAACTGATTTAAGTCTGAGCCGGTATCCGGAGCTGTCAGATCGCTTTCTCTGTCTCCTTGTCGAACAGATGGAGGTTCTCCGTATCGATCGCAAGCTTTATGTGTTCTTCCGCTCCCCTCGCGTATCTCGAAGGGACTCTGGCTATCATCTTCTGTCCCGCATACTCAAGATACAGATAGGACTCCGAGCCCATCATCTCGTCGAGATCGATGAACGCATCGATCACATTGCCCTCTCCGAAGAACTGAGGCTCGGCGTGGAAGTCCTCTGGCCTTACGCCGCAAATGATCGTTTTGCCTTCATAGCCGGCAAGCTCTTCCCTGTCCACCGCCACTTCAGCGTCCCCGAAGCACAGGGCATATCCCTTGCCGGACTTCTTCACTATCGCATCGATGAAGTTCATCTGAGGCGATCCGATGAAGCCTGCCACGAACAGATTGCACGGATGATCGTAGAGGTTCTGCGGTGTATCGAACTGCTGGATAACTCCGTCCTTCATAACGCAGATCCTGTCGCCCATCGTCATGGCCTCGGTCTGATCGTGCGTTACATACACGAAGGTCGTGCCGAGCTGCTTGTGGAGCTTGCTTATCTGCGATCTCATCTCTGTCCTGAGCTTGGCATCGAGGTTCGAGAGCGGCTCGTCCAGGAGGAAGACCTCCGGCTCACGAACCATGGCTCTTCCGAGAGCCACCCTCTGTCTCTGGCCACCCGACAGAGCCTTAGGCTTCCTGTCGAGATAAGGCTCGAGGCCGAGTATGCCTGCAGCCCAGTGCACCTTCCTGTCTATCTCGTCCTTTGGCACCTTTGCCAGTTCGAGAGCGAAGGACATATTCTTATAGACGTTCATGTGAGGATAGAGAGCGTAGCTCTGGAACACCATTGCGATATTCCTCATCTTAGGCGGAACGGCATTCATGCGGTTTTCGCCTACGTACATGTCTCCGGAGGTGATCGACTCAAGACCCGCTATCATGCGCAGAGTGGTCGACTTGCCGCAGCCCGACGGTCCTACGAGAACCACGAATTCCTTATCTTCGATCTCAAGGTTGAGATCCGGGATGACCGTCACCCCGTTGTCATATGTCTTTACAACATTTTTGAATGTTATGCCTGCCATTTCCAGCCTCCTATTCCTTTACACCGCCAAGTGCCACTCCGGCTACGATGTACTTGGACAGCGCGATGTATACGATTATGATCGGTACTATCGCTATCGTTATCAGCATATAGACCTTGCCCATGTCGAATTTCATGAAGTCTGCGCTTCTCAGCGCCGCTATCAGTATAGGCAGCGTCTTCTTGTTGTTGTCCGAAATAACGAGGGCCGGTATGAAGTAGTTGTTCCAGCTCTGTACGAAGGCGAATATCGCCTGTACTGCGAGCGCCGGTTTCATGATAGGCAGAACGATCCTGTTGAATGTCTTGAATTCATTGCATCCGTCCATCCTGGCGGCCTCGACCAGCTCGAGCGGCAGGCTCGCCTGCATGTAGCTGTACATGAAGTAGAATACTGCCGGAGCCGCTATCGAAGGCAGGAACAGCGGATACAGGGTGTTCAGCATACCCATCTTTGTGATTATGTTGATGAATCCGAGCGCAGATACCTGTGTCGGCATCACCAGTATCAGCATTATGAAAATGAATGCCGGTTTTTTCAGTTTGAAATCATATGCATACAGTCCGTATGCCGTGAGCGCCGAGAAGTAAGTTGCGAGCAGCGCTGCCAGTGAAGATACGATCAGGCTGTTTTTGATGCCTGAAAGCACCGGTATGTTGGCATCGTTGAGCACCTTTGTAAGGTTAGATACGAACGACTTGCCCGGCAGGAAGGAGAATCCCTGCTGTATCTGTGTGTGGTTCCTCGTCGAGTTGATTATCAGTATGTAGAAGAAGAACAGACACAGGAATGTCAGGAATATCAGCACTATGTATGCGAGCACTGTCCTTGCATGTGAAGGTTTCTTATCCATTAAGAGCCTCCTTCCTCGGTTTGAATCTGTCTCTCTTCCTTACGCGTTTGCGGTCATCATCCGCATTGAGCGTGAAGTAGACTACGAGACAGAGTATCGCGCATATGATGAAGAGTATCACGGATATCGCTCCGGCCATGCCGTAGTTCTTGCTGAACAGGTGGTTGTTCAGGAACATGATCAGAGTCATCGACGTACGGTCAGGCGTGCCCTTTCCGTTGGTCAGGATCTGCGGGACATCGAACATCTGCAGACCGCCGATCATCGAAGTGATCAGTACATATACCAGGATCGGCCTTATCATTGGCAGTGTGACCCTGAAGAAGGTCTGTCTTGGTGAGCAGCCATCGAGTTCTGCCGCTTCGAAAAGTGCAGGATTTATGCCCATGACCGCTGCCATCAGAAGTATCGTAGTATTACCGAACCACATAAGGAAGTTCATGAGCGCTATGAGTCCGCGTGTACCTGTTACTGATGACAGGAATCTGTACGGTTCGCTCAGTATACCCGCTGATACAAGCGCTGCATTGACCGGTCCGTTATCTGAGAACAGTGCGAAGAACAGCATCGCAAAGGCAGATGCCATGATCAGGTTAGGCATGTAGATGACTACCTTGAAGAACTGTTTGCCCTTAATCCTGAGTCTCACATCGGTAAACCATGCTGCGAGAAGCAACGATATGAGTATCTGCGGTATGAAACCTGCGAGCCACAGAATGATCGTGTTGCCTGTATATTTAAGAAAGTCACTTTCAAAAAGTGCCTTATAGTTGTCAAAGCCAACCGGATTCGGACCTATGATGGTCAGTCCGGAACGATAATATTCGAAAAAGCTGTAGTAAATCGTCTGTGCCAGCGGTATAAGTTGGAAGATCACGAACGCTATGAAGAAAGGAGCGATGAATATATAGCCCCACTTAGCATAACTGACCTCTTTTTCCGCTGTCTGTTTTCTTCTGTTCATAGGAGCCTCCCGGTGGAGATAGTTCTTGAATTCATTATGTTAAAAGGGGTGACCGCCAGGCCACCCCTTTCCTTTGAGCTGGAAATTATTCCGGCCAGTTAACTGTTTCGATTTCAGGATAGATCTCCTTGATTGCTGTCTCGAAGTTAGCCTTAGCAGCATCAAGTTCAACGTTGCCGTCGAAGTAATCCTTCATTGCTGCCTGCATCTTCTCGATAATGCCCTGGTCATAAGCCGACGCGATCTTCAGGCTCAGTCCTGCTGCAGAATCAGAGAGCAGTGCGTAGTGGTTCTGTCCACCGAGGAAGTCGTTGCCTTCATAGTTAGCAGCGAGGTCTTCGATTACGGACTTGCTGTTTACGAAGTCGCCCTTCTCTGTAGCGATCTTGTTGAGGATTTCAGCATCTGTTGTCATCTTGATCATGATGTCAGATACGAGAGCCGGGTTATCTGTTCCGGTTGCAGCGGTTACCCATGTACCGCCCCAGCACCAGGATACAGGTCCTACGCATACTGCGTAGTCGCCCCATGCACTCTTCGCAGGATCCTTTGTTCCATCCGGATCAGCATTGCCAGTCAGAGTGAAGTCGATTTCCCATGTGCATGCAGGGATGCAGAATACCTTTGAATCTTTGCCCTGGTCAGCGTTCCATTCTGCAGCCCAGAGTGAAGTCTTGTTGTTCCAGCCCTTGTCTGTGTAGTCCTTGGTCATAGCTACCCAATCCATGATGTTCTTGTCAATGTTGAGTGTCTTGCCATCTTCTACGAAAGGAGCTGCGTCATTGTTGTAGAAAGGTCTGAATGTATCATCATATCCGGAAAGCATCTTGAATCCTGCATCGGACATCTTCTGTGCTGTCTCTGCAAACTTGTCCCAGTCAGCAAGAGCTGCCTGTACGGTTTCAGGATCGTCCGATCCGAGAACTTCCTTAGCAATGGAACGTCTGTAAGCGATCAGTCCCGG
>JAZUNV010000172.1:0-7488 GCA_045604305.1 Anaerovoracaceae bacterium | reverse complement strand
CTCATCTGCTCCAAGCAGCACCGCAGCCATGGCGAGTATTCCGGTGCCCGTGCCTACATCGAGCACTGTCAGCGGGTACCGTGCCGGATCGTATGCTCCGCCCAGATTTTTCTCAAGAGCCTTCACGCACATCGATGTCGTCTCGTGAAGCCCGCTTCCGAAAGCCATTCCCGGATCCATCTCGATCACGAGCTCGCCTTCCGCCGGCTCGTAGTCCTCCCAGCCCGGCTTCACCACTATGCGCTCTCCGACCTTAGTCGGCTTAAAGTGCTCCTGCCACTTGTAGAGCCACTCGCTGTCATCGCCGGTGAGCCTCTCCTCGATAATGACAGGGTTCACGCAGCCGCCCTCAGCCCTTTTCACAGCCTCACGAGCAGTCTCCGCAGCCCTTCGCAGATCTCTCCTGCCCTCTTCATCATCGCCGAAATACAGCGTGATGACAGCTTCGCAGCTCGCGCGGTCAGCGATGTCCCTGATCTCTTCGTTGAGATAATCGTATTTGTACAGCTCCGGGTTATCCAGTATATCTCTGGCGACCGAGCTGTCTTCTATCTGCATCGACTCAAAGCCTCCCTCAATAAGGGCCGCCTCCAGAGCCTCCAGCAGTTCCTTATTTACAGTTATCCTTAGCTCTTTGTACTTCATATATTCTGATAATCAAATATCCCCATAATTGCGTCCGTGGCATTCAATACATCATAATGCAGAATGGTTCCTGTTTTCGAAAACCTTCTTGTCTTCAAATCGATAAGCTTGAGCTGCTCGCACAAAACATATGCTTCCGCTTCTTTTATCTGCACTTTTATATGCAGAGGCCCTTCCACTGCTGATTTTACAACAGGACAAACAACTGCCATATCTGACTCATTGAAATAGTTGTTGCTTACCACAAGTGCCGGTTGAGAGACTCCGTCAATTCGCAGCAGATCTCCCTGTTCTGCTTTCATATTACCACACCTCTCTCCCCGAAGGTTCTCCCCAATCCATCTCAGACGACAGATTCAGATTGCCGCCATACTCCGCTGCCCTTTCTCTTAGACTGCGATGGCGAAATCCGGGAGTAAGTACAATTTTCCCGTCGACTATCTCAGCCTCGAGTGTATCGTTTACCGCCACCCCGGCTCTGCGAAGAAACTCTTTGCTGAAAAGGAGCCCCGTTCCATTGCCCCATTTTTTTAGTGTCATCTGCATGAGCCTTACCTCCTCTCAGTTTGTCAATCCGCAAATGCAATTTCTATGTTTATACATAATATAAACATAGAGCGATTCAATGTCAATGCCCCGGGGTATGACCGTTCTTTAAGTTCGGTATTTCCACATTATTTCCATAAACGAATATTTGTTCTTGACATCACGCCCATAAAAATGCATAATATGGATATCAAATGGAAATCTTAAATTGTGAGGTGAACCGCATGATGACTGTAAGCAAATTAAAAGAGAGAAAGAAAGAGCTCGGGTATACCAACGAGATGATCGCCGAGAAATCCGGCGTACCCTTGAGCACGGTACAGAAGATCTTTAGCGGTGCCACGAAGCACCCCAGATATGACACTCTGCTTGAACTCACAAAGGCGCTTTCACAGTACAGCTACGTTGGAGAGGCCTACATTGTGCAGAATGAGGCTGCCGAGTATTCTGTCGAGTACGAGGACAGATTCCAGGCCGACAGCAACGAGCGCTGGCCGAGGCAAGGGAACTATACTCTAAAGGATTACTATGCCCTTCCCGACGAGATAAGGGTGGAGCTGATCGACGGAGTGATCTATGACATGACCGCGCCTCGTCTTATCCATCAGAAACTGTTATTACAGCTTGCAATGGCTTTCTTCCAGTGTACAAAGGACTACGAGTCGGATTGCAGCGTTACGATCGCTCCTCGTGATGTCCGTCTATTTGACGATGACCGCAATATGTATCAGCCTGACATCCTGATCACCTGCGATAAGTCAAAGGATCTGGAGGATTACTATGACGGCGCGCCTGAGCTGACAGTCGAGATACTCTCACCTTCTACAAGGCGCAAGGACTTCCTTGTTAAGACCTGCAATTATGAGCGCGCCGGAGTCAGAGAATACTGGATCGTAGATCCAATTAAACGGCAGGTCCTCGTTTTCTTTTTTGAAGAGGACAAGCTTCCTGTCACCTATGATTTCGGTGATAAGATACCTGTTCGCATATCCGAGGGGAAGTGCGTGATAGATTTTGCAGAGGTGTCTAAGGATCTGTAGAAGAGGCAGGATAGAATCTGCAGAGCGGACCGGGGCGCAACCACAATTATGGAAAAAGGTATTCGGAGTTCATCTCGGATATCAGAGGGATATAGGACTATCGAGTCTCCGATCCCGATATAGTCCTATATTCTCAAGCCTCAGATGATGAAATCTAGGACTAATTCAGTGTCTACTGTCTGTTAGTCCTATATTCTCGGAAATCAAACGACATAATCTAGGACTAATTTAGCGTATACTGCTCATCAGTCCTAGATTTTTCACTTTTGAGAGAGCAAAAATAGGACTATCCGAGGAATTCCTGCAGTGTAGTCCTATATCAGTTTACGATATATGTTATATTATTTACCAAAATAATTGCCGGGAAGCGACCAGCAGCTGATGTGCTGAGCGCCTCCCGGCTTTTTCAATACTTTATCAGGCCCTATACGAGTTCGATCTTCATGAATTTCTTCTTGCCCTTCTGGAGGACGAGGCTGCCGTCCTCGAAGCAGTCGAGCGTGACTGCGAATCTCTTGTCGGTGATCTGCTCGCCGTTGATCCTGGCGCCGCCGCCCTGGATGGTCCTGTATGCCTCGGAAGTCGATGGCTCAAGGCCGGCTTCCTTCATCAGAGCAGCCAGTCCGTAGCCTTCGCCCTCGAATCTGGCCTTCTCGATCTGCATCGTCGGCATGTTGGCAGATACTCCGCCTCCTGCGAATACCTCGCGGCTTGCCTCGAGAGCCTTCTGAGCCTTCTCCTCGCCGTGCACCAGCTTGGTGACTTCGAACGCGAGTATCTCCTTGGCCTTGTTGATCTCGGATCCCTCGAGAGCCGAGAGTCTGTTGACCTCTTCCATTGGCAGGAAGGTCAGCATGCGCAGGCATGTGTTGACGTCCGCGTCATCCACGTTCCTCCAGTACTGGAAGAAGTCGTATACCGGAGTCTTCCTCTCATCGAGCCAGAGCGCGCCACCTACGGTCTTGCCCATCTTCTGACCGTCGCTCTTGAGGAGCAGCGATACAGTCAGTCCGTAGACCTCGTCGCCGCAGAGCTTCCTTGTGAGGTCGACACCGCCGATGATATTGGACCACTGGTCGTTGCCGCCCAGCTGTGCCATGAGGCCGAAGTCTCTGTGCATCACGTAGAAATCATAGCTCTGGAGCAGCATGTAGGAGAACTCGAAGAATGTAAGTCCCGTATCCCTCTCCATACGCGTCTTGAAGCAGTCCGCGCGGAGCATGGTGTTGACGTTGAACTGAGAGCCGATATACCTTGCGAACTCAGTGAACTTCGCCGGTCTGATCCACTCGGCGTTGTTGACGCTGACAGCCTTGCCCGGGATCGGCTCCCTGTTCTGGTGGCCCGGAGTATATACACCCTCGTTGCCCTCATACTTCCAGTCGTCGTCGAAGTCGATGTACTTGTCAAACAGCTTCTTGAACTGCTTGCAGTTCTCGTCGATGGTATTGATGGTCATCACCTGACGCATGTCTGCCTTGCCGGAAGGGTCTCCGATCTCGCCTGTACCGCCGCCGAGCAGGAATACCGGTGTGTGGCCGTACTTCTGCATATACATCATTGTGATCATCGGGATGAAGTGACCGATGTGCAGGCAGTCTGCGGTAGGGTCGAAGCCGATGTAGAATTTGATCTTCTCTCTGCCGAGAAGCTCTCTGAAACCTTCCGGATTCGTGCACTGCGCAAGGAGACCTCTCTCCTCGAGAACGTCATATACGTTTGTGTGCTTGCTTACATTGTCAGGAATAAGTGAACTCATTTCTCTCTCCTTGTCCTTTGTCATAAAAATCGGCTCCGCGTACATGCCGCGAAGCCGTGATCAACGTCTGGGTGGGTCCGTGATCGTCTCGCAGCAAAACTACTCTCCGCAATACGAAGTTTCGTTGTAATAGTAGATTGCCGCAACGATAGTCTTCATTATATATGGCCCTTTCTGTTCGGATGTTCAAAATATACCACTACGCCCCCGAAGTGTCAAACATCCCGGGATCATCGATACGCCGTATCTTCGGCAAATGTTACAATACAGTCCTCGGCCGGCGGGTGAATAGCTGAATCGTAACTTTTCAATCATGCATTTCAAGAGATGGTGCTGCAAATCTTTACCTGCAGAGGGCCTATACAATATAATATGTGAGTCAGTGATCGATGGGTATGGCAGGAGAATAAACAGGTATATGAAAGAAAATAAGTCGGTAATGATAAATGTGTTCAATAGTGGATACTATATCGCGCTGCTGCTTTTCCTGGCTGGTTCGGTAAGCTCTTTCTGTGATGGGATCATAGCATCCAGGGGCCTTGGCGTGGCGGAACTTGCCGCTATTGGTATAGTCTATCCGTATACCAAGACGATGGAATGCATATCGCTTGTGTTCTCGGGCGGTTCACAGGTGATCATAGGCCGCAAGATCGGACAGAACAGATTCGAAGAGGTGTCGAAGGTGTTTTACACTTCGCTGACTTTCATCGGAGTGCTGTCGGTCCTTATCGCCGCGCTTATCATTGCTTCTGCAGGACCGGTCTCGAGACTGTTCGGTGCAAGCAGCAGCGGCGGTACGCTCCATCCTACCATGGATTATCTGATATCTCTTGCTGTCGGTGCTCCGGCGCATCTTTTGACTTTGTACATGATCCCGCTGTTCCAGCTGGATGAAAAAAAGAAGCTGGTCGACAAGGCTACGATCATCATGACTGTGGTGAATGTCTCGCTGAACATTCTTTTCATGATAAACAACATGGGGATCCGCGGCATAGGCTATTCGACATCGATCAGTTACTATGTTGCGCTTCTGATACTATCAACGCATTTTTTCGAAAAGAAACAGGGCATTCTCCTGCAGGGGAGATTCGGCGTAAGCATGGAGTATCTGCCTGAAACCATCTGGGAAGGCTCGCCGTCTGCATTCAAGAATGTTTCCTCGATCATTTTCAATACGGCAGTCAATAATATTATCGGTGCCTGGTGCTCTACAGAAGCCATGGCGGCATTTTCCGTCTTCAAAATGACTAAGTTCATTTTTCTGTCAGTATCAGAAGCGATCATTAGTCCGGTCAGGATGATACAGACCATGCTCAGGGAGGAAAAAGACCGCAAGATGATGCGGGAGATATTCAGATACTCGATCATGAAGGGCGTGTCGCTGTCTGCCGCACTTTGCGCTGTCATTCTGGTGTTCGGCCGCAAGCTCTATTCCTTCATGGTGTCCGGAGCTGTTCTCGATGAGACAATGACTCTGATGAGGTGGTCGATAGTAGTATTCATCCTGAATACATTTGTCTGCTACTATATGGCCTATTTCCAGGCGATCAAAAAGAACCGGCTGGTATACTCCATTTCGGTGGTCCTCAATCTCGTTATACTTCCGGTTTTCTATCTGCTTGCACGTTTATTTGCCTCTACAGGCGTGTGGATCAGTTTTGCCGTTCAATTTGTCGTAGTAACTGCGTATGTCATCGGCTGCGCATTGTATATGGGCAGGAAGAATGATGATCTGATCGACAAACTGCTGGTGATACCGGTTTCAGATGCTGAAAAATATGCGACCTATGATTTTCACATTGAATCAGAAAAGGACGCAAAACAGGCAGCTTCGATGTTTGGAGATATCTGCAATGACAGCATATCCGAAAGGAAAAAGGCATTTTACTGCAGTCTGGCCCTCGAAGAGATAGTTTTCAACATCCTGGAATATCAGAGATCCATAGATGAACTGAATCCGAACATCGATGTGCATATCGTGATATTCGGAGACGACAAGATGATAATGAGAGTCAAGGACAGCAGCCGGGAGCGCAATCCGTTCAAAAAATACGAGTACAGCAAAGAAGGCGATGATCTTGCTAATGTGGGGATAAAGATAGTGAAGTCTTTTGCATCTGACATAAAATACTCATTCGTTTACGGAGTAAACTTCATAACGATCACAGTATGATTGCAATTCAGCTATTCACTCGCCGGCCGATTACTGAATTGTAACAGTGGCGGAGCTACCAGCTGTCTCCGAAGATCCTGCTGGCTCCGTCGAGTCTTTCCTTGATGCTGCGGAAATCGATGCTGCAAATGCCGCCGGATATACCGACCGGAACAGTGTCGTCAAAGGAATACGTCTCCGGGAGAGGGCTCTCCTCAAACAGATATACCATGATTCTTTCTCTCTCGAGATCTACTATCCAGTACTCCTTTATCCCGGCTGTCATATACTTACGCAGCTTTATCGTGCAGTCATTGATTGCCGTCGAGGGTGACAGTACCTCTATCACAAGCAGGACTTCCACTTTTGGACCATCAGCGCTGCTCTTATTCAGGCACCTCAGCTGTACGTCAGGCTGGACCTCGGTCCTGTCGTCATCGCTCCACACTGCGACAGAGGGCGCCATGAATACTTCACACGGCTTGTCATGTTGTTCGATACACTTTCTTAACTCCGAGTACAGATGGCCGACAGCCCTCTGGTGCGGAGCGGAAGGAGCTGCCATTTCATATATATAACCGTCGATCAGCTCGACCCTGATATCGTCGGGCAGCGCTTCTATATCTTTGATCGTGTACTCGCCCTGCCTCGGCCATTTCTCCGTGGACTCGACACCGATCCAGCAGTCGAGCTTCCTTGCAGGCATCCTGACCGAGCCGCTCTCAGCTCTGTATTCCGGAGCCTCTTCCTTTACTTCGCAGACGCCCCCGTCTCTCACGTCCTCATAGAAGCGGGATGGCTTCTTCAGCACCATCTCGAGAGCCTCCAGTGTATTACGCCTCGGATCCTTAGTCGCACCGCAGAACACTTTCTGTACCGTGCTGAGCGGAAGCCCGGACTTCTTCGCAATGATCTCATTGGTATAACCAAGGGCCTTCTTCCTGTCCCTCATCTCGCTTATCGTCATCATAATGCTCACACTCCTTGTATCCATATTTTGCAATTTTTGAAGACTTGCGTCAGGTCAGAATTGCAAAATTTGGATATTTCTGCGCAAAAAAAACGGAGAACTCTTGGTTCTCCGCGGAATGTCCTAGAAGTCCAGGTCTTCGATCTCGTTGATGCGGCGCAGGTGTTTGCCTCCTTCGAACTCAGTGGTCATCCACTTATCGATTATATCAAAGGCGAGCTCCTGGCTGATCATGCGGGCGCCCATGCAGACCACATTGGCGTTGTTGTGGCGTCTGCACATCTCCGCCATCTCTACGGATGTGCACAGTGCGGCCCGGATGCCCGGCACTTTGTTGCAGGCGATGCTGATACCGATGCCCGAGCCGCACACGGCG
>JAZUNV010000171.1:0-41022 GCA_045604305.1 Anaerovoracaceae bacterium | reverse complement strand
TGTTTTTACGTTTCGGAGGGGTGAGAAGCTCCGAAGGAGGTTCGTATACGGGTGTATCATGTTTCCAACACCCGTATCGCGGCGCTGTCAAGGGAGTAAGTGAAATTGTCGAGCCACATTTAATCCAGCGAGAGAATTTCACGACCCTTGACAGTGACGCTATCCTCTCCGGGACACCAATTCGTTTTATTCTTCGTCTGGTGCCTTCGAGACGATGACGCCCGGTTTTTCTGTCACCGCGAAGCTCTGAATGACCGCCGCGTCTGTGATCTTTGAAGTCTGATCGGTGATCTTGTCTACGGCCTTTGAATTCACAACAGCCTTGCTGCCTTTGATGAAGTCGACACCGCCTGCGACTCCGTTCAGATCATCCATAGCGAGTTCATCCTTTCCGGAGAATTCTTCTGCCCTCCAGCCTTCTGCCCTCCAGCCTTCTGCTCTCCAGCCTTCTGCGAAGAATTTGTCGTCCTTTTTCATTTTGATTTCCTCCTTTGTTTTATCCTCTTTATTTCACCTTAAGCTTGATCGTCTTGTATTTACCATTCTGGGCATATACGCGTATGCTGCATGTGCCCTTCGATACGGCTTTGATCCTGCCCTTTGATGTTACGGCCGCTACCGCGGTATTGTCTGACTCATATCTGAGGCCTCTCTTTTTCTTTACCCCTGAGCCGACCGCACGGGCCTTTATCTTATACGTTTTGCCGGCCTTAAGGCTCAGCTTTGCCTTCTTTGGCCTGCTGATCTTCACCCTGCTGTGGTTTCTGACTTTGCCTCCCTTTGTGGCCGCATGGATCAGTTTGGATGACGCGATCACGTTATTGTCCGCATCGAGGGCGACTATCATGAATTTGTAGTAAGTGCCCTTCTTAAGTGCGGCTCCGGCGATATTGTCTGCAGTGAAGCTGTTGCTGTTTACGGCCGCTATCCTCTTGAGCGCATTCGCCTTGCCGCTCTTCGCGCCGTAGATGACATACGATGCAGCGCCACTCTGCTGCTTCCACGAAAGATTCACGCTCTTTCTGCCCTGACTTTTGCTTCTGAAGAGGAGCGGAGCGAACACCGTGCCCGCAGGGTCGCTGTCTGCCGTCCATGCGAGAGCTGCCGCCTCTGCGGCCTCTGCCGATGCGCCCCTGCCGAAGGCAGTGCCGTCCGCGCCCATCTGCTTCGTTCTGTCGGCAGGCTTAACAGGCTCTTCGGTCTCCTTTGCGTATACCTTGATGGCAAAGTTGTCGACATCGAAGAACATGCAGTCATCACCGATCAGCAGATCCTGTATCCATTTTTCGGACAGATCCTGCCAGCTGCCGCCGGCGAGGAACAGGCTCTCGCCGCTGTTGACAACGCCCTTGCTGTAGCTGTGGATTTGTTTATCTTTTTCCCTGTTCTTGTTGTATGCCTCCATAAAGGCCTCGTTCCATGAGGCCTGCATGTTGATCGAATACA
This sequence comes from Anaerovoracaceae bacterium, assembly GCA_045604305.1. GTDB lineage: Bacteria > Bacillota > Clostridia > Peptostreptococcales > Anaerovoracaceae > Crickella. The sequence goes on along the minus strand of JAZUNV010000171.1, from coordinate 39,576 downwards.
GATCGTCAGGTGTCTTCTGTGTCACCACCACGGAGAACTTCTGCCCCGTAGCCGCTGTGACCGGCTCCGGAAGGTCTTCCTTGTGGTAGCCTCCGTATTTGTATTCGGCATCCATCTCGGCCACCCTGGTGCCGTCGACAGGGTTGGCAGCGTTGTCATTCAGTAGGTATACCTCGTAATGAACCTTTGTGCCCGGGGTCGTCGTCTCGCAGCTAACCTGCTCGATTTTGCTCGGAAGCTCTGCAGTGAACACATTTGCCATACTCGTCGTGCCAGTGAGATACGCGGAATATACACTGTCGACAGGCATGTAATCGTGCTGGTAGGCCAGGTATTCATCATCCACATTGCTGAGGTCGAAATCCAGAGCCTCTATATTGCACACGCTCTTGTCGTCGTACGAGAGCCAGAAATAGCCGGTGTTTTTTGCATTTTCTGATGCGTTATACGATTCCTTGTCCTGCCCCTCGAGCAGTCCCCAACCCGGTCCCTTGTTCGGGAATTCCTGAGTTGCGTCTCCCCAGCTGTTCTTTACAAGCCATGCGCCGTTATGCTCTGGAGTCGACAGGCTGCTTGCCTCGGCTTCTGTCATATTTTCGATCGGATGCGCAAAGTTCTCCCTAGGATATTCATCGTCCCAGCCCACGATGGTCACGGCATGATTGGCGTTTGTCTTTTCATAGGTGTAGTGGGCCCAGTTCTGACTTATGTACTTAGTAGCCTTTACGTTCCCGTTGACATCGTTCGGCTTGCTTCCGTCCGCACAGAAGGCTATCTCGACCGCGCGCTTATTCATAAGCTGCTCCTTGATGGCGTTGATAGCCGCTTTACGCTCTTCACCTGTCTTGTTTGCAGGCGTCGGCAGCATATATGATTCCTTCAGCCTGTATGACTGCAGGAACCTGTCCTCTTCGGGCAGCGACCAGTCGTCGTCGGCGCTGTAGCAGTATTCTTCATTATTCTTGTTGTACTGGATCTTATACTCTTTCCCATGATATCCGAGTTCATTGGTATCGACGCTTTCGAGCGTCGGCCCGATGCCGGTCGCAAAGAGCGAGGTAGCATAGAACGGGAAGCCTCCCTGATTGAGTATGTCTGACTCTTTGCTCCCCTCATAATTGCCGCCCTCTCCGTACTGCGGATTGTTTTTATCCTTTATCGGCTGATAGGTGAACCACACCACCTGCTTTTCGGACAGATCCATATCATTATATTTCAGACCGCCTCTTATGGCTTTGTTGCCGAGTATGCTGGTCTCGGCTGCCGCGATGGCCGCGAAGCCCCAGCAGGTGCCGAATGGGTTCTGGAATTTGACCGGTGTCACATAGCAGTCGTCGGCAGGGTTGGAGTCCTCAGCGCCGTCACTATCAAAATCCCTGAGATCCAGCTTTTCAGGGTATGTCTCGCTGCTCTTTGCCCTGAGCTGCTTCTTTCCCTCTCTGAATGCGAACGGGTCGGCCTCCACATCCTGCATCTGCCTCGCGATCTCGTTCAGTGCCTCATTGGAGCCGTTGTCAGACGCAGCAAAAGCGTCCGCCGCAGCGTACGGCATCATTGTAACTGTCATTGCGAGTGACAGGGTCAGCGCAGCGATCTTTCTTTTTAGTTGTATCGACATCCTATTTCCTCCGCAGGAGACCGCCCTCCTTTTCACAGGCAGGGCCGCCTCCTCACATACTTATACATTTAATAACCGTCTGTGGAGACAGGTATTCTTATTCTTATTTTACCAAAAATCCTCAGAAATTCTTTATCTGAGGACTGATTTAAGATCGTCCCCTGAATACTATGTCTTTTCAGCTTTGCGGGATGACGGATCTGCTACATAAAGTGCGTCAGCAGCATGTATACGGCCGTGCCGGCGAGTATGCTGAAGATGGTGTTGCGCTTCCATACATGTATGCCGATAACGGTGCTGGCCGCAACAAGCTCGGGCAGTCCATGCGGACTTGCAGCAATGTCGGTGTCCTTCAGGCAGAATACCACCAGCATCCCTATTATCGCCGCCGGAAGCACCCGCCCGAGATAAGATATATAGGCCGGGGTCTTTTTTCTGAACAGCATAAACGGCAGAAAGCGCGTCAGCATGGTGCCGGCAGTCATCGCCGCTATCAGAACAGCTGTATGGAGGTTCGCGTTCATTCAGAAACCTCCTCTCTGCCCCGCATAAGTGTCAGCAATACTGTTATCAGGATCATAGAAGGTATAAGAAAGGTGTCTGCGCCAAACACAAGCAGGCACACGGCAGTGCTTATAAGACCGGTCAGTGCCGGCACATGATCGCGGCTCTGCAGCCACTGCTCGGTGAAGGACGCTATAAACAGCGCCGTCATCGAGAATTCTATACCTTCTGTAGAAAAGGGTATGACTGCGCCGAGAAGGCTCCCGAGCACGCATCCGCTGACCCAGTAGCACTGGTCAAACAGCGACACCAGGAATCTGAACTGATGCGGATCCGTTCCCTCAGGGGTAGCCCCGTCAGCCAGAACAGAGTAGGTCTCGTCTGTCAGAGCGAATATAGAGTAGAGCTTGTATCTGCCCGCGTCCTTGTAGCGGTCTATCATAGATATGCTGTAAAAGAGATGACGCGCGTTCACCATGATGGTCGCGAGCAGTGTCGTTATGACAGAGGCCCCGCCTGTTATGAGCCCAACACCCACGAACTGCATCGACCCCGCATATATAAACGCAGCCATAGCAAAAGCCCACGGGAGTCCGTAGCCCGCGTCCCTGAGCAGGATCCCGAAGCCTATCCCAAGCACCACATACCCTGCCATGACCGGCAGTGATTTTACGAAAGCCTGTCTGTATACCGCAGATCTCATCCCTTACCTATTTCTCAAGAAGGCCGAGAACGGCATCGCCGTGGAACACCTCGTCGTTCATGACCTGCTCGACCTCAGGATATCTGTCTACGATATGCTTATACTTGTCGGCCGCCTTGTATTCGGCCTTTGCGATCAGCGGGTACAGCTTTTCTCTTCCGACGAGCCTGTACATAAGCGGGATGAATATCGCCTTTGCCGGATTAGGCAGGACTCTGCCCTTTGTATACTCATGGAATACATCGGCATGCCTCTTCTCGTCGCCGGCAAGCCTGACGAACGCCTCGCGGTCACCGGCATCCTTCACCTTCTTCGCGAGTCTTTTGTACATCAGCACAGCATCCATCTCACCGCGCTGGGCCTTCACCAGCGTCTTCATATCCTTTTTGCTGATTCCCATCTCTTAAGTCCTCCTCTTTTTCCTCTTTTTCAGCTGTACCTTTGCAGCGCTTCAGGTTGACTAATTCTACCACAGCTTCACAAAAAAGAAGCCCCTTCTTCAGCCGTTTTCGTTGAACGCTCCCGCCACCTGTAGAGGTGGCGGGAGCGTTCAATACCTTATATCCCATTGAATCATATCTCCTCTCTTGATTATCAGAATAGGGTTCTACCATCCCGGATACTTACATCGTTTCAGGCAGATCCGGAGTGAATTCAACATACAGTTGATCAAAATCATCCTTAAGTTCCTCTGTGACGCACTCGCGCAGTTGCGCCCATTCCCGGATATCGATTATGTCCGAGCCGTCATACCTTTTCAGATAGACACCTATCCATGTCTTACGTCCTGTCTGTATCACATCAATAAAAGCCGCTTCATACGGAGTCCCTTTTAGATTCTCCTTTATAACACTGCGGATTCTGTCCATGATTTCTTTACGCGGTGAAAACAGTATAAGCTGTCTGAACCCTCCATGAAGTTCCCTGAGCGGCTCAAATATGAGTATAAGCGACATGATGACAGCAACACCCGAATCTATATACGGAGTGACAGGTTTCAGGACAGTATCGCCAAGCAGGAACCCAGCAAAAAAAGCAGCAGCTACACTGCAGCTGCCCAACACTCCCGCTTTCCATGAAAATAGTTCTGCATGAATGGTAGGTGACTCGTACCTTTTGCCCATATGCTGCATGAAGAGATACATGAGCGCACATACTGCTCCAAGGCATATCTCAAACACAGCGATCTTCCCGGCATTTACCTGACGCCCGCCCGAAAGAATCACGCGCACATTTTCAATAATCATCATAATTGTCAGTACAAGCAGTACCATGTACTTCACAATCAGGAAGAGTGATTCCACCTGAGCATAGCCGTATGGATGCCTCTCGCTTACCGGCCGATACAGCAGCGGGACAAGCGCCATGAACGGTCCTATCATTACTATTTCGGCAGCATCAAATATGGCATCCATAAGGACAGTATTCGAACGGAATATAATCGCTCCGGTGACCTCGATGCCTGTAAGTATGCAGCCCATCAGAACAGATGTCCTCAGTGTGCGCTTTTCAATCGCTTCGCGGTTCAATCTTTTCTCCAATCTATCACCCTTGGGGTTTTGTGTCTCTTACAATTATGATGATAGATAACATTATTCACATCAATAGGGGTTTCCAGAGTGTCAAAGCATTTCACATAATCGATTTTCTGAACTTCAAAACATATTTTCAGCACATTCCCTCCTACATCACTACAATCAGTGAATTATAAGACTTCTTTAACTGACTGTTTTTCTTCTCTCTGTTTCTTTCCTATTCTCTCAAACAAAGGAAAGATCTTTGGATATACGCCCACTATCAGAAACATTATGACTGCATAACGGGCTGTTCTGACCAGAAAAGCTGCGAGGCTTGTCCCTTCAAGAAACTGCTTGTCAAAAGGAAGCTTCAGCAGCGAATTTACTGCAACATATATCAGGAGAGCACCGATCACACGCAGTATCATTGCGTGTATCCTACGAGTATCCTGAAAGTTTACATATTTTCGTTCATAACATATCCCCGCTATGGCGCCGATCAGACATCCCAGCGCAGTAAAGTAATCGTTCGTGCGCACATAGAAAAGTCCCGGGAGCGCAGATACCAGCAGCATCGCGTAGTATAGCCACTCATTTTGAACATAGCGGTCAAGAAGCGTAAATATTCCAATCACTGCAAAGCCAAGTATCCATCCTGCGATTACATCCGTCGGATAGTGCATGCCAACCACGCATCTGGAAACTCCTACATATATGGTCAAGACCGTCGCAAATATCCACATCCATTTCTTTTTAGTTTCTTTTGCGATCCAAAAGTATACTGCAGGGATGGATGCGCTGTGCATGCTTGGGAATGAATATCCCTGAGCTGCTACATCCTGAGCAGCGCCTTCCGCATCAATAACCAGTGCTTTCACCCTGTCCGGATACTCCATGAATGGTCTGGGTCTCAGCACAATCGATTTAATCAGGGTAAGCCACAGATTCACGCATGAAACGATCAGTGCGAGCTTTTGCCCGACCTCCTTTTTCCAGCAGAACATCACTATCAGCACACATATCAACAGGCCTTTCTCCGCGCCGATGAAAGCCAGCAGTTCAACAAGTTTTACTGAACTGCCGATATTTGCCTGCATCCATTCAATCAATCTTACTTCCCATTCCATAGCTGTTCTTCTCCCTTTTATGAGTCAGATTCAGGTTCTGTCACAAAGCAAACTACAAGACCGTATGTGATGGTCGGACGAATCCAGATCATCCACAGGTTGCGCTTTGAGTAGTTGCTCCACTGCTTTCGGGCGTAGAAATATGTAAGCATTAGGGCAAGGAGCATTTGCTGCTTCTCTACGACAAAGATCGCAAGTATGATCAGCAAAGCTTATCTTCCACGCCCTCCGGGTGAATCAAAAACACTCCACCCAGTATATAAGTAGATTGCAGCCAGCACAATACTTTTCCAGTTGAGTTTTCTCATAATGTAATGCCACCTCGATAATATTTCTGTTTAGAAGAACATCAAATATCTGATTTATTACAATTATAATGATAGAAAAAAATATTCACATCAATGGGGGTTTCCAGAGTGTCAAACTCTATTGTTCTCGGAATTCTTGTTTCATCAGATTTAGCGGTATATACTCTTTACCGGGAATTGATATTATTGTTCTCGCGAATGATATTATTTGCTTTTAATAGCATGGAGGTAAGCGATGAAAAAATATATGATTATGCTTCTGTCACTCGGACTGGTAGTATGCCTTTGTTCTTGTGGCAGCGGCTCGCAGCAACAGTCTGGCAACAATTCATCTGCCGATACAGAGACTGTCGAAGATGCGACAGAAAGTGCAACTGTTGAAGAAAAAAATTATCCTGATACCCTGCCGGAGGATAATGGCAACATGACCGGCGTTTATAAATGGGTCGAGATGGCTGACAACGACGTTAACGCATATCTTGTTATCTGGGATGATGGGATCGGTGTAATTGATATGCTCGGTGTCGTAGAAACTGTCAAATATGACGATGAAACTATGCAAAGTTCCGGTGAAGGTGCACTTCCTCAGAAATACACCTACGAAGATGGAACGCTTACCTGGACAGCTATAGAAGAAGGTGAAGGTCAGGTATCGACTTTTGTTAAACTGACTCCGGAGGAGCTGGCCGAGTATAAAGCGAAAGGCATCGGCAGCAAAGAATAATTATTACGGCACTAAACCGTAAAGACTCTTCCGGTTCACCTTTGCCAGTTCATCTTTATTTGTAACGATATGTGATCCGGCCGCGCATGTTGTCCGGGGAGTATTCCACCCGAACCCTGTCACCGGGCTGGACTTTGATGAAATTCATTCTCATCTTTCCGGACAGGACGGCAATGATCGTCTTGCCGTTAACGTCAACCTGATATACCCCGTTGGCCTGCCATCCGGTTACAGCGCCGTCAGATTCGATAGTCCCGCTGCCTGATCCGGCGCCGCCGGACACGTTATCAAGCGCGTCTGCATCCAGAGCCTGTACCCAGAATTCATCAGAATTATTATTCCACATATTGTTATTATTCCACATACTGTCATCCTCCCCTATAATATCCCAAATATCTGTGCAGCTGCACCCGCTTTCCACTTCTCAAAAGTGGAGCGATCACGTTTTCATTATTATATACAACGATGCATCTGAAAAGAGACATTTATCGGTTTTTTCCCGCCGGCGAATATCAGTTCTACGAGTATTTCCGCAATAAGTTCTGTTACATTGCCTTTTGTTGCCCGTCCGGGTGCGACTTGTATCATTGGTGCCGAACACTTCATCGTGTCGTCTCCTTTTCAATGCTGTTCAGCAGTCCCTCGCAGCCCTCCGTGACATCACGCCAGGTCGCATCGAAGTTGCCGGTGTACCACGGATCCGCGACTTCGTCCCCCGCTCTGTCCGTGTAGTCAAGCAGAAGGCTGATCTTGCCGTCAGGATCTCCGCCTGTTATGCGCATTGTGTTTCGTATGTTGTTGGTGTCCATACAGATGATCATATCGTAGCGCTCATAGTCCGCCCTCGTCATCTGCCACGCTCTGTGACTGATGTCGCTGATCCCGTTCTCAGCAAGTTTCCTCCTGGCAGGCGGATACACGGGATTGCCGATCTCCTCACGGCTCGTCGCCGCAGAATCAATCACAAAGCGGTCTTCAAGACCTCGTCTTCGCACCATATCCTTCATCACGAATTCAGCCATCGGGCTTCTGCATATATTGCCGTGGCACACGAAAAGCACCTTTGTCATAAGGATCCCCCTCTTCTACCGGCTTCGCCTGTCAGTCCCGCTGCTGATATAGTAATTCCTTTGAATCAGCGTAACCGCAGGAGATAGATACGCTGTTTATGTACTCACCTTTCCAGCCGTCGCTTCATTCCTCCATCATCTGCATCCCCAGCTCAAGTATCCTCCGATCCAGAACTGCGAACGTGATATCCATATCATAGTCAGTGTTCCTGCTGATCCACTCGCTGCACGCCTGAAGAGCCACTCTCCACGCCTCATCCTTCGGATAACCGAAGATGCCTGAGCTGATAAGCGGGAAGCCTATGGAATGGCAGCCGTTCTCACGCGCTCTGTTGAGCGACTCCACGTAGCAGCTGTGCAGCTTCTCAGCTTCATTAACACTGCCTCCCTGCCAGACCGGACCCACCGCATGCACGATGTACTTTGCCCTGAGCCCGAAGCCGGGTGTGATCACAGCACCACCCGTCGGGCAGTACCCTATCTCATCGCACGCCGCCTGAAGCTCTCTGTGGCCGGCCGCCGCAAATATAGCGCCGCACACTCCGCTTCCGGCTGCGAGATGGCTGTTCGCCGCATTGACTATGCAGTCGGTATCAAGATCAGTTATTCCGATCAGTTTGATTCTGATGTCACTCATATGTGCGCCCTCAATAAATCTTTACAAATTATACCACACTTTAAGTTCACTTAAGGTTTCATCTGTATATTACAGGTGTCACAGCAAAGACAAACTTTTTTCTTCATAACAACTCCAAACAATATACCTGAAAAGGCGGCTTTCCGGCCTTCACCGGATCGCCGCCTTTTTAGTTTCCGTCTCTTGCTTCCTGCGGTGTGATCCTGCTAGATCAGAGGATCCTTCTCCCCGATGGCAGCAAAGGCCTTGGCTCTTCCTGTGCATCCTACACAGTATCCGCAAGGCTCGTCATCGTTTACGAAGCACGACCATGTCAGTTCGAACGGCACCTTGAGCTCTTTTCCGAGTTCCATGACATCCTTCTTGGTCATGCCGCAGAACGGCATCTCGAGTTTGAGCTTGCCGCCCGTTCCTCTATCCATCGCTTCACCCATCGCATCGAAGAATTCCTTCCTGCAATCCGGATATGCGAGTCTGGTCATTTCATCCGCGTTATGAGCGACCTGGACCTTCTCAGCACCCAGGCTGCCGGCGACCGAAGCAGCGACCGCCATCATAAGACCGTTCCTGAAAGGAACCTCGGTCTGGCTCTCATATTTGTCCTCTCCAGGCTCGAGCGTTTTGTCTGCCAGGACCGCGGCATCCGAGAAGTCCATGATCCTGCTGATATCCATCTCGATGTATCTGACTCCGAAGTGATCCGCCAGCTTCTTGGCCATCTCCAGCTCTCTGCGAGTCCTCTGGCCATAGAAGAGATTGAGTCCCGCAACATTATCCTTACCATAATCATTGACCGCCTTGGCCAGGCAGACTGCGCTGTCGATACCTCCGCGCAGCAGCACTATCGTTTTAACACTTTCCCTTGCCATATTCGTCCCCTTTCTTATAACATGAACGAAGCTCCAGCAGGTATGTCCGGTCTGAGCGGGCATACCTGTCAGCAATTATCTGTGATTTCAATATAGATATGTCGGAGAAATCTGTCAATAGTAATTATCCCTGAATCGTCATCATGCGCCGCCCCCCCGGAACACACGCCGGGACATAGGCTGAAACATTTACTTCGCCATATGCTACAATAGTAACAAATGACAACAGCACAAATTCAGCTGGGAGCAGATCTGAGAAAGAACGGAAACATATATGAAAGACTTTTTCAAACTTAAGGAAAACGGTACTGATGTAAAGACGGAGATAGTCGCGGGAGCAACTACCTTCCTGGCCATGGCGGGCTCGCTGGCGGCGAACCCGATCATCCTGACCGCATGCGGCATGGACAGGGCTTCGGTGTTCACGGCCACCGTGATATCCGCTGCCGTTGCCACTCTGGTGATGGCTCTGTTCGCCAATTACCCGGTGGCGCTCGCATCGGGCATGGGCCTCAACGTGTACTTTGCATACACGGTCTGTCCGATGGTAGGCACAGACAGGCCGTGGGCGGTGGCACTCGCCGCCGTCCTCGTCGAAGGTCTGCTGTTCATCGTGCTGTCCCTTACCAATTTCAGGGAATCCATAGTCAATGACCTGCCGTCAAATCTCAAGACGGGCATATCGGCGGGCATAGGCCTTTTCATAGCATTTGTCGGACTCAAAAACTCCGGCGCCGTTGTATTCGGCGACGGAGTCGTCTCTCTCGGTGATATCACAGATGCCGCCGTAGCCCTCTCGCTGACAGGCGTGATCATCATCGCAGCGCTCGATCAGTACAGGGTCCCGGGCGCTATCTTCTGGGGGATACTTATCACATGGGGACTCGCCATGATAGCTCAGGCGATCGGCTGGTATGTCCCTGATCCCGAGGCCGGCCTCGCAAGCGTATATCCGTCCTTTGGCTTCACAGGCATCAGTCTGGATTATCTTTTCGCCTTCGACTTCTCGTGGATAAGCTCGCATCTGGCGAAGTTCATGGTCATAGTATTCGCGTTCTTCTATGTGGACGTCTTCGACACTGTCGCCACTCTGATAGGTGTGGCCGGCAAAGCCGGTCTGCTTGAGGAAGACGGGAGTCTCCCGAGAGCCAAACAGGCACTGCTGTCTGACGCCATCGGCACGTGCGTGGGAGCCTGCACGGGCACCTCCACCGTCACATCCTATGTGGAATCGGCTACCGGTGTAGCCGTCGGCGGCAGGACGGGTCTGACCTCTCTCACCACCGGTCTCCTCATACTCGCATCCCTGATCTTCGCGCCGTTCTTCATGGCGATCCCGGCCTTTGCGACCACATCAGCCCTGGTCTATGTCGGTTATCTCATGATGTGTCAGGTGACCGAGCTCCGCTTCGAGGATGCACCGATGTCGGAGATCATACCGGCATTCCTCGCCATCATCATGATGCCTTTCACATTCTCCATCGCCAACGGGATCATGTTCGGCATACTCTCATATGTTGCCCTCATGGTGATCGAAGGACGTATCCGTGAGATCCGTCCGGTCATGTGGATCTCCGCTGCGATGTTCGCGGTATACGTGGTGCTCGGTTAGGACGAAGGGCATCCCGTGCCTGTTATCCGCCTATGTGCACCTCTACGGATTCCGTGATCATCTCCCTCTGATATGCGTCAGTGAGCAGCCCGCAGAACGCTATGTCGCTTTCCTCCAGAGGCTTCTCCTCTACCTTCAGATTGGAATCCTTGGTGAAGAGTAAGCTGCCTCCATAAGGCTCCGTAGAAACCTTCCTGCCCTCTCCGTCGTAATAGTCAAAGAGAAATTCGATGGAATCACCCGTCTTGAACTGGTGGCTGCCCTTCTCAGTGAAGTACAGCTCGTTGTCCGCATATTCATATCCCGTGACGCGGCCCGTCAGTGCTTCCTCGCCTTCGCTGACCGGATCCCATTCGATCAGCAGCGTGATGTCCTTGGCCCCGTTGAGCCTTGCATCCACGATGCCGGTAAACACATCTCCGTCGTCCGTCTCTATCACCGGCTGTGCCGTATAGCATACGACATGCCCGTTTATATTGACCCAGGTATCGCTGACACCGACCAGAGGGTGACCCTTTGCATCGGTCCCGCCTATCTCGTCCGATCCCAGGAACCTCCACCTGCCTTCTTCGTCCTTCTGATACAGGAGGGTCTGGCAGTCAACTATTATGTCCCATGTCTTGTCAGGAAGCTGAGGCTGATAGCCTTCAGCAGTCTCTGTGAGCGGGATATCAACAAAGTAGTCCGCAGTATCGTAATCCTCGAAACCCTTGACATACCATGCCTCACCGCTGAAGTCAGGCCTTATCAGCTTCCTTAAGGCCCTGACGAATGCGTTGTCTGACTCCTTTATCTGTGCATCTGCTTCCTTCTGTTTCTGCACGGCCATGATGCTGAATACATCATTGAACATCTTAGTCTCATCACTCATGGCGAGCCTGCCGAGCTCATCATATGTGTCGGAGTAGTACTCTATGGCCTTGTACGGGAAGGCGAAGGCCATTCCCTTGGCTCCGTTAGGCGCATCGGCATTCCTGTACAGGACGCAGGCCTTCAGCGCATCAGCCGCGCGCTGCCTCTTCTTTGGCGAACATATGGAATCGTCTATATCCGCGTCTCCCAGCTTGTCGAGGAAGTCGATCAGGTCGATCTGCTTGTCACCGGAAAAAGCATAGGTATTGCTGGCCGCAAGTCCGAGCTCCGCGTAATCGCCCGGATCGTTCTTTATCGCTGCATCGATCTTCTCAAATACCTTTCTCACCCTATTCACGGCATTAGGCACCAGCGTCATGTCAACGAATGACAGAGTAGCATGCGAATCCGGCTCGTCATTGCTGATGGCCCTGTTGAACTGGTCATATGTGGATACCATCGCTTTACCGAACTCAACTGAGCTGAGGCCCGGATCCTCTGCGAGCCTGCCGAAGCCGTCGGTGTAATACCAGCCGAAGCCGCCCTCGGTCTCCTCTGACGCGAGGAAGTAGTCCGCATAAGGTTCGAGCTCGTTTGCGATCTCAAGCTCCTGCATCAGGCATGCGTCGAAGCCTATCACGTCGAATTTAGCGCCGCTCTTGTCTATCGCAGCGGCGATCTCGGACACTCTCAGACTTTCGGAATCATCATCCTCCCTGTCGTTTATCATGTCCTGCCCGTATCCGTAAGGCACTCCTCCGCCGTGATCCCACAGCACCAGCATGTATCTGTCAGCAGGGTGCTCCTTTACGCCCCAGCTGATGAAGTCGCTGAGAGTCCCGGGCTCAGTCATGCACGTCAGCGGATCGAGGTCCATCGCTTTTTCGACCTTGCCGTCTTTGACGGTGAACCTGCCGACCGTTTCATCCTCTATGCCTCCCGTGAACCATCTGCGGGACCCGCCTGTCTCGAGCACGAAGGTGAGCGCATCGCCCCTCTTCGTAGCGTCCTCCATCATGCGGATATTGGCCGAAGCAAGACCGGAATTGTCTTCGAGATTGGAGCCTATTATGTACTCGAGCACGACGACATTCTTATCGCCGGAGTGATCAGGGAACAGATAATCCCTCGTTCTCTTCATCTTGGCTATCTTATCCGCCGCTCCGTCTCCCATCGCGGACTCTCTCGAGACCGCCTTGCCGTCGCTCACTATATCCTTGCTCATCGCGTAGATGTCATCGAGCATCCAGTTAGCCAGAGGCCTCGGCATGTGGGTCCGTATCGTATAAAAGCCGACGCCAAGCACGAGAGCCGCCACTTCTACCAGAGATATGAGGAAGATCGTCAGGTTGCGCAGATCGTTGATGAACTTGCTGTGCTTCTTCTCCTCCTCGAACACAGGCGCGGTGAACTTGCTTTTGCCGAGTCCGAGTATCAGCAGGAAGATGGTCGGGGATAATAACAGCACCAGTATTAACAGCCTGCTCTTGCCGAAGCTCCTCATCATGCGATAGTAGAGCTTGATCAGGAACAAGCCGTATACGAATGCCGCTATGAACATGTAGATGTGTCCCGTGCCTTCAGTAGGCCCGAGGTAATAAGCGCCGGCCACGAATACCGCCGCTATTATGAACGGTCTCCAGAACGATCTCATGCGTCTGAAGAGCAGCTTAGTGAATTCATGCTCAGCCAGTAAAGGGATCGCGCAGTATCTGACATCAAGGCTCATCTTCCTCAGTATGAAGATGTATGCAAACGACTGCACTATCCACGGTATGAACCAGTAAGCCGGGTTCATCAAAAAGTAGGTAATGATCATTCCTGTGCTATCCTTCCATTCCGAAGTATTCGAAGCCCAGCATCGTGATATCGTCGAACTGCTCGGCTTCCTTTACGAATCTGTCCATGTCTCTCTTGACCGCCGGCAGCAGCTTTCGCATATCTGCCATAGCGTTGATGTTGAGCACTCTAAGCATGCGCTCAGTGCCGTACTGCTCCTCCCCGGCATTGATCGCCTCAGGCACTCCGTCGGTGTAAACGAAAAGCTCGTCTCCCGCGTCGAGATGGAGTTCGTACTCCCTGTATTTTATTCCTTCCATGACTCCGACAGGCGGGCAGTGATCGTCCTTGTACAGTTCGAATTCTCCGTTCCTGCGCTTTATGACCGGGTACTCATGTCCCGCGTTGACGCAGGTGATGTCGCCCGTGCGAAGATCGACTATTCCCATCCATACGGTCACGAACATATTGACATTATTGCTTCTGCAGAGCGCTTCGTTGATCCTCTCAAGCACCAGGGAAGGCCTTGCGCCCGTCTCTGTAAGACCTCTGATCTCGGTCTTGCTGCGCATCATGAAAAGCGCTCCCGGTATGCCCTTGCCTGATACATCGGCTATGACGAGCGCGATCTTGTCAGCATCTATGAAGAAGAAGTCATAGAAGTCTCCTCCCACTTCCCTGGCCGGATCCATCGTCGCGTATATGTCGAAGCCCTCATGCTGGAAGTCGAAGTTCTTAGGCAGTGCCGAATCCTGTATGGTCTGCGCCAGGAGCAGATCCTGCTCCATGCGCTTCCTGGCCTCATCTATGTAGCCCTTCAGCACTCCTACGGTCTGGTTGATGTCCTCGGAGAGGGATGCGAATTCGGATGAATCGTACACGGAGACCTTCTCATCAAGATCGCCCTCCGTGATCCTGTTGAGCGATGTGTTGACCATCTCGAGCTTATCCACTACTATCGCCTGTACCAGCATGGAAATGAGCACGTACAGTATGGTGAACAGCAGCACGTCCGCAAGAAGGGTCTCATAGCAATGGGCATCACGGGCCTGATATGCGTTCTTGATGGATTCCATGGTGATCAGCCTCGCCCCATTCTCCATCAGATCCAGCCTGCACAGATAGGCCTCTCCGAACAGATCCGCCTCGAACACCTCTTTATCCTTATATTTGCTGATCAGCGGCATCATGTCGTTCTCGCAGTTGTCGATGCTGCCCGCTATCTGTCTGCCTGACTTGCTGATGATGAAATACCTGCCGCCATTGTCCACGTGGATGGCCATGTTTTCCAGTGACTTGCCATCACCGGAACGGAACATGTGATATGTTTCGTCGATGTCCTCCGAAGCGATCAGCAGATCGTCCTTTGCGAGCTGGTAGGCCACATTCGTCTGCACGGTATAGTTGAAGAAGAAATTGCCCGCCAGGACCACGGTGGTGACTATGAAGAGCCATTTCTGGAATTTACGCGACACCGGCACTTCCCTGTCCGGAAGGCGTTTGAACGGGTCCTGCCACTCCCCGCTTTCCACCCTTATGACTATGGATGTGAGCATCAGGCCAAGCCCGCTGAACAGTATCATCGGCAGGGCGACGGTCCTGACCACGTAGAAGGCCTGTTTCATGTCGTCTCTGTTCGTGATGAACACAGAGTACATGTGGAAGACTTCGACGAAAGCTCCCATGGAGAATGCGTAGAAGCCGGAAGGCCTCTTGCCCTTGAAGATGTATACATTGAGAAAGGCGGCTAAGAAGCCCGCCATGCATGTCGCGACGCTGCATGCGACGGTGGTAAAGGCACCCACGCCCCAGAACGTACCTGCGATGTAGCGCTCGATACCGCCGATGAGACCGGCGATCACACCGGATACAGGGTCAAAGAAGAGCCCCGCGCTCATGGGGCCGAGGTCTCTTACGTTGAGCACCATGGTCCCTGAATATTCTACGCCGAAATGCGTCGACAGTATCGCCATCACTCCGTAGAGAACGCCTGTCAGGCACTTCTCCTGCACGTTGAGCTTCCTGCCCTTGAATTTTTTCCACACAAAGAAATTCAGGATGACATACAAAAGCGTTACAGCCGTCATCTTTGCGATCATTATCAATGTTTCATGGAAATCTATCCCGGTCCCCATTTACAGTCTCCGTTTGTATCCGGACCCCTCTAAGCCTGTTCCATGATGCGGACCTCCCTTATGAAAAAGTCCGTTCCTTCAGTTATGTCCTTGTCAAAGCTGCCGCACACAGGGCATATCCCTTTATTGACAACTAAAGGGAATACGCTGCCGCAGCTGCGGCAGCGTCCCTTAGCAGTGATCCTTTCAATAATGAGCTCCGAGCCCCGAAGAAAGTCGTAGTCATCCGAGATGACTTCGTAGCCGTCCTGCAGGAACTCCGGGATCACCGAAGTAGCCTCGCCGACTTCGATGACGATGGCGTCCACGCGATCCAGGTCGTTTTCCCTGCAGACCTGCTCAACCTTCTGGACAACGCCGTATAAAAGTGTTAACTCATGCATATCGTTTTATTCCGCAGCCGCGAAACCGTCCGGGCACCTGTCCGGACGGCAGTCCTTAACGCTTGCTGGCATCACCCCTGCTGTTGTCCTTTTTGATGAATTTCTTGACTGCGATCTTCATCTCGCGGTCCCTGCGGTACTTTTCAACGTAAGGTCCGCGGAAGCGGATCGAGTGTACCGGCTCGTCGAATTTCTTTATCAGATGGATGGCGTCGAACTTGCACCTTGTCGTGCAGACTCCGCATCCGATGCATCTGTTCTGGTCTACCTGAGTAGCGCCGCATCCGAGGCAGCGCGCCGTCTCAGCCTTGAGCTGCTCTTCAGTGAATGTGAGGCTCTCATTGTGCTTAGTACCGACCTTGGCCTTGTCGACGCCCGGCACCTGACGCTTGATGTTGTCCCAGCTGATGTGATCGAAATCGAGGTCGGACTTGTCGAGCGCCGTGTATTCTCTCCTGTCTCTCGCGAGAGTCAGGCTGTGTCCCGGCCATACGAAGCGGTTGATCGAGATCGAAGCTTCTTTGCCGGCCGCGATGGCATCGATGCAGAACTTCTGTCCCGTGTATATGTCGCCGCCCGCGAAGATGTCAGGCTCGCTCGTCTGATATGTCAGCGGATCGGCCTTTACGAAGCCTCTTTCTGTGAGCTCGACGTTGACACCTGTCAGCAGCTTGCCCCAGTCAGGTCTCTGTCCGATGCAGTACAGGATAGTGCTGCACTTGGCCTCTTCCGTGACCTTGTCATCGAACTTAGGAGCGAACTTGCCGTTCTTGTCCTTTACGCTCACACACTTGCGGAACCTGATGCCGCTGACCTTGCCTGCCTTCGTAGTGATGACTTCGGTCTGGCCCCATCCGTCGTGGATGGTAATGCCGTCTTCCTTGCAGTATGCCTGGTCTTCTTCACCCATAGGCATCTCGTCGTAAGACTCGAGGCAGTAGAGGTCGACCTTCTTTGCGCCGTATCTCTTTGCAGTACGCGCAACGTCAGCTCCGATGCTTCCGCCGCCGATGACTACCACGTTGCCCTTGAGCTCTACGTCATTGCCGCGGTTGATGTCCTTGAGGAACTCAACGCCCGCGATGACTCCCTTGGCGTCGTCGCCAGGGATACCCAGCTTGCCGCAGCCCTGCAGTCCGATGCCGAGGTAGAACGCCTCAAAGCCTTCCTCACGCAGCTGCGGGATGGTGACGTCAGTTCCGACATCAACACCGCATCTGAACTCGACTCCGAGAGCCCTGAGCACGTCGATCTCAGCCTCGACAACGTCCTTCTCAAGCCTGAAGGCAGGGATGCCGTTGACCAGCATTCCGCCCGGCCTCTTTTCCTTTTCAAATACAGTTACCTTGTAACCGCCTGCCGCCAGATAGTACGCGCAGGAGATGCCCGCCGGTCCGGAGCCGATGACGGCGATCTTCCTGTCGTGCTCCCAGAGCTTACGCGGGATGAACCTCTTCGAAGCCTCTATCTCCCTGTCGGCGATGAATCTCTTGATCTCGTCGATGGCGACGGCCCTGTCGATCTCACCTCTTGTGCACTCGTTCTCGCAGTTATGCGGGCAGATGCGTCCGCAGACCGCAGGCAGCGGGTTCTCTTTCTTGATGAGCTCGAGGGCTTCCATGTACTTGCCCTGGGCCGCCAGTCTTATATATCCCTGTATCGCGATATGCGCAGGGCAGGTGGTCTTGCAAGGCGATGTACCCGTCTCGACCACGTTCTTTCTGTGATCCCTGTAATCCGGATCGTATCTTTCAGGACCCCACTCCTGCTCGTCAGGAAGCTCTGTCACCTCCTGTACGATAGGAGTCTTCGAGCATATCTTCTGTCCGAGCTTCAGGGCGTTGTTGGCGCAGGTCTCTACGCACTGTCCGCAGGCCACGCACTTCTCCTTGTCGATCTCGGCGACATAGTTGCTGCGTACCATATTAGGCGCGCCGTAGTATGTGGCGCTTCCAATGGCCATGCAGCTCTGAGGCAGGCAGTTGCAGATCGCGAACGAGATGCCGCTCTCGAGCGTAGTTATCTGATGTATGCATCCCATCGCCTCTGTTCTCTCGAGATGCTCGTAGACCTGCTCCTTGGTGAGCTTCTCTCCGCGGCCGTGACGGATCATCGACTCGGCGAGCAGACCCATATAAATGCACATTCCATCCTCGAGGTCTCCCGTGCCTTCGCCCATGATGCGGCGTACCCTGCGGCACTGGCACGGCACTCTGCAGAAAGCTCCTCCGATGGTAGTCTCTATAAGCGTGCTGAGCCTTTCCATCGTCATGATCTTGGTGCCTGCCGGAAGAGCACTCTCCACCGGAACGACTCTCATGATGCCGACGCCCATAGGCATCGACGCGGCTACCTGGCCGTAGGACTCAAAAGCATGCCTCTGGAAAAAGTACGAGATCTCAGGATGCGACTCGTTGTACTCCGCGCTTCTTGCCAGCTGGAACTCGAATATTCCAGGTGCGAACGGAACGAGCAGATATATCTTGGCTCCGCCCTTTCCGAGCTTTACGTCCATGAAGTAGGCGTTATCGGCGCAGTCCTCAAGGATCCTCTTTACCTTTGCGACCGGCATTCCTGTCTTCTTAGCCAGTCCCCTTGCCGTGGACGGCATGACGAGTTTCATCTCGCTCATGACCGCCAGCTGATCGTCTGTCAGCAGATAGTCGAGCAGCTGATACTCAGCGCATTCCGGAGTGATCTTCAGCTCACCCTTGTTCGCCATCTCAGTTGCAAGTCTCATCAGCTTGTCATGTCTGGTTTCCATATCCAATTCTCCCTCTCAAACGGATCATTTACGAATCCCACCAATTATTACATACTGCGTTCATTTTATCACATCGCAGCTAAAAAGACTCGGACGAAAGTGCAAAACATCTCGGACCAAACCGCCAAATCGTGCAGCTGGTCCGAGCCTCCCCGTCTGATCTATTCCTGATCCTTTAAATCCTTACCGGTGCAGGCCTCTACATATGACAGGGTCAGAAGCACCTGGGCCGGCACGTAGAATATCCATGTCATGAATCTGATAGCCTCGCTCGCGCTTCCGCTCGTCAGCACACTCAGCATTACTGTGACATCGCAGCAGAAAAACAGCGTTATTCCGATTTTGAAGATCAGTGCAGTCTCCTTCCGCTTCGCCGCCCACGCGTCTATGACATTCATCATTATGAGAACCATGTTCAAAAGCCCCAGAGCCGGCTCCGCAGTCAGCAATCCGCCCCTGCTCAAGCCGAACAATCCCATGGCGTAGAGCAACGCCCTTACAATGATCGATGCCGGTCCGACTCTCAGATACGCCGCGTATAATATCTCAACTGTGCAGAATGCGATCAGTCCGTACGTATAAGTCATCCCTTCGTATTCTGCGTCTGCGAAGGTCAGGAACCAGTCTGCGACCAGCGTCATGAAGAGCGCGTATGCTATGAGGTTGTCGTGCCTGTCTCTGAGCGACCTGCCGTATCTTGCATAGAAATAAGCAGTCATTGCCGTGTTGACGACTATCGCCGAGTACATGTACAGAGTCTGGTGCTCCGAACGCATCAGCACAGCCGCCTGTATCACGATCAGAATGACTGCCTCAACTACGATATATGCTTTTATCAGTGTCTTTTCAGCATCTGTATTTCCCGGACACTTCATAATCTCTCTATCCCCGTGGTTGTTTTTGTATACCAGCTGCACATGCCCTCCATGATCGCTTTGTATATCAGCTGAGCCTGCCTTCTGTGATCGCTTTGTATATCAGCCCGGCCAGCTGCTCGTGGCCCTTCGTGCTGAGATGTTCACAGTCAGCGGACACCTCGGCCCCACGGGATGCATCCACGAACAGGCAGTCGTGCCGTCTTGCGATCTCCTCATACAACGGGCCTATCTCCCTCGACTTCCTGACGGAATCAGGCGAGAGTTCGCCGGCGAAAGGCGAGTCTTCGTAATCTTCGCTTATGGCAGCAGGCGCCGCGATCACTACCAGAGGCATGTAGCCCTGCAGGCCCGGCAGCTCCTCCTCCGCCGTAGTGACGAGCTTCTCCATGCCGGCGGCTATGTCCTCTGCGGACAGCCCCAGATCCTCGTTGCAGTCGTTGGTGCCCAGCATGATCACGAGTACATCAAGCGGCTTATGCGTACCAAGGGTCGAGACGAATCCTCTGAGACCGTTCTTCCACTCGGCGCCCGGTCTGTCGTAGGCCGTCGTCCTGCCATTGAGGCCTTCCGGGATCACCTCGTATCCTGCCCCCAGCATGTCTCCGAGTATAGTCGTCCATCTCCTGTCATAAGGATATCTGCCGCTCGTAGAGGGATCGAAGCCGTAGGTATTGGAGTCTCCGTAGCATACGACGCTCATCCTGTCGTGACCGGCATCCTTGGCAAGCGCCTGCTTAAGATCCGCAGACAGCTGCTCCGGACTGACGAACCTGATCGCCTTCATGCCCAGCTTCTTCGAGGCCACGATATTGTCGAACTGGTCATCTATGAACAGGCACTCCTCCGGGACCAGGTCATAGCTAGCGAAGAGCTTCCTGAATATACCGGCGTCAGGTTTGATCAGATTCACACGGCATGAGAATATGCCTCCGTCCATGTGATCGACGAAGTCGAAAGCTTTGGGATTGGAGGCGAGGACGTGCTCTGACATGTTGGACAGGAAGTATACCCTGTAGCCCCGCTCCCTGATCGAGTCGATCAGCGGGATGACCCAGTCGCGCCTGATCACGCACTCTCCTATGCGCCCGAAGGCTTCGTCTATCTCATCGCCGTAATCAGGCTCAGCCTCGTGGAAGCGCCCGACTATCTCATCTACGCTCATCACCGCCCTGTCGAGTTCCTTCCATACGCTGCCGCCAAACATAGCGGCTGTGACGTGTGAAGCAGTCTCCTCATCGAAGAGCTCTCTCACATACCTGTCCCAGTCGAAGCCGATCAGGACCATGCCTATGTCGAATACTACATTCTTGATCATCTTTTATCCTCCATTTGCAGGGAGCCGTCTGCCTGTCCCGTCAGCCGAGCAGCAGTTTCGAGATCCTGTCTGCGCGCGCGACATGAGCCCCCATGTTGGCGAGCTTGGCGAAATACAACTCGTTCTTTGCATCGCGCACCAAGTTATCGCGTACGCCCTCGAATATGCTTTTATCCTTGTTCTTAACCAGGATGATATCGAGCTTCTTCTTAAAATCAGCCGCCTTCTGTTCATCCTCGTCGAAGGTCTGCAGCTCGAGTGCGAGCTTCGATATCTCTTCTCCGCGATAAGTTCCGCCTATGCCGACGCCGCGCCTGTAGAATATCCCCCATTTCTCCGGCACCTTCGTGACGGTCGGCTTGAAGTTCATCTGATACCTGATGGTCCCGGCGTACGGATGGTCCGTGTCGATGTTGAGATAAAAATCGTAGCGCCAGTAAACGTCCTTGTACCTGTCCTGGGTGATCGTCTGTATCGGTCTCGGCTCGTACTCGCCCTTGCCCTCGGTCCAGTACTCATCCACCTCGATCCACACGTCTTTGACCTGGTCGAAGCTCACGACGTCCGGGTCCTTGTCTCTGAAGTCGACGGACGGATCCTCGACCGGTCCTTCGACCACGACAAAACATCTGTGGTCCTGATCGTACACGAACTGCATGGCAGGTCTGTACTTCTTGATGCCCCAGGCCTTGGTGACGCTGAACTCATCGAGCAGTCTGCGGTTCTCTTCGAGGTACTCCGCAGGTCTCTTATCCTTCTTGCTGAACAGTCCCATATCCGGCTCCTTTCCGTTCAGAACGTTTTATCTATATCTGTATAATTTAGTGTTTTTCACTTCGAGTGGTCTTCGAACCATTTGCAGATGATGTCGAAAGCCTCACTGCTTTGAGGCAGCTCCGGATGTAAGGTAACGAAGGCATGTACCAGATCCTTATTATTGAGCGCATAGTATACCAGGCTGCTGTCCGCGCCTGCCCTGACCAGAGCCTCATGATATCCCAGAGTGTACTTCCTGAGGAAGTCGTTGCGGCTGCTCGTCATTATCGCAGGCGGCAGCGCGGCCATGATCTCCGGGTTCTCAACATCCATGTATCTCATGAATTCCTCATTCCTGCGCTGCTCAGGATAGATCACATACGGATACGAGATCCCGACCATGTCTTTTTTAGTCGTATAGAACATGCCGCTCACAAAGCAGACCGCCCTGAAGCTGAGCTTCGGCGCTTCGCAGCCCATCAGCGTCTGAAGCTTCGGCATAGCTCCCATCACAGCCGCATAGAGCCCCAGCAACGCGCCCGCACTCTCTGCGATCAGGAAAACTCTGTCCGGATCACCCCCGCGCTCTGCGAGAGTATCGGCAGCGAAGTCCATTGCCGCGCACACATCCGTGACCACTCCGCACAGATCTGCTTCTTTCATCATGCGGTAGCCCGGCGCGTATACGATATAGCCTCTTCTTGCCAGGTGCTCGCAGGCTCCTCTCTCCATGACAGGACGGCCGGCTAAGAGCCCGCCTCCATGCAGCAGCATGATCACAGGCAGTTTTTCCTCCTGCTTCTCAGCAGGTCTGTATATGTCCGCAGTGAGCCTGTTCCCGTCCCTGCCCGTGAAAGCCACGTCGAATTCCTCGATGATATCATCGGGCACCGGCACGTTGCTGTACAGCCATTCCGGATGCTTCTCCTCTGCATCCCTGAAATTCTTTTCCATCAGACCGAATACCGATCTCACCATCCGTCCCCATAGATTATCTGGCATAACTCAATACTCCTTTTTTAGTCTTCCGTCTGTCTCATTCCGTCCAGTACAGCCTGCAGCTCCCGCGCGAAGGTCGCGTGACCTTCCGGAGAGAAGTGCACTCCGTCGAAGAGGATATCTATTCCCCATGTCCCCGCATCTGCGAAGAGGCACCCCATACCGTCCGCAAGCTCACGGTATACTCCACCGAGATCCTGCGATTCCTCTATCTTATCGTCGTCCATCACCCAGTCGCCGAACTGCAGCACAGGCGGCGATATCAGCAGGACCCGGCTTCCCGCATCGATGATCGTTCCGAGGAAAGCCTCCATGCGACCGGCGATCTGACCGGCGCTCAGGCCGCTGCACAGATCGTTGGTGCCAAGCATCACGCTGACCAGATCCGGCTCGTTCATCCTGATCAGGCCGGGATACCTGGTCTGTCCGCGCGGCACCGTCATGCCGTTGACTCCGCAGTTGATCACCTCGCAGCCTTCCAGGCGGTCTGTCCACCGCACTTCCGCGGGATATCTGTCCCCGATATACGAGCGTGGATCATAACCGTATGTATTCGAATCGCCTATGCATAACAGCTTCATGTGTTTTAAGTCTCCCTTCAGCACAGGATCTTCATCTCAGATCATTACCAGCGTTTCCTGTCGAGCACGTATCTGAACCACGCCTCGAACTCGGCCCCAAGCCGCCTCACAAGCTCCAGGGCCTCCTCCGGCTTCGCAGCGGCAGCGTAAAGGCACTGCTGCGCTATCTGATACTTGCGGGCCACCGACAGTCTCTCTATCTCTTCGTCCGTGTATTTGACTATGTCCGTCATCTCCTCCTGGGCGCAGAAGAACCTGATGAAGGCTTCCGCGGTCTCGTGCCCCACTATAGGCTCGATCAGAGAGAAGTCGTTGCCAGAGCTGTCGAGCACGCGCGATACCATCTCCCAGCGGCGCGGGTCGGCGTAGCCTTCAGTGCCCGTATACTCCGTCCTTAGATAGAGGTCGTTGTTGGCGAGGAATTCCATCACGTATGGATTGATCCCCTTCCTGACGGCCCACGGCATCCAGTTCTCCACAGTAGTCCTGATATAAATGTGGGCGAACCTGCCGAAGAGCGGCTCCGCTAGATCGTGTGCTACGCTCGACTCAGCCCTGTCGTTGCCCGCGGCGATTATGCGCGCGTTCTCGGGGAGAGGCCAGCGGTTGTTGACGAAGCGCTCCAGCACTATCTTGAATATGACGGCCTGGGTCTGCTTGGTGGCATTAGTCAGCTCGTCGAAGAAGAGTATGTGTATCCTGCCGTCCTCGCACAGCCGCTCCAGCTTGACCAGCCACACAGGTTTTATATCTATGATCTTATCGCTCGTCTCGTTGTAGACGGCGCGTCCGTTGATCGTCTCCGGTGTCTCATTGACGAGCTCTATGTCGAGGACCTCGGGATCGATCTCCTTGACGCGGTCGCTCTTGCCGTCGCCCGTCAGGCCGTGGATGAACACAGGTATGTCAGCTTTGACGAAGGCCCTGATCATGTCGAGCTCATCGTGCTCCTCCATGTGATACGATGTCCCCGGAGCGACGGAAGCTGTCCTGCTGTCATCATCGGAGAGGAGTTCACCGATGAAGTCCTCTCTCAGATATGTTTCGGCCTCCTCGCGGCTGAGTCCCGCGAAGAGGGCCCTGCCCGAGATCAGCAGCCTGTTGATCTCATCGTAATACCAGCGCACCGGCCTGAGCTCGATGAATATCTCATCGCCAGCAGCGACTGCACTGCCGTCCGACAGCTGTACGTAGCCGCTGAGAGCTTCTTCAGTCACGGGTATCCTGATGATCTGCTTGGCCCCGAGCCTGTAGACATCCCTCGCTTCTCCGACGACCCTGTAGCTCGTCCCGGTCTTCCTGAGAGTACCTTCGCGGTACTGCTTTTCAGCCATCTCGCGCATCGACGACTCAAGGATGAGCATAGGGAATGTCCCGAGCTCCGCCGTCACTATATCTCCCGATTCACGTATGCGGCTGAGCAGCTTCTCGTCGCCCGGCTCCATCAGGAGCACGGGCCTGACCGCGCAGTGCTCGCATTTGTGATCGCGGCCGAACCTGTCGACGCAATCCTCGCCGGACAGGAACCAGTTGACGCGGTCATCGCTGAGGGTGAACCCGTCGTCAGCTATGGTGGCCAGCACCAGGTCGCTCGCGTGAGCCGCAGTCCCCGCAGCACGGAAGAGCGGCAGCGGATTCTCGAACAGCTGCTTATGTGATAAGAAAATCGGCTTCATATCTGTTGATCTCCTCTGGTTTCTTTACGTATATGACCCTGCCGCCCGGCGGATCGACCGGCATGTCGCTGTACACGAGCCAGATCGCGTCGCACCTCGTCTCGGGCATATCCGCGTATCCGTCCGTGAATACTATCTTGGTCTCGGCATCGCCGCTGAATGCATTTACGGCAGTCTCGAAATCTGTGCCGCCGGAGCCCAGTATCTCCAGCTTCGCGATGTCCTTTTCGGAATGTATCTCCTGGAATCCATAGAACTCCGTATCGAAGCAGCCGACCCTGACGACGGCATCCTCCTGAAGTATCTCCCTGACGCCCCGGACGAAGGCCCTCAGCAGGTCCTCGTCTATGGACGCGCTCGTGTCCAGCAGTATCTCGGCGTGAGGCACGGGATAGGGCCTGAACTGCTCTATGAGTATGCCGTCCCTGATCCTGTCCGCGGGGAACCAGTCGTAGTCGAGCTGCATGCTCGGCTCCAGGAGCTCCGCGAGTCCCGCCACGGCCTTTGCCAGACCGGGATCCTCGATATCACGGTTCTGCGCTCCGGCCAGGTCTCCTGCCTGTCTGTCAGCGTCCCTCTTCATCAGCGTCACGACATGCCGCTCCTCAGGTCTGTCCTCCGAAGTCTCCTCATCGGACAGCTCCGGATCTCCCTTCTCAGCCTTCTCATAAAGGACCTCATACATCTCCTCTGCGCACAGATCCTTCGCGTCCTTCTGACGGAAGATGTTGACCGGCGGCTCGAATCCGTCAGCCAGGAGCATCTCATTCACCACGGCAGCGCAGGCAAGGTCCCATATCCTCGGATCCCTGTCCCGGCCCCTCTGCTGATGCGCCAGCTGGATATGCATGATTTGCTGTGCGATCAGGTAGGCCTGTGCGTCCTGAGGGAACTGCCGCATGGCACGGGCATTGTAATAGACCGTACGCCCGCTGTAGCCGCTCGGGTCCACCGAAGGGGTGTTCGTAAAGCTGACGACATCCATCAGCTCCTGCCACTCGGGGTATCTCTCCAGGATATTCGATTGTGTCTCATTCAGATCGAATACGTATTCCATCAGTTATTATTTATTATGTTTCTTCAGGAAGTCCATGAAGCGTTCCTGATAGTCCGGAGCGAGGTCATAGACCGCATGCCCGTAGCCTTCATACATGTACAGTTCCCTGTCGCTGCTGTTCACAAGGCCGTCGTATATCTGAGCGGAGGCATCAGCACCCACGACCCTGTCGTCTTTTGAACCGATCACAAAGGCCGGGCAGCTGATACGGCCAAGCTCATCCGTAAGATCGAGCTCTCTCATGCCCTCCGTCATGATGATGAATCGCCTCAGATCCTCTTTGCTGACCGTTGCCGCAGCCGCCTTCAGCTGATCCCTTGCTCCCTCGAAAACTTCCTGCGGATACATGGCTTCGCCGAAGATCAGATAAAGCTCCTCACTCCTGCCGGCTTCCGCAAGCCGTATGCATTCGTCAAAGAAGCCGAATTCACCGGCGGGGATGCGCGCGCAGGAAGAGCCGATGATGATCCTGGCAGCAAGCTCCGGATCATCCGCAGCCATGACAATTGCCATCATGCCGCCCTGTGAAGCGCCGAAGATGTCCGCGCTCTTGATGCCGAGTGCCCTCATGGCCTCCGCGGTATCATGAGCCATGTCACGGACCGTGTATGTATCCGGCATGTCCTTCCGGCGGTCAAATACGTACACCGTATAATCGTCTGTCAGCAGCTTATACTGCCTTGCTATGGCGTCCGCCAGCGGCATCACGCTCTGTACGCTTATCCCCGGCAGTATCACAAAGCTCCGCCCGCCGCTTCCGAACCTGCAGTAGTCCATCACGAGACGGTCCGTTTTTACTGTTTCGACTCTTGCCTTCATCCCTGTCTCCCATTCTTTCCTTTTTATTATCTTTTTATGAAACTGCACAGAAGCTCTTCGAGCTGATCTATGTCCACAGGCTTGGACAGATGTGCGTTCATGCCCGCTTCAAGACATGTCGTTACGTCTTCTTCAAAAGCATTGGCCGTCAATGCGATGATAGGGATTTCAGCCGCATCAGGTCTGCCGAGCCCGCGAATGGCTCTCGTGGCTGACGGTCCGTCCATGACCGGCATGCGCATGTCCATCAGGATCACGTCGAAGTGACCCTCATCATTCTGTTCGAACAGCTCCAGAGCCTGTCGTCCGTTCTCCGCCCATTCGGTGCTCATGCCCTCCATTTCGAGCAGATCGGTCAGTATCTCCGCATTCAGCTCCATATCCTCTACTATCATGACATGAAGGCCTTCCAGAGAGATCTTCTCCGCATGATGCACCTCATGCATCGCAGCCTCCGCGTGGTCGACTTTCTTGAGCGGGATGCATACGGTAAATGTCGTACCCTGTCCCTTCTCGCTTTCCACTTCGATGCTGCCGCCCATCAGATCTACCATGTTCTTTGTGATGGCCATGCCCAGACCGCTCCCGCCGTAGCGGTTGGTCGTCGTGGCATCCTCCTGTGAGAACGCATCGAAGATCTTCGGCAGGTATTCTCTGTCGATACCTATGCCTGTATCGCTGATCGTGAAGCGCAGCATGCGGCTGTCGTCTGCAGCCTCCGTCTGCTCCACGGTGAATGATACGCTGCCCGGCGCATCGGTGAACTTGACCGCATTGCCGAGTATATTGATCAGCACCTGCTTCAGCCTCAGATCATCTCCGATGAAGAATTCATCCAGCGGTTCTTCTTTGTTGCATGTGAAATACAGTCCCTTGTCATCGCACTGTCCGTGGATTATGATGCAGACCTGATCCAGGAATTCTCTGAAGGAGAATGCCTCCTGTTTGAGTACCATGCGACCCGACTCTATGCGGCTCATGTCCAGGATATCGTTGATAAGGGACAGCAGATGGCGTGCACTCGAGCCGATCTTCTCCAGTTCGCCGCGGGTGGCCTCGGAGATATTAGGGTCGCGCAGCGCGATCTTGTCCAGACCTATTATCGCGTTCATCGGTGTCCTGATCTCATGGCTCATGGAGCTCAGGAAGGCGGTCTTGGCGGCGCTGGCCTCCTCGGCACGCGCCAGTGCCTCAGCGAGAGCCCGGTTCTGTTCCATGGCCTCACGCGTCACTTTGTCAACGTCGGAGAAACCCACGCCTATCGCATGGACCATGTGGTCATCACGCTCCTCTATGCGGCGGACGCCCGCTATGCGCAGCATCTCGTACTTCTCCTCTCCGCTTCTGGTGGAAAGATATCGATGGGAGATCATAGGCGCATCGGCCAGTCCCTCGCGTATGTTGTCCGCCTCAATGAATCTGCAGAAATCTTCCCTGTCAGCTTCGACGACATAGCGCTCCGCATAATCCACGAAACCCTCGTAAAACGGGAAGGTCTTGCCCTTCCACATATTTCCGCCTTCCTCTTTGGTCTCGCGGACGCAGAGGCAGTCGTCCTTGTCGAGATCTGCGTAATATATGCTGCGGTAATCAGCCGCCATGGCCGTTACCATGGATGACTCGGTCTTGGCGCGCTCCTCCAGCTCCTGCTTCAACATCTGATAGTCAGTAATATTGTTGATCAGCGCGATGATGCCGCTGACATTGCCCTCATTATCGTAGACCGGGCGTTTGATCAGCTGCAGATAATCGTGTATGCCATCCTGGTTTTCCTCGACCACATACTCGGTGCCCTCGCCGGTCTCGAGTATCCGCCTGTCGGCCTCCATGGCCTTCCTGGCGTTGTCTTTGTCCCTGCGGACGTCGAGATCAGTCTTGCCTCGTATGGTCCAGTCCGGATCGTCTCCGGTATCCAGATGGTTCCAGTACTGAGTGGAGAATACGTATTTGCCCTCCTTGTCCTTGAGGAAGATGCACGAAGGCAACGCCTTGAGCATGCTCTCGATCTCCGACAGTGACATGGATGATCTGGCGCGGATCGCGTTGGCGATGCGCTTTCTGATCAAAGCCTCAGGCGTGCCGCAGGTGATGATGTCAAAGAATCCGTGCTCGAAGCATTCCATGTCCGTGTCACCAGGCTGTGCAGCTGTGATCGCTATGATCGGCACGGATGAAAATGATGAGAAGTCCTGCATCAGCTCGGCGTCGGTAAATCCATCCCTTCGCGCAAGACCGAGCTCGATCAGTACGGCTGCGATCCTGCTGTAGTCCTTCCTCAGCTTCTCCAGACCCTCATGTGTTGTCTTGACGCAGTGTATGCTGTACTCCGGATCAATCATCCCGTTAAACGAGCCGATGATCTCCGGATCCTCTGCGATCAGCAGTATTACCCTATTTTTCATGACACTCCGCCTTCCTCTGTGTTGTTCACTTTCTCTTAAGGTGTCGCAACTGCACATGTATAGTATATCACGCAGACATGTTCAATGCAGTTTTTCCCGCAAGAAAACAGGCCCTGCCGTATGGCAGCGCCCGCTGTGTTATCTGTATTATCCCTCGCTTTTTACACACTGCGGTCTTACTTTGGTCACGCAGTGACATCGTCTTTTTTCGATGGAGCCTTTATCCCGTTGTGTTTCCTCAGGAATGCGATCAGATTCTCCTCGGACAGAGGTCTCGAATAGTAGAAGCCCTGGATATAATCGCAGGACATGTCAGTCAGAGTGTTCTTGGCCTCCTCGGTCTCCACGCCCTCGACTACCAGCTTCTTGTTGATATCGTGCATCATGCGTATCGTATTGAACATGATGAGATTGCCCGACTCAGTGAAGATCTCATCGGCCATCGACTTATCCACCTTTACCAGGCGGAGCGGATACTTGTTCACACCCTGGATGTTCGAATAACCGGTGCCGAAATCATCGAGAGAGAAGCTGTAGCCCGCTTCGCTCAGTGTCTGGACATTCTCCATGATGGTGCCGCTGATATTGCCGAACATGGTCTCGGTGATCTCAAAATTCACCTGATTCGGCTTTACTCCATACTGCCTCTGCAGACGTTCGATTATCGCAGGAAGCTTTGGCTGCATCATCTGAGCTATCGACAGATTGATCTCTATATACGACAGTCCCAGTTCATCCAGGTCATTCTCCGAAATAAACCTGAATACGGCCTCCAGTATCATCTCTCCGAGTTTCAGGATGATGCCGTTCGACTCTGACGCAGGGATGAAGAGCGCAGGCGATATCATGCCGAACTCTCTGTCGATCAGACGCGACAGAGCCTCTGCCGATTCGAATTTCTTATCTCTGACATTGTAAATAGGCTGATACAGGACCTTGAGGCTGTTCTCAGTGATAGCCCGGTTCAGTATCTCTTCCATGTGGACTATACTGTTGAAATCAGGATGCTTCATGAGCTCGGACGCGCTGTACAGGATGCGGTCATGAGATCCGAGTAAAGTGAATTTATGTCCAAGCTCCATTATCTCTACAGGCTCATCCATTTCATCGGGTATGCGGACAGTGCAGATATGAGGGTCAAACTGAACTCCCATTTCCATGAACTCTCCGGTACGTTCGCGTACCCCTTCAACAAATGCCGGGGCCACGGCGCTCATGTCATAGTATGGATCGTCAAGGATCAGATAAATGGTCCCGGGACGTTCAAGATACATCTCCATATTCACCTTTTTATCGTTGAGCGCGTAGTATAGCCGGCGTATCTCCTCTACTATCTCATTGACATATGTATAGTATCTCTTCTCACCGAGATATGAACGGATCTCATATGCATTGGACAGCTGGATTATTGCGATCTGGACATGATCTCCGGAAAGGATCGTATTATGAAGGTCGTTCTCATATGCCCGGCGGGTCTTGATGGCTACGAATCCGTCGTTGGTCTCCTCAGGGCGCATGACCATGTTGAGGATAAGCAGTATGCCGAGCGCTGTAGCGAACATCTCGATCAGCAGCTGCGGCATCGCGAACTCGATGATCACCGCAGCGAAAATCAGCAGATAGACAGAGAGGAGAGCTTCCCACTTAGACCTGTCCAGATATTTCCTGCAGACAAGGCAGTACCCCATGCCGCCGAAACCGTATAGTGCCGCAACGATATATACCCCTATCAGCAGAGGTCCTCTCATATAGCCGTCCTGCGCAGTCACAGAAAACACATTATGAGTGAAGAAATTCTGCACCAGGAGCACTGCAAGGATCATCATCGGCAGATAGAGCAGGAAATGATGCATACGGCTGCGTATTTTATTAACAGTTCGCGTGATCACCATTATGAAGATCAGGTAGAACAGCAAAGTCGCATTGTGAAGGAATTTATATGAAGTCGATATGATCGTCCCCAGCAGGACTTCATTTTCGGTAAGAGGAGTCGGGTTGACCACGAACTCCATCCAGACGTCAAGGACAGCGCAGGCCAAAGAAAGAGCGCTGACCATGATGAGCAGCTTTTCCGCCCGGCTCTTAGTCATGCGGCGGGCGACACATGTGCTTATGATCAGTACAAAAATCGGTATTGAACATATATCGAAATATACTATCTTCATAGACGTTTAATTATCGCACACTTTAGTTTACTTATGCAAGTTTATGTCATCCTGAGTTGTCAGTTCATGGTTTTGCGGGTATCATTAGAGCAACAATCAATTCTTTACAGAAGCACCTGAGGAAACACGATCACAGAACTATGAGCATTATAGAGAACGCAATAATAGCATTAGCCAAAATCAAAATGAACCGCTCTCTTGATCTGGACAACATAGGCGAGATCCCGTCTGACGGATTGAGGGAGTATCATGATATCGCTTACTTCAACCGCTCCGGCAAGGAGCTCTTAATGGACATCTTCGAACCGATAGTCAAGGAGGGAATCGAGCATAAGCTTCGCCACATGGGAAGCGATCCTAAACTGATACACGCATTTCCGGTGCTTCGCCCGGACCTGCCTGAAAGCGAGCGGGTCATCGATGAGATAGTCGACTGGTTCCGTGTTCATACTGATTGATGGAATACGATCCGTTTTGATAAAATACCGATGTTGGTCTGACACCGGTATTTCTTTATTCGTATACGCTTATACATCACTACAGGATGCAGGGTCTGAATCCGCGTTCCTCTTCCTTAACAGGCATCGTCTTTACATCCATGCGGTCTATATTCACATATGTCCCGCGTTCGATCGCCATTATGACACTGTCGATCTGCTCCTGTGTCCCCTGTATCTCCATAGTAACAGAGCCGTCCGCTTCATTGCGCACCCAGCCCGTCGCGCCGCAGCGCTCAGCAGCCTGTACTGCGCGGTATCTGAAGCCGACGCCCTGTACCCATCCATGGAAAACGATATGCTGACGTATCTTCATGGTTCTCAGTATCCCAAGCCTTTTCCTATTTCACCTTTACCGGCCCGGCCTTCGACCATCTGGATACCTGTCTGACCGTTCCGCTGTTCATTATCATTTGTAGTAGTATATAACTTAAAGCATGCAAAATCGAGAAGAATACGCCGGAATGTATTGATATGTATTATATGAAAAATAGCGGTTTTGCTGTTGATTCCTCTGCGGCGTGAATGTATAATGTGGGCATTATTTGGAAACCGAAATTCCTAATTCGGTTTCCACTTTTATGAGAGAGAGAGCTTTCCTGTATGCACTGGGGTATGTAGGGAAGCAAAACAGGAGGTTTCAAAATGTTATTTCAACTCTACAGTGAACACGCATCGATGCAGCTCATCGGTTGGGTGCTCGTATTCTGCGGACTGATCCTGATGAACGAGATCGGTCGCAGGACAAAAGCCGGCGGAATGGTCGTATTCGTTGCTATTCCTACCATCCTTACGGTATATTTCATCCTTGCCCATCTGGGAATGTTCGGCGGTTCGGAGAACCCTACAGTAGCATTCATGGACGGATGGTTCCACTACTTCAAGCTCTATGCCGCTGACATCGGCTGCGTAGGCTTCATGATGATCAAGTACAAGTGGGGCATCGGCAAAGAGAAGTGGTTCAAGTGGTTCCCGTGGTTCATCGTTGCGGCCAACATCATGATCGCCAACGTTTCGGACATGGAGTCCGCGCTCGCAGCATTCTCCATCACAGGAGATCTCAGCGGAGCATGGTGGGCTTCCAACGAGGGAGTATTCATCTACGGCGGATGGTGGAACGTAGTCAACGCGCTCGCAGGAATGATCAACATCTTCTGCATGACAGGCTGCATCCATCTGTACACATCGAACGACAAGAACCAGTCAGACATGCTCTGGCCTGACATGACGATCTGGTTCATCGTTGCATACGATATCTGGAACTTCGAATATACATACCTCAACCTGCCTACACATTCATGGTACTGCGGAGTCGCACTGCTGCTCGCACCGACATTCGCGAACGCACTGTGGAACAAGGGCGCATGGATCCAGAACCGTGCCAACACACTGGCAATCTGGTGCATGTGGGCTCAGGTAGTCCCTGCATTCCAACTCTCCAGCAGGTTCGCCGCTTCACTGCCATCGGTATACGGCGGTGCTACAGCTAACGGCATCACAACTATGGATCTGTATGACAAGGCTATCGCTCTGTACAACTCAGGCGCCGGCAAGACAGCTCAGGCAGGTCAGATCATATCTGACATGGGCATCACTGCTGACCCGAGAGCTCAGGGCGTAGTAGCGGTCCTCGCTATCGCTGCAAACGTCATCTGCATAGCAGTCATCATCAAGAGAGCCAAGGCAATGGGCAAGAACCCTTATTCGAACGAAGTGTTCAAGGGCACAAAGGATTTCGAAGAAGCAATGGCAAGAGCGGAGGCATAATCTCCGGCATAGCTCTGCAGGCATTCCAGACAGTCTGCTCTGCGTAAAAATTTCAAAAGGCATGATCCGCAAATCGCAGGTCATGCCTTTTTCCTATTCCATGCGGCTTATTCAGTACAACTTATTCCGTATAGCTTACGCCGTTTCTGTCGCACCAGTCTCTGGCGATCTGCCAGTATGCCGCGTCCCTGTAGTCATACCAGCTCTGCTCGATGCCGTATCGCCGTATTCCTTCCCTGAATCTGCGGTAAGCGCCTTTCTGATGTATCTCATCGAGCAGATAGTCCCGGATCTCTCCCTCAGGCATGTCATGGACGAAGCTCTTCATCATGCGGTACCCATCGATCTCCGACTCCTCCGGCAGCCTGAAGTACCTCGTCCCGAACGCTTCGTTGATATCCCGCGCAAGCTCTTCGAATTCATCTTCATCTCCATACAGATACGGATCATCAGGGATGGAGACGACCTCCATCTTCTCCGCATCCAGGAACTGATGCCACTCGCCGTTCACCATCTCCACCGCATCATGGATCAGCCTGAGAGGGACCGTGAGTATCTTCTCAAAGCGGTACTTCTGCCTGACCTGCGGATACTTCTCATGATCGACCTCGCTGAGAAACATCTCAAGCGGCCGGACGAACAGACCCCCGTCATCATACAGCGGCCTGTAGACCATCATCTCCTCGCGGGTCTCGCTGTGAAGCGCCACGCCTGTTATTTCGTAAAGGTATTTCCTGCCTTCACGCTCCTCATCGCTCAGTATCTCACGCTTGAAATGCTGCACGATATCACCAGGTTTAAATCTGTTTTCCATAGCTTCACCTCAAACGCCTCTTTACTTCAAACGCTGCTTTACCGTTAACTCTCTCCTGCCGGCGAGCGATGCAGGCACATACGCCTTTATATGCGCGCCGTCCTCTTCATATTTCTCTTCCGTTATCTGCCCGAAGCGGCGTATCTCCGCCACCAGCGATGAGTTGCTGTACGGGATCACCGTGTCGATGAATACCCTGCTGCTTTTCAAGATCTCCGCAAGCTTCCCGTGGAATCCTTCTATCCCCTCTCCTGTCACGGCGGATACCTTAAGTGAAGCGTCCGCATCGAAGTCTCTGAATGCCTCATCATCATCCACAAGGTCGCACTTGTTCCATAAGGTAATGACCGGCTTGTCAGTGATGCCCAGGTCGATTAGCGTATCGTACACCACCCTTCGGTGAAGCTCGGCCTGCGGGTCGGACGCGTCTATGACATGGACTATCACGTCAGCGTAGCCCGCCTCCTCGAGCGTGCTCCTGAACGCATCGACCAGATTGTGCGGAAGCTTGTTGATGAAGCCCACCGTGTCCGTAAAGAGTATCTCCTGACCGTCGGGAAGCGTCGCCGATCTGGTCGTAGGATCGAGTGTGGCGAAGAGCTTGTCCTCGGACAGGACGTCTGAACCCGTCAGCCTGTTGAGAAGCGTCGACTTGCCCGCATTGGTGTATCCGACGATCGCTGCTGTCGGGACGGTATTGGCCGCGCGTTTCTTCCTCGCAGTGTCCCTGGCTCTTTTCATCGCCTCAATGTCATCGGAGAGTATCTTGATGCGCTTTTGTATGACTCTCCTGTCGGTCTCGAGCTTCGTCTCGCCGGGGCCTCTGGTGCCTATACCTCCTCCGAGCCTGGACAGAGCCTCGCCCATGCCCCGAAGCCTGGCGTATCTGTATTTCTGCTGGGCGATCTCGACCTGAAGCTTGCCCTCTCTCGTCTTTGCGTGCGCGGCAAAAATATCCAGTATGAGCGTCGTGCGGTCGATGACCTTGGCCCCCGTTATCTCGGAGAGATTCCGCATCTGAGAAGCAGTGAGCTCATCATCGCAGATAAGGCCGTCCGCCCCGTGGATCTCTATCAGCGCCCTGAGTTCCTCAGCCTTGCCCTTTCCGATGTAGGTAGCGCGGTCAGGGTGGCGGAGGTTCTGCACGGACTGGAATACCGTGACCCCGCCGGCTGTATCAAGCAGGTCCGCGAGCTCATCGAGCGAATCCCACGCAGCCTCTTCATCTCCCGTCGCGACCGCGACCAGTATGTATTCCTCAGGTTTGTTTTGTTCAGTCGCTGTCATTGCTGTTTCAGTTTTGCTTCTCCCGTCCTGATAAATATACGATATTACGATGCCTTTGCTGCTCATGCCCTGTCACTTATCGATATTGTGGCGCCTTTGTTCCACCTGTCCTAATCAATTATCGATATTACATCGCTGAACAGCTCCGGCGCGCCTGCGATCACCAGCGCAAGGCGGTCGCGGACCCGCGTCACGTGCGAATCGAATATGTTCGGATACGGGTTCGCCGGATCAGGCTCCGGGATGCCCCTGAGATGTCCCTCTTCATCATAGTGGAAGGAGCTGTCCATCAGCATCACCACATTACCGTACTCCCGCCCGACAACATGCCGGCTCTCGAAGACGTCCTCAATATCCGTATAAGGATCACCGGGACATCTGTGCGCGTTGATGAACACGTATCCCCTGTCCTTGTAATACTTTATTATCTCTCGGGCCTCATCCGCATCGTTGGCGTAATTGAGCGAGATCTGCTCATATTCATAGTTCCTGTCAGGCTCGAATCCGAGGTTCCGGAGCTTATGCAGGAAGGCCTGTATCTGCATGTTCACACGCAGCCTTTCCGACAGCTCGTAATCACCGCTCAGATCGAGACCGTTGATCCTTCCGTCTATGTTGTTTTGCTGCTCCTGCGCAGTGAGGACAGCGGCCGGATCCGTGCAGAATATGCACGTCTGCTCGTATGTCCCGGCTGCGCTGCAGATCATATCGAATGACGCCGGATCGATGCGCAGAGCCTCATCCACCAGCACGAAGTCGTATATGCCGAGCTGCTCCGGCGAAGCGACCTCCCCGATAAATAAAAAGTCCAGGTCCTCGATCGCGCCGCTTATGGCAAGGAGCCCTTCGGACGGTTCTTCACCGCAGATGATCAGCGTCTTGCCGCCTTCCGACAGCAGCTTTGCGAGATCGTACATCAGCAGGGTCTTGCCCGTGCCGGGCTTGCCGCTTATGCGAAAGAAAGCGCAGTTTGATGCAGTCGCCATATCCTTCAGGAATTCAGACTTGACCTGATCCTGGGCGGGAGTCAGGAAGTACTGTCCCTGCAGGAACTTTTCCGGATCCTCCTCGGGAGATATAAGGTATTCCGAGGTGCGGAAGAGCTTGTCGATACGCCCGTGATAAGCCCCGCTGCACTTTCTGACAGCCTTCGCCACATCCCGGATGTCCGCACGCTCGAGCTCGCCTTCGTCCGAAAGCCTGTAGCAGGTGAGCGTGTTCGTGACGACCGTGTACAGCATCAGCTCCCTCCCGAGAAGCGTCAGATAATGGCGGTTCTTCCTCAGCTGAGCGAGTATCTGCTCTTCGCCCACGTCCTGTGACTTCAGTTCGATATTAAGGCAGTATTTGCCCGTGACCTTGAGAAGATCGAATTCCTTACCGATCAAAGGTATAACGAATCCGACGTAGAAGCCGTCCGTATCCCTGACCGGTACTCCCTGCCCCGCAAGAGCATCTGTAAGCGCACGAAGAGATTCGATCTCGTGGATACGTATCCTGTGATTGTCGTGATCACTGGCCTCGTGCTTCTCCACGATATTGAAAAGCCTCTCGTCGCGTATTCTGGATACCCTGAACAGATTTACCGGTTTGATCATTCAACCTCCCTCGCGAACTATCTCATCCCCATTATCATTCCGAGCACGAACGGGACAAGCCAGATGAACCACACGATGATACTGAACCTGTGGAATGTGTGCATCGCCTTCTCGTCTTTACGCACCAGCACCGCAGTCGCCCATACAGCATGTATCATCATGAGGACGATGGCGATCATTCCCGTGATGCCGTGCGCCCCGGACAGTCCTCCGGATACACCATCAGCGAGTCTGGACATCATCCATGTGCCTGCCGTGTCCATGCAGAGGCCGAGCCAGAAGAACACCAGGTGCGCGGGCCTGAGGACCTTCGCCTTGTGCTCCGACCACACGCCGATCGTGTAGAATACGAGCGCCAATGTGATGGCTATGACAGCTCTCATAAGTAATGGTTCCATATATTTTCTCGGTTTTACTGTGCTTTACACCTGCCGCAGTCGCTGCAGCCGTTACAGATCAATTTCATCGCGCACTCCCTGCAGTTGTCGCAGTAGTGCTTCACGTACAGCTGATCCTCCGGCACCGGGAGCCCCCAGCTGTCGGCAAGTTCGAACTGCATCGGCTTTCCCTGATAATTCATGCCGGACTTAAGCGCCTGAGCAGTCTGCAGCCTCTTGCCATTAAGAGTATATTTCCTGCCGTCCTTTATAAATGTCGTGCCCGTCTCCATAAAGCAGAACGTGACGTCCCTCGCCTCGCACTCCGCCCGAAGCGACTTCACCCAGTCGAAGTCGCAAGGTCTCCTGCCGCCGTAGTTCTCGCCGCCGCACACGACCTGCTCGATCTGTCCGCTGTCGAGGTACTTCCCGATGCTCACCGGCCCCAGGATGGGCGCGACATAAACGCCTTTGTGCTTGAACGGCAGCTCGAGAAGTATGGGGATGCGCTCGTCGGCCCGCTTCTGATTCTCGGTGGTCACGTTGAGGAAGATGTTCTCCCATCCGTCTCCCCAGTCGTCAGGCAGGCATTCAGCGATACGCTGCGGCCTCTTGGTCACGAGGATAAAGATCACATCGCTTCGCATCCTCATGATGTCCCAGGCCTCGCCACGCCACTGGTCAGCCTCTTCAAGGAAGAAGTCCGAAGTCATGCAGACGCTTATCTTCTCGCCGCTCT
This sequence comes from Anaerovoracaceae bacterium, assembly GCA_045604305.1. Lineage (GTDB taxonomy): Bacteria > Bacillota > Clostridia > Peptostreptococcales > Anaerovoracaceae > Crickella. Next base: position 1,247 of record JAZUNV010000171.1, on the reverse strand, counting down.
GTATCTTGTATCGGCCCTTCCGATCTTTGGACAGGGGATAACGGGCATTCTGAGTAAGGTATATCTCAGAGCCGTCGTTGTCCCTCATATCGTCGAGGTAATACATGTAGCAGTTCTCGCAACCCTCACTGCATTTGACGCAGCCGTGCCACGGGTTCCATATGTCATGCATATCAGTGCCTGCTCGCCTTGTCCTTTCAATAACTACACGCTCATTATACCACAGTTGATCCCGGGGGACGGGTCCCTCTGCCAAATGATCCTTAGGGACATAGGGACACCATAGCGTCCACGAAGACAGCTCCTGGCCAAATAATATTATCGGTTTCAGCGCTGATCGAAAAAATCGGGACTATAATGTCGACTTTAGGGATCCTGTTGTTCGACAAGCATCATCCACTTCGGTAGCATTTTGTATATAGCGGGCGGCCGCCCTTAATACCACGTATTCCCGTCAAAAGCGCTTCGTATCCGTCACTTTTGTTGACGGTGACTTAGGATGAAATTATAATTAAGGAGGCTCAAAATGGCTAATTACAATGTCAATCGCGAAGAGAAAGATGCTCTGTTCAGGATCGTATTCGGAAGTGAACATCCTGAGAACGCATTGTCGCTGTACAACGCGATCAACATAAATGCCGGTCACAATGACGAACTTCTCCAGAAGTGCAAACCTATGTCCGACTATTCAGAGCTGATACACCGTCTCAGATCGAATCTTAGGGATGGCAAGGCAAAGGAAGATGTAGTAGCTCAAACTATCGATAGCTGCATAGAGGATGGAATTCTTTCCGATATACTCAGAAAGGAGCGTGCGCGAGTCATGAGTACACTGGTAATAGGACTTACAGAAGAGCAGAAAGAGCGCATGTACGCCTACGAGAAAGAATGCGAGCGTGAGGAAGGCCGTGCCGAAGGTCGCGCTGAGGGTCGTGTCGAAGGCCGCAAAGAAAGTGACAGATTGACTGAATACCTTCTCGCTCAAGATCGTATTGATGATCTGAAAAGAACCCTCAAAGACGAAGATTTCCGAAACAAGATCCTTTCCGAAATAAATGATTAGACGCCTGCGCAAGCTATGATGCCGCGCAGGCGTCCTTTTTTTGTTTTTTATCCTCCATGTGCAAGAAGACTCCTTCCTCAATGTTAACGTAGGTAGGAGATGAATTGCGCACCTCCTTCACTGGTATAAACTGTGATAGTAATAACGCTCGCTTCAAGCCCGCCCGAACGGACCCACCCCTGTG
>JAZUNV010000170.1:0-3704 GCA_045604305.1 Anaerovoracaceae bacterium | reverse complement strand
TGTGAGTATTGACGGTTGGTGGTACATTCGAAGATACACGACAAAAGAAAAGAACGCTACTCCTTTTTCATTTCGGAAAAGAAATAGCGTTCGGAAAGGCGATTGCTGGCGGTAGCTATCGCGCCAGCGATTTAGTACAATAGTAGGGACGTGACAACTGTATTTCACAGAACAGAGAAGGATCCAACTATGGCAGTAAAATACAAAAGAGTTTTGATAAAAGTCAGCGGCGAGGCGCTCGCGGGCGAGGATAAGTTCGGCGTCAACGGAGTCGAGCTTGAGAAGGTCGCGAAGCAGATCAAGGAGATCAGAGACGCAGGCGTGGAGGTCGCAGTCGTATGCGGCGGAGGCAACTTCTTCCGCGGACGCACAGGCGGCAACATCGACAAGCCGACAGCAGACTACATGGGCATGCTTGCGACGGTGATGAACGGACTCGCGCTCCAGGACGCGCTTCTCTCCATAGGCTGCGATGCCAAGCTGATGACAGCGATCGAGATCAGGGACATGGCCGAGGGCTATGCAAGGCGCAAGGCTCTTGACTATCTCGCAGAGGGCAAGGTGGTCGTCTTCGGCGGAGGCACGGGAAGCCCATTCTTCACCACAGACACTACGGCGGCTCTCAGAGCGGCTGAGATCGGAGCGGACGTACTGCTCCTGGCCAAGAACGTAGATGCCGTGTACTCAGCGGATCCGGCGACTCACCCGGATGCCGAGAGATATACCGAACTCTCGTACATGGACATCATCGACAAGGACCTCAAGGTGATGGATCTCACGGCTGCCACTCTCTGCAAGGACACGAATACAAAGATCTACGTATTCGCGCTTGCGACCGAGGGTAATCTGATGAAGGTAATAAACGGCGAAAATGTAGGAACACTCATTCAGTAAAGAAGGAGGCATATCATGGCTAAGAAATCACTCGAAGAGAGAATCGAAGGTGCGAAGAACCACCTTAAGGAAAACCTCAACACTGTAAGAGCGGGCAGAGCTAATCCTGCGCTTCTCGACAAGGTAATGGTAGATTATTACGGCTCGCCGACACCACTCAAGTCGCTTGCCAATATCTCGGTACCTGATCCGAGGACGCTGATGATATCGCCTTTTGACCCGAAGTCGATCGCGGATATCGAGAGAGCCATCAACGAGGCCAATATCGGCATCAATCCGGCTAACGACGGCAAGGTCATCAGACTGGCCATCCCTCAGCTGACTGAGGAGAGACGTAAGGAGCTGACCAAGATCGTAAAGGGTTACGGTGAGGACGCCAAGGTAGCCGTAAGGAACCTCAGAAGAGATGTCAATGACGAGCTCAAGAAGGCTGAGAAGGCCGGCGAGATGACTGAGGACGATCTCAAGGAAGAGCTCGAAGAGACTCAGAAGACCATCGAGAAGGCGATCAAGGACATAGACGAGATCATCGCAGACAAGGACAAGGAGCTCATGGAAGTCTAGTATCCGGACCGCCGCATGAAACCGGTGGAAACAGATTGGATATTTCTTTAAAATAGGGCGCCTTATAGTATTCAGCAGAGTCCGGCTCGCGCCTCTTTCGGCTGATCCGCAGCGGTACTAAGCTCTGTCTGCGCAGTCCCGGGGGCTCCTCAGATCGTCGCCACGGGTGACTGCTTGCCAGTCGCTAAGTACCGGCGGGCCTCTAGCCTCTGCTTTATACTATAAGGCGCCTCTTGGATGTAAACGATATGGAAAAAAGACCTATACCTACTCACATCGGAATCATAATGGACGGCAACGGCAGATGGGCCAAGGCTCACAATGTCCCGCGCGTGATGGGGCACAATGCCGGGATGCAGGCGATGAAGAAGATAGTCATCGCTTCATCCAATCTTGGGATCAAATACCTGACCGTGTATGCGTTCTCGACTGAGAACTGGAAGCGCAGCACTGAGGAAGTCAGCGGCATATTCAATCTCATCGTCAAGTACGTGAATTCGGAGCTCGAGGAGCTCGATGCCAACAACGTGCACATCAACATCTTCGGCGAGTATGATATGCTGCCTGATGCTTCAGTCAAGGCCATCGACAAGATGGTCGGCAGGCTCGCGGACAACGACGGCCTTGTCTTCAACATCGCCCTCAATTACGGGGGCAGGGACGAGATCCTGAGGAGCGTAAAGGCGCTCGCGCGCGAGTGCATCGACGAGGGCAGGGATCCTGCCGAGCTTACTGAGGACGACATCTCGAGACATCTGTACTCGGGAAGCGCTCACTTCGACGTGCCCGATCCTGACCTCATCATCAGGACGAGCGGGGAGGAACGCATGTCGAACTTCCTCACCTGGCAGGCCGCGTACAGCGAGCTGATGTTCACTGATACGCTCTGGCCTGACTTCACTCCGGAGGAATACGCGGAGATGATAGATGCCTATGCGAACCGCGACAGGAGATTCGGCGGACGCAAGGGCGAATAGTAAATTCGAGAAAGCGTAAACATGATAGAAAAATTAAAAGAGTACTATAACAAGGACTATGAGAGAAAGTCGGTCTATGTCATCCTGACTGCTCTGATCACCTTCATTTTGGGGATGCTCGTGTACTATCTGGCGGGCAGGACGGGTCCGGCGCTCTCATTCATCGGCGCTGTGCTGAAGCCGCTCATACTCGGCATGTGCATCGCATATCTGCTCAGCCCGATCGTATCGAAATTCCAGAACGGCCTCTTCTCCGGTCTTCAGAAAGAGAAGACCAAGAGGGTGCTTGCGGTGCTACTCACCTTTATCATCGTCGTTATGGCGCTGGCGCTTATCATAGCGATCATAACCGTTACGGTGACCAAGAGCCTCTCATCCATCAGGATGGTGGATCTGAAGGAATTCGCGGCCATGGTGACCAGCCAGTTCCAGGAATTCCGGGAGACCATAGAGAAGACGCTGGAGAGCCTCAACATCAATCTCGGCAGCTTCGGCAATCTGGTAAGCAAGATATTCAGCGGCGTCAAGTCGGGAGCTTCGACGCTTCTCTTCGCCGTGATATTTTCGATATACTTCCTGCTCGATGCTGAGATACGCGCATACTGGAAAGATGTGCTTTTTACCTTCACGAGTGAAAAGACCCGCAGCAAGCTGCACGAGCTCGCTGCAGATGCGGACAAGGTCTTCTCCGGATATATCAGGGGACAGGCACTGGACGCCATGCTGGTCGGAGTGCTGGTATCGGTCGCACTTCTGATCGCCGGCATACCGTATGCCGTAGTGATCGGCATCCTGACAGGCATAGGCAATCTCATCCCGTACGTGGGGCCTGTGGTCGGCTTCGGATCGCTGATCGTGGTCAGCCTGGCGAACGCATCGATACACGATCTTATCGTAGGCGGCATCATCCTGATCGTGGTCATGTTCATCGACGGCAATATAATCAATCCGAGGATGCTCAGCAGCAATGTGGAAGTACACCCTGTACTGGTCATCGTGGCGCTGCTGGCAGGCGGCAGGGTCGGCGGCATCGTAGGCATGCTGATATCCGTACCGGTAGCCGCTTTCCTCAAGCTGCAGTTTGAGAAGTATCTGGCCATGAGGAAGGCCAGGGCTGTCGCCAATGCCGACGGGACAGCGCTTCCGGAAGAGGCGAAGGCCATAGGAGAAGCAGAGATTTCAGGAGAGGCAGAGGCCGCAAAGGAAAAAGGATCGACAGATCATAAAGCCGTTAAGGATAATATAGAAGTCGGATCGTAGCCATGTCGT
>JAZUNV010000169.1:0-17511 GCA_045604305.1 Anaerovoracaceae bacterium | reverse complement strand
TTCATCAACAAGATCGACAAGAAGGACGCGCGCATCGACGAGGTGGTCGATGAGGTATACGAGCTCTTCATGGATCTCGAGGCCAATGACGATCAGCTCGATTTCCCTATCCTTTACGGCATAGCCAGGCAGGGCATCGCCGTGAACGACCCGTCCGAGGTCGAGGCCATACAGGTCGGCGAGGGCGACAAGAAGATCAAGAAATCGCCTAAGGGCTACGGCGGCCTGGATATAGAGCCGCTGCTCGAGTGTATCACGAAGCACTGCGATCCGTATCCGGACACGGACGACGAGCCTCTCCAGCTGCAGGTATCCACTCTGGCTTATGACGACTATATCGGCAGGCTCGGTATCGGCAGGATCACAAGAGGCACGATCAAAGAAGCCCAGATGGTATCCGTGACACGTTCGGACGGCAGCGTCACCAAGAACAAGATCAATCAGATATTCGTATACAAGGGTCTCAGCAGAGTAGCGGTCGATCAGGCCGGCGCGGGAGACATAGTGGTGGTATCCGGCATTTCAGACATTTCCATAGGAGATACGATCTGCGATCCGGATCACCCTGAGTCGCTGGGCACCATCAGCATAGAGGAGCCTACGCTCTCGATGAACTTCATGGTCAACACTTCCCCGTTCGCGGGCAAGTCAGGCAAGTACGTCACATCGAGACATATCAAGGACAGGCTCGAGAAGGAGCTCGAGGTCAATGTCGGACTTCTCGTGGAGCCTACCGATTCCACGGATTCCTTCAAAGTGTCCGGCAGGGGCGAACTCCATCTCTCCATACTTATCGAGAACATGCGCCGCGAAGGCTATGAGCTGGCAGTATCCAAGCCGGAGGTAGTCCTCAAGCGCGGACCGAACGGAGAGAAGCTGGAGCCGGTCGAAGAGGTGGTCATCAGCGTGCCTGACGAATACACAGGTCCGGTCATATCAAAGCTCAACCTCAGGAAGGGCCTGATGACTGAGATGATGTCCGAGGGCAACGGCTACTCGAGGATCACATACACGGCGCCGACCCGCGGACTGATGGGATACAGGTCAGAGTTCATCAACGACACGAGGGGCGAGGGAACCATGGTAAGGCGCTTCTCGGGCTTTGAACCGTGGAAGGGCGATATAGCGGGCCGCGTCAACGGTGTCGCCGTAGCTCAGGAGGAAGGCAACTGCACAGCTTACGCGATATTCACCATCCAGGAGAGAGTGCAGATGTTCGTCAAGCCTCAGGATCACGTATATGAGGGCCAGCTGGTCGGCATGAACGCGCGCTCGGACGACATGGTGGTCAACCCTTGCAGGGCCAAGAAGGCTACCAACATGAGAGCGGCGGGCTCCGACGACACTATCAAGCTGACTCCGCCGAGGACATTCACCCTCGAGGAGGCGCTAGAATTCATCGATGATGACGAGCTCGTCGAGGTAACTCCGGACGACATCCGCCTCCGCAAGAAGTTGCTGACCGAACTGGAAAGACGTAAATACAACAATCGTATGAACAAGTGATGGGCTGTCATCCAACCGAATGAGATTCTTCGGCCTGCGGCCTCAGAATGACGTTCTGTCATCCTGAGCGAAGCGAAGGATCTCATCGGTTAACAGTCGTATTACCAAATAGCGAAACAGCGATTGATATCCGGCAGCGGAGACTAAGCGGTAGCCGGTACTTAGCGATTGGCAAGCAGCCCCCTTGGGCGACGATTCAACTGAGGAGCCGCTCAGCTGCGCAGACAGAGCTTAGTACCGCTGCGTTAAAGAGCCGTGCTCCGCGGACGGATATCAATCGATATCATTATCAATGAGGAACTGGAATGCCGGAAATAAAGAACTTCAAAAAAGTCCTCGTTGCGAACCGCGGCGAGATAGCAATAAGGATAATAAGAGCCTGCAGGGAGCTCGGCATCAGGACCGTAGCCATCTATTCGGCTGAGGACCGAAGCGCTCTCTTCAGGACCAAGGCCCACGAATCATACGAGATCGGCAAGGGCAAGAGCCCTATAGATGCTTATCTGGATATCGACGAGATCATCCGCATGGCAAAGACCAAGGGCTGCGATGCCATACATCCGGGCTACGGATTCCTCTCCGAGAACGCTGAGTTCGCAAGGGCCTGTGAGGAGGCCGGGATCACATTCATCGGACCGACTCACGAGATGATGGAGAGGCTGGGAGATAAGATCAGCTCAAAGCTCGTGGCGGACGAGGTGGGCGTGCCTTGCATACCGGGCGTCGAAGCGGCCATCAAGAATGACAGGGAAGCCGTTGAGTTCGCAAAGGTCGCGGGATATCCCGTGATGCTCAAGGCTGCTGCGGGCGGCGGCGGCCGTGGCATGAGGATAGTCCACAGTGAAGAGGACCTGATCCCTCAGTTCAGAAGCGCTCAGAACGAGGCAGTCAAGGCCTTCGGCAACGGCGATATCTTCATAGAGAAGTACATCGAGGAGCCTAAGCATATCGAGGTGCAGGTGCTTGGAGACAAGTACGGAAACGTGGTCCATCTCTACGAGAGGGACTGCTCCGTTCAGAGACGCCACCAGAAGGTAGTGGAATTCACGCCGGCGCTCTGCATCACGGACGAGCAGAGGGAGGCCATATGCTCAGATGCGCTCAAGATAGCCGGCGCGGTCAATTATAACAGCGCGGGCACGGTCGAGTTCCTGGTGGACAAGGAAGGTAACCACTACTTCATCGAGATGAACACGAGGATACAGGTGGAGCATACCGTTACTGAGCTCGTCACCGGCATCGACCTCGTGCAGGCGATGATACTCGTGGCGGAGGGCTATCCGCTCGCTTCCGAAGAGATCAACATCAAAAGTCAGAGCGATATCCGCACCAACGGATACGCCATACAGTGCAGAGTCACGACTGAGGACCCTGCCAATAACTTCGCCCCGGATACGGGCACCATCACGGAGTACAGATCCGCATCGGGCAACGGTATCAGGCTGGACGGCGGCAACGGCTTCACCGGATCGGTGATCACGCCGTACTACGACTCGCTGCTGGTCAAGGTCTGCGCTCACGACCGCACATTCAGGGGCGCGTGCAGCAAAGCCGTGAGGGCTCTCAAGGAGATGAAGGTGACGGGAGTCAAGACCAACACGGGCTTCCTACTGAACCTCCTCAACCATCCGACCTTCCGCAGGGGCGACTGCAACACGGGCTTCATAGCGGACAATCCGGAGCTGCTCAATATCAGGGCAGTCGCTGACCGCGAGGTCCAGGTGCTCGAGTTCCTGGGCGACATGGTGGTAAATGGCCGCAAGGACAAGGCGGGAACCTTCAACGTCCCGGACGTGCCTCAGGTCGACATGGCTGAAGTCAGGAAGCTCAGGGGCACTAAGCAGATATTCGAGGAGAAGGGCGCCAAAGGCGTCAGCGAGTGGGTGCTCAGTCAGGACAAGGTCCTGATCACCGATACCTCGCTGAGAGATGCCCAGCAGTCACTCCTGGCTACCAGGGTCAGGACCCGCGACATGGAGAAGATCGCTCCTGCAATGGCATATTACGGCAGGGACATGTTCTCGTACGAGATGTGGGGCGGCGCTACCTTCGATGTCTCCATGAGGTTCCTCGGCGAGGACCCGTGGGAGAGGCTTGCCGTGCTCAGAGACTGCATACCGAACGTGCTCATGCAGATGCTGATCCGCGGGGCCAATGCGGTAGGCTACAGGAACTATCCGGACAATACGATCCGCAGATTCGTGCAGGAAGCATATAAGGGAGGGATCGATGTCTTCAGGATATTCGACTCGCTCAACTGGGTGCGCGGCATCGAGGTCGCTCTCGACGAAGTGCTGACCGCCGGCGCCATAGCGGAGCCTGCGATGTGCTACACCGGGGACATACTCGATACCAACAGAGACAAATACACGCTCGACTACTACGTGAAGATGGCAAAGACCCTCGAGAAGCAGGGCGCGCACATCATAGGCATCAAGGACATGTCAGGACTGCTGAAGCCTGTGGCTGCTTTCAGGCTCATCAAGGCTCTCAAGAACGAAGTCGCAGTGCCGATCCACCTGCACACCCACGATACCTCGGGCAACGGAGTGGCTACTCTGATGCTCGCGGCGGAGGCGGGGGTGGACATAGTCGACGCTGCATTCAACAGCATGTCCGGACTGACTTCCCAGCCGGCTCTCAATTCCTTCGTGGCTGCGCTTGAGAACAGCGACCGCGATACGAAGCTGGACTCCGATGGCCTCCAGAAGATATCCGCGTACTGGTCAGACGTAAGACCGGTTTACGGAGACTTCGAGTCTGACCTCAAGGCCACCACTGCCGAGATCTACAGGCTGGAGATACCGGGAGGCCAGTACTCAAATCTGAAGCCTCAGGTAGAGAGCTTCGGCATAGGCTATAAGTTCGACGAGGTCAAGAACATGTACGTCAGGGTCAATCAGATGCTCGGAGACATCATCAAGGTGACTCCGTCATCCAAGATGGTGGGCGACCTGGCCATATTCATGGTCCAGAACGACCTGACCCCTGAGAATATAGTAGAGAAGGGCAGGGACTTCGACTTCCCTGACAGCGTGGTCACATACTTCGAGGGCATGATGGGCCAGCCGGAATTCGGCTTCCCGGAAGACCTGCAGAAGGTGGTGCTCAAGGGCAAGAAGCCGATCACGGTGAGACCAGGAGAGCTTTTGCCGCCTGACGACTTCGAAGCCTTCAGGAAGCATCTCACGGAGGACCTCGGTCTCGAGGGGACTGAGCAGGAACTCGTATCCTACTCGATGTACAGCAAGGTCTTCGACGACTACATAAAGAAGCTGCGCGAGGTAGGCAACTTCCGCAACATGGAGAGCGACACCTTCTTCCACGGCATAGCCCTCGGACAGACTGCCGAGATCGAGCTGAAGCCGGGCAAGGTACTGGTGGTGACCCTAGAGGATATAGGCAAGACTGACGAAGCCGGCAATCGCGACCTCACATTTACAGTGAACGGCTACCGGAGGGTAGTGACCGTCAAGGACAGGCAGGCTGTCACCAAGTCAGTGACCACATCGCAGATCCACTTCGCCAACAAGGAGGATGACAGAGAGATAGGTGCAAATATACCGGGCACCGTCATCAAGCTGCTCGTGGCAGAGGGCGACAGTGTGAAGCAGGGCCAGCCGGTCGCGATACTCGAAGCCATGAAGATGGAGACCAACGTACTGGCGACCCAGGACGGGACTGTCGAGAAGATATACGTTAAGGAAGGCGACAGCGTCAAGTCGGCTCAGCTGATAGCGCGTCTCGCTGACTGATGATCAAAGCGTCTCAAAGCTGCTGCATGCCCGCCGGCCTCCGGGGCTCATCATGGGCTTGCACTGCAGACAGATAACATATATAGTTCAGGTATAAATTATTTAAAACAGGCAATTGCCGAGGAGGAGATCATCCATGAAAATTCTTGTAATCAACCCGGGCGCAACGTCGACAAAGATCTGCGTATTTGAGGATGAGAACGAAGTCATGCGCGTGGGCATCGACCACGATGCGGCTGAGATCGCAAAGTACCCTCACGTGGTGCTCCAGGCTCCGTTCAGGAAGGAAGCCATCCTGAAGACCATCGAAGAGAAGGGCTACAAGCTCGAGGACTTCGATGCCATCTGCGGCAGGGGCGGACTTTTCAAGCACATCCCTTCGGGAACTTATAAGGTAAATGACGCTGTCATCAGGGATATCGAGAATCCTCCATACGGCGAGCACGCAGCCAACCTCGGAGCTTACATTTCCAAGGAGCTGGCTGATTCCGTAGGCATCCCGGCGTTCTTCGTGGACCCGGTATGCGTGGATGAGATGGAGCCTCTGGCGAGATATTCGGGACTCGGTCTTCCGGGCTTCGAGAGACAGTCGTTCTTCCATCCGCTCAACCACAAGTCAGTGGCGCGCAAGGCGGCGAAGCAGCTCGGCAAGGCCTATGAAGAGCTCAACCTCGTCATCTGCCACCTCGGCGGAGGCGTATCGGTAGCAGCTCATAAGAAGGGAAAGGTAGTCGATGTCAACAACGTCAAGGACGACGGCGCGATGGGAATGGACAGAGGAGGAGCACTCCCTGCCAACGCACTCGTGAACCTCTGCTTCAAGGAGGGAATGACCAAGGCTGACGTCAAGAGGATCATCGGACAGGAAGCCGGCATCTACTCCTATACCGGTACCAAGGACTTCAGAGACGTGGAGAACGCGGCCTTTGATGACGGCGACGAGAAGATGATGGAGGCCTTCAAGGCGATCGCATACCAGCTCGCAAAGGACATCGGAGCTATGTCCGCAGTGCTGAGATTCAACGTGGACGCGATCATCTTTACGGGCGGCATGGCCTACTCCGAGAGGTTCTGCGAGGAGATCGGCTCATATGTGAGCAAGATAGCACCTATCATGAGATTCCCTGGAGAGGAAGAGATGAAGGCGCTTGCAGAGGGAGCACTCAATGCGCTCCGCACAAATCACTGGGAAGTATATGAATAGAGATCTGAAGAAGTTCATAAGGGATAATTTCGAGAGGGCTATAGATTATCATTATATCCAACCGTATTATCAGCCGGTGATCCGTACGGCCTCCAAACAGCTGTGCGGATTTGAGGTGCTTGCCCGCTGGATCGATCCTGATAAGGGCATGATCTATCCGGGCGACTTCATTCCGGTGCTCGAGGACATGGGCGCAATACACAAGCTGGATGAACACATCATCAGCCAGGCCTGTGCCAAGCTGCGCATGACGATGGCCGGAAACGGCGAGCCGGTGCCGATATCGGTTAACCTATCACGCAGGGATTTCGATGCCTGCGATATATTCTCCGTCGTCGACGGCATAGTGAGTGAGAACCGCCTGCCGCACGATCTGGTTCATATCGAGATCACCGAGAGCAGCATGTCAGACGACAAGGATATGATGCTTGAGGAGGTGGGACGATTCCGCGCCAGTGGATATCAGGTGTGGATGGACGATTTCGGCAGCGCATATTCCTCGCTCAACATACTCAAGGAATTCGAGTTCGATGAGCTCAAGCTCGATATGGCGTTCCTCAATCCGTGGGACAGGAGATCCCGCAGCATCGCCACCTCCATCATAGACATGGCCAAGAGCATCAACATGCACACTCTGGCCGAGGGAGTCGAGACAGAGGAGCAGTTCATGTACCTGCGCAATATCGGATGCGAGAAGGTGCAGGGCTATCTCTTCGGCAAACCGATGCCGTACGAGACTGCTCTGGAACACATGTCGAGGCAGGGAATAGGCATAGAGAGGGCCCAGGACAGGAAGTACTACGACGATATAGGCAGGATCAACTATCTGAGTGCCGTACCTTTCATGACCAGGGAGGAGCGTGAGGCTCTGACGACCGCAAGGCAGCTCAACAGTATCCCTCTTGCCATCGCCGAGGTCCACAGGGACTACTTCAGCATACTATTCTACAACACGGCTTTTGAGAAGACCGCCGTTGAGACGGGGATGTTCGCCGATATATTCGAGCAGGAGCTGCTCAGTCATCCGCAGCCGTTCACCAAGGTGTCGGACAGACTCATCAACCTGATGAACTCGGTAGCGAACGGCGAAGAGGGCAGGATGATATTCACCTCACACGAGGAGTACTACGAGGTGCAGGCGAAGTGTATAGCCAAGACGACAGACAAGTACAGTGTGCTGATCCGGCTGTCCAACCTGTCCAAGGCGGCAAGGACAGCCAACACCAACCAGCTCGATGAATCGCTGGTGCGCATATACGCGATATACGAGCGCATCACGCTGGTGGATCTCGAAGCGGATACGATCACGCCTCTCTACATGACAACGAGGGAGGAACTGGTATCCCAGAACTACGACGCTGACAGTATGGCGCATGAATACGCCCACAGGTATCTCTTCCCTGAGGACAGGAAGGCATACCTCGATATGGTGGATCCAAAGACCGTCGAGGAGAGATTCATCAGCAAGGGGATCACGAGCATCATAAGGGTGCTCCGCACAAAGGTCGCTCACGGCGCTTACAGATGGAAGGAGTACACCGACCTGCGTCTGGACAGGAACAAATATCTGATACTCATCAGAGATGTGCACGAATCCGTGGTCGCGCTTGAAGCGAAGCTGCATAGAAATCTCACGGGAGAGGAGGGTTATTCACCGGAGCTGCTGTGGAAGAATCTGGTGCGCTCGGAGCTGATCCGCCTCTTCTGGAAGGACAGTGACCGCAGGTTCCTCGGCGCCAGCAGGGCTTTCCTCGACTATTACGGATTTGAGTCGGAGGATGAGATCATCGGCAGGAACGACGAGGATCTCGGATGGCATCTCGACCCGAATCCATACAGGAATGATGAGATAAGAGTGCTGAGGGAGGGCATCACGACCCACAATATACCGGGGCGCTGCCTCAGCAACGGCGAGAACCGCGAGATACTCGCGAGCAAGGCGCCTATACACAATAACGACGGTGATATCACCGGGCTTATCGGATACTTCATCGACAGGGGACTTTTGGACACCAACGATTTCCGCGGTACGGAGACCAAGCGCAGGGATATCTACACCGGCCTGATGAATTCCAGAGGCTTCGCTGAGGAGTCCGTCAGATTCAAAGATGAGTACTACCTCAGGGGCAAGGACTTCGTAAGGATACACGTGTCGATAGACGACTTTGAGTCGATAAACGAGCGTTACGGATATGACTTCGGCGACAAGGTCCTCATCACCTTCGGCAAGGCGCTCAAGAAATTCTTCGGGCGCAGCTGTGTTGTGGGCAGACTCACAGGATCGAGATTTGCGATACTCAAGCAGATCGATGACATTGAAGAGGCGGATCTGCTGCAGGAACAGATCAGGCACGCAGGCTCATCGTTCAACGAAGTCGATGGCATTCCTGTCACTTTATATACTTCTGCCGGATACTCCCTCTTCTCGGAGAATGAGAATCTCCAGGAGCAGGAGAGCATGGCCGAGAGAAGGATACTGGCCGACCACAACAAAGGTGTCTCAAATGAGATACTTATTGCTCGCGCAGCCGAGCTCTTCCACTTCTTCGATGACATACCTGTGGTATTCGCGGTATATCACGTGACGAAGAACGAGGAGCACGGGACAAGCGATGCGGTTCTGTTCTACGTGAACCACGCATATGAGAGAGCTACGGGAGAGAAATCGGAAGACATACTGGGACATGGTGTAAGGGAACTGTATACCTTCATAGACGAGAACTGGTATGCCAAGATGGTGACGGCGGCTCTCGACGGTGAATCAGCCGAGGACGATTTCGTCTTCGACCCGACAGGACATAAGTACAGATTCACGGCCAACCCTATCATCTATCAGGGCTACTGCGCCGTAACATATCTGGAGAAAGACTGATAAACTGGCCGGATAAAGGACGATGAGATCATACGGACAAAGACTGAAGAAATACATGGCGCTGATGATGATGCTGGCCTGCATATTGCAGGCCGTGTCTTTGAATGCCTTCGCAGCATCTTTCCCGGATGATGAAACGGTCCGTGAGGAGAAGCAGGCCCTGGAGGAAGAGCAGACTTCGGGGGAGGACCAGGCAGAAGAGGATGCCGATCACAATTACATCCTTCCTGACGATTATGCGAACGGCTTTTCGATGGAGCAGAACTTCGAGGATGTCAGGATGATCAGGTACTCATTCCTCGATACGGGAGGCAGGGCCAACACCTGGAGCTTTCCGTATTCCGACAGCTTCTTCAGGATACGGCCGGATGGTTTCAGCTATACTTTTGCCCAGGGCTCGATGGGCCTTGCGGCATCGACTGCCCGCAGTCAACCGAAAGTAGTGAAGCTCCAGTATAAGACCTTTCTGACCAAAGCAGGCTTCACAAAGCTCTATCACTTCGGCTACGGTAAACCGACGACGGCTGACACGCTCTCCGGAGTGATAGGTATGAAGAAGATCGATGACTTCACCGTGATCGCTGTCGCTACCTGCGGCCAGGGATACAAGAACGAGTGGGCCGGCAACATGAAGGTCGGCAAGGGCGTGAGACATCAGGGCTTTGATGAGGCCTCTCAGAAGCTCGAGAAGCACATCGCCAAGTATATAAAGCGCCACAAGATCAAAGGCAAGAAAAAGCTGTGGGTCACAGGGATCTCGCGCGCGGCAGCCATCGGCAATCTGACGGCGGCGGATGCGATCGAGAGCGGCGAGTACGAGGACGTGTACGCATATCTCTTTGGCGTACCTAGGACTACAAAGGAACCTGTCAAATATGCGGGCATATACAATATCTGCGGACAGTACGATCCTGTGGCGGCCATACCTTTTGAGACGTGGGGCTTCGAACGCTACGGTACGGACATGTATACGCCTGCACAGGAGTCAGATGCGGACTTCGTGGAATACGTATTCTCGGCAGTCGAAGTGGGCGATCTTCTTGACGGCAAGGGCTTCAGGAACAATCCCGAGGTCAATTATCAGATCCGGATCATACTTGAGTGGCTCGGAGGCTTCTTTGAGGATGCCGGCGATTATACCGACAGAGCCCAGCCGCTGCTGATGAGGGCGGTATTGAACCACGGAGAAGAGGAAATATTTGAAATATTGACGGAGGCGTTCGCCAAGCTGAGCCCGAGGAACAATCAGGAGAAGGTGGCGATCAAGACCTTCATCAACTACATCTCGTACATAGTCGGTCAGCATGCCAGGGCTGACATAAGGCAGGTGGACGACGGCAGCTGGGACCCGACAGAATCGACGGCTGCGAACTTCGTGCTGGAGCACAGACCTTCGACGTATATCAGATGGCTGTTCTCAGATGCCACGATAGAGGATACTCTCAGAGTTCCTTTGTCCACGAGGCGGCTCACCGTGGATGGTGATGTCAATGTCATCATATACAGGGACGGTATAGGGCTTACAAAAATTGATAACAAGGGACATATTACCGCACCGGACACTAAAGCGGATCCTGCCTGCAGCGGGGAACGCGGAGTGTTCGTGATGCGTAACGGTTCCCAGACCATAGTCAGCCTGCCGGACAACGCTGAGTACAAGGTTGCGCTCGAAGCGACGGGCGACAAGCAGATATCGTATTACGATGTGATCGTATCTCCTGACAAGCTGATCACGGAATCAGGCAAGGTACACATGGGCATGATACAGAACGGAGCTATATCGTTCCTGGTCACGCCGGGCAAGCCTCTGCCGAAAAGACCTGAGCAGGA
This sequence comes from Anaerovoracaceae bacterium, assembly GCA_045604305.1. Lineage (GTDB taxonomy): Bacteria > Bacillota > Clostridia > Peptostreptococcales > Anaerovoracaceae > Crickella. The sequence goes on along the minus strand of JAZUNV010000169.1, from coordinate 6,344 downwards.
GATGGGAGATTATGATAGTTACGGAACGACAGCGCTGTCATATTCGCCTACCACTATCATGCAGGACGAGCTCAATGCCACGAAGTACTCGCATGTGAGCCTTGAGCGTATATATGTACTGCTGACCTCAACGATCAACGGGGTCATTCTCCTTTTGACAGTATGCCTGATCATCTGGATCGTACACAGGAAGGGCATCAGGAAAGGACGCGGGCCGTATTCGAAATGGTATGTCATCGTACCGCACCTGATACTTATAGCCGGATTTGCAGGACTTACACAGTTCTTCACTTTCTTCCTGTATTCTGTGAAGGGGCTGAGGGTCATCGCAGCCACCGCTACCATGGTTATGCTGTTCCTGCTCGCGCTGCGCGGTGCATTCAGGAGCAGGAGGATAGAATGCTATATTACACCGGTCATCTATCTGATGTTCGTGCTTGTGATATTTTATTATTACCACAGCTTCAGGATAGACAATTATTCGATCCTCAATGCTGTACTCTTCTTTAGCGGGACGTTAGTGCTCACGCTGTTCGCGATCCGCACATTCTACACGAGCGAAGAAGCGGATGCCATAAGGGAGAAGGTCAAAGCCGGGAAGGAAAAGAGGAAGGCTGCAAAAGCAGCTGATGGACCGCCGGATGAGCCGGGTGCTGCAAACGATCCGAAAACCATCGAAGATGCGGGAGGATCAGCAGATCCAAAAGAGAATGATAAATCAGTTGCAAAAGAATGACCATTGTGTTAACATTATCGGGCTGATAAACCAGCCCGATCAGATGTGGAGGATTGACCGAGTGGCTAAGGAGCCTGATTGGAAATCAGGTAAGGCGTAACAGCCCCGTGGGTTCGAGTCCCATGTCCTCCGCCAGAGAGAGGAAACCACGAATACCGTACAGCGAAAGCCTAATCGGGGGTGGCAATTCCTCTCTTTTTATTTGTCATTCTTTTCAATGTTTATGAGGTCGTACAGATATCGCTTACCGTCTTTGTCATGACGAATAAGAAGTTCTGCGGTGTATAGTTTGTATTCTGAGAGGCACTGGCCGTTCTTTCTTCCATAGACAGGCAGTGCAAATCGAGTTCTGTAATGATACCATCCATTTTTAGCATCTGACGTATGCTTTTTCTTGGATGTAACTACCTTACCGGAAGGAGCTGCTATCCGTATCAACTCCGGGATTCCTTGCGCAGCATTTGCTTTTGCAAATTTTTTTCCCTTCCACAAATGGGAAGTGTACTCAGATCCTGAATATTCATCAGGAAAATCTTTACCTATATAAACTCTTTCGCTTGTTTCAAGTATTTCGAAGCATGTACCGATATACTGTTTCAGGTAGTCTTCGATTATATCCCACTCTTCCCAGGTGTTACCTCGGAATCTAATATTATTGATCACTACGATACTTTTGCCATCAACATCGGTCACTATAGAAACGTTTCTAACTTTGCTCATATCCTTTACCTCTCAAAGTGTTTAGAAAGGTGCAGCCCTGATAATAAAAAGGATGCACACAACTAGTGTGTATCCTTACACGCTCTTGCCCGTGCCTGGCCCGCTTGGATACGAAGCTACATACAATATATATGATTGTACAGTAGACGGTCAATGTGATTACTGATTCTGACTTCTTCGAGCCTATGCAACTACTTTCAATTGTAAAATCGAGCGTAAAGAAACGATTGAATGTACGACCGGTTACAAGTGTAATTCATGTTGGGATTGGAAGAATATCGAACTATCGAGTATTTCTCGGCAGTTCGCAAGGAAAAACCACTTATTAAACTTCGTCATTTTCTGAATCAATATAGTCATTTTGCCTATGAATGACTATATTGATTTGCTTTTTGACGTTTTTATGCTACAATTCAATTAAGTCATATGTTGCTAAAATGACTATATTAAACTCAAAAATGAGGGAATTAAATGAGGGTATTAAACTATAAAGAGGAATATAGAAAGCTGTTGACTCCGGAGATCGTGTCTTATCTTGCGAAGATACATGAGATGAAAGGTCAACAGAATCTGTCTATAGAGGCGCATAAGGATGTTCTGTCTGAACTGCTGGAAATAGCTAAGATACAGAGTACAGAAGCTTCCAACCGAATCGAGGGAATCTTCACCACTGACGAGAGACTGAAAAAGATCGTCATGGACAAGACAAATCCTAAGAATCGTGGCGAGCGTGAAATTGCAGGGTATCGTGATGTGCTGAACACTATTCATGAGAGCTATGATTATATTCCTATAAGACCGGGTATGATACAGCAGCTTCATCGTGATCTGTACAAGTTCAGCAACAAAGCGATAGGCGGAAGTTTCAAGAACTCTGATAACGTGATTGCAGAGAAATTTGCAGATGGATCAGAATTCGTCAGATTTGAGCCGGTCTCGGCTTGGGAAACACCTGCGGCAATGGATTCTTTATGCAATGCGTTTGATGAAGCGTTAAAGGATGCGGAGATGGATTCTCTGATTCTGATACCTATGTTCATCCTTGACTTTCTGTGCATTCATCCTTTCAACGATGGAAATGGACGTATGAGCCGACTGCTTACTCTTTTGCTCTTATACCGCGCCGTGTATGTCGTCGGAAAGTATATCAGTATAGAAAGATTGATTGCTGACAGCAAGGAAACCTATTATGAGGTGCTTCAGAGCAGCTCATCCGGATGGCATGATAATGAAAACGATTACCTGCCGTTCGTCAGATATATGCTTGGCGTTGTGATCGCAGCCTACAGAGAATTTGAATCCAGAGTGGATATCCTGATAACAAAAGGGCTCTCAAAACCAGAGAGGGTGCGGGAAATCATCCGCAATAAGCCGGGACGCATCACAAAAGCACAGATCATGATGGAGTGCCCGGATATCAGTCAAAAAACAGTCGAACGTGCACTGAAAGAACTGCTGGACAGTAACGAAATTGTAAAAATTGGCGGAGGCCGTTATACCTCATATACATGGAACTGGGAGAAGAAAAAATGGTAACAGGTGAACTGAAAAACAAAATCGATAATCTATGGGAAATCTTCTGGACGGGCGGACTTACCAATCCTCTGGATGTAATAGAGCAGATGACTTATCTGATGTTCATCCATGATCTTGATGATTCAGATAATACTCGTGCAAAAGAAGCGGCTATGCTCGGCCTGCCTTACGAGAGCATCTTCGCAAAAGAAGTACAGATAGGTGAAAGGACTGTTGATGGCAGCCAGTTCAAGTGGACCGTTTTCCATGACTTTCCTGCAGCTAAGATGTACAGTACAGTGCAGGAGTGGGTTTTCCCTTTCATCAAGGAACTTCACGGTGACAAAGAAAGTGCTTATTCCAAGTATATGGGTGATGCCATATTCAAAGTGCCGACTCCACTTATGCTGGATAAGATCGTGACTGCTATGGATGGTATCTATGAGCAGATGGCACGGATCAAGAATGCCGATGCACGTGGTGATGTATACGAGTACCTGCTTTCTAAGATTGCAACAGCCGGCGTTAACGGCCAGTTCCGTACGCCGAGGCATATCATCAGAATGATGGTCGATCTGATGGAGCCTAAGGCTGATGAAATAGTTTGCGAAAACTGCACTACGTCTTTGATACGGGTTGCGGCGGCATAAGACCGAGGGCTCGTTTTTCGGGCAAAAAGGGCTCGTTCGAGCCTTCTTAACAGAAAGATGTTGAAGTCGGGCAGGGACCCGGCTATATTTGTACCATCAGGTTTGATTGGCGGTGTTGAATAATATGAAAAATGGAAAGAAGCCAGATCCAAATGTGGTCCATCCTATTCCGGGATATGACAAAGAAATATATGTAAAGCCAACGATCACGATCCGAACATTATCGTCGGAGACTTTACCTATATTGCCGATTCGGATTTTGAAAGCCATGTGACCCATCATTACGAATGGAACGGCGACAAACTGATCATCGGGAAGTTCTGCCAGATCGCTACCGGGGTTGAGTTTGTGATGAACGGCGCGAATCACCAGATGAACGCTGTGTCCACATTCCCGTTCTACACGCTGGAAGGCTGGAACATGAATCCGCCTGCGCCTGCCGACCTTCCGCTCAAAGGCGACACGGTGATCGACAACGATGTCTGGATCGGTCAGAACGCGGTGATACTTCCCGGTGTTCATATCGGTGACGGAGCTATTATCGGAGCAAACAGTATTGTCGGCAGCGACGTCGAGCCCTACACCATTGTTGTCGGAAATCCCGCGAGGGTTCTCCGGAAACGCTTTGATGAGGAACTGATTGATCTGATGCTCAGGCTCAAATGGTGGGATAAGAGCATCGAAGAAATCGACAGTCTGATCCCACTCCTGACTTGCAGTGATTTGGAAAAGGTCAGAGAAGAATTGAAGGCAAGACTATGATTATACTGATAACAGGCGCATCCCATACAGGAAAAACGCTTCTGGCACAAAGGCTGCTCGAAAAATACAGCTATCCGTATCTGTCCATTGACCATCTGAAAATGGGTCTGATCCGCAGCGGCAACACTGACCTTACACCGGAGGACGACGATGCGCTGACAGAATACCTGTGGCCAATCATACGTGAAATCGTGAAGACTGCAATTGAGAATCGACAGAACCTCATTGTTGAGGGGTGCTATATCCCTTTCAACTGGAGGCAGGATTTTGATGAGCAATATTTACTGTCAATCTGCTTCATCTGCCTCGCTATGAGCGAAGAGTATATCGAAAACCATTTTTATGAGATCATTGGACATGAATCTAAAATCGAGACCAGACTGATTAAAGCAGATTGTTGTATGAACGGTCTTAAGGCTGACAACAAGAGCATCATCGACGGCTTTCTGAACGCTGGAGAGGAGATAGCGCTGATTGATTCTGGCTACGAACAGGCCATAGAGAAATTGCTGAATCAAATAAATACCAGCTTGTCGAAATGAACGGAGGACCAAATGAAGCAGATATCCAATAAGGAATATGAGAGGTACCAGCAGTACCAGACTGACAAGCTGCATGGCCGGATACTGATACCGGACGGTCTCCGCGTCGTCTGCGCCGGTCTGGATAATGATCCGGAGAAGATCGGCATCCACATGTTGGAGGTGCTGGCGAAGTTCAGGAATGAAGGCCTCTTCGACATTGCAGCTGAAGACGAATAAACAAAATCGGAATTTTTAGAGGACTTGACTATGGGAAAAGAACTGTCGGAAATGACGTTGGAAGAATTGTGGGCTTTATTCCCCATCTCCCTTGTCAAGCACGATGAGCAGTGGAACGAATGCTTCAAGGAGATAGAATCCACAATTAAGGACCTCCTGGCAGGTTATCCTGTTAAAAGAATCTGTCACATTGGAAGTACAGCAATACAGGGCATATGGGCCAAGAACATTGTTGATGTGCTGGTCGAGTTTTCTAAAGAAGCTGATATGGAAGGAGCAGCGCGTATTCTGGAGCAGAATGGTTTTATCAGAATGTCCGAGGAAAAGGGACGGATTTCACTCAATAAGGGATATACAAAAGAGGGCTTTGCGGATAAGGTTTATCATATTCATCTCAGATACACGGGAGACAATGATGAGCTATATTTCCGCGACTATCTGAATGAGCACCCTCAGATCGCTAAGGAATATGAAGAATTAAAGCTGGAGCTATGGAAAAAGTATGAGCATAATCGTGATGCTTATACAGAAGCCAAAACAGGTTTCATTCGCAAGTGGACAACAGAAGCCCGCAGGATATATGGTGACAGATACTGACGAAATCGAATTTGTGAGGACATTAATGAAAACTGTGTTATGCAGCGATAGAGACTGGGTTTTGTCAGAAGAGGCATACCTGCTCTATGCGCCTTGTATGTATCAACCGGCATATGATGATTTCAAAATACAGATGGAAGGTTTTTTAAACGACCCGTCTGTGAGGATATTTGTATGCGAAAACCAAGGCGAAAAAGCTGGAATGATGGTTCTGAAATACTCAAATGCTGTTGCGGAAATCATCGGAATTGCTGTTCCTGAAAAACTACACTGTCGGGGAATCGGGAGGAATATGATCCAATTTGTACTGAAATCGGAGAACTTGGAAAGGCTTGAAGCACAGACAGACGATGATTCGGTCGGTTTCTACCGTAAGTGTGGTTTTGCTGCGGAAAGAATTGTAGTTGATTATCCTGATGGCTCAGTTGTCCGGTATAACTGCGTTTTGAACAAATAGACAAGTCGAAGTTTGTAAGGGTGAAGAAAATGAATTATAAAGTAATTGACAAAGAGACATATTATCGTAAAGGCGTATTTCGCCACTTTACGGAAGATTGCAAGTGCTCAACCTCGATAACGTCGAGAATAGACGTAACAGAGCTC
>JAZUNV010000168.1:0-3822 GCA_045604305.1 Anaerovoracaceae bacterium | reverse complement strand
CCCTAATAATTATAGGTTTTTTAGTATAATTATCATACATTTTTTGTATTGTAGTTGCTAAACGATACGAACAATGAATTCCAGGCCCGATCCCGCATTTTTTGTGGGGGGGGGGTAGAGCCTTTTTTAGCTTTACCTGGTGACAAAGGGGACTGTGATATATTGAATCAGCTTGTAGTATATAGTAAATAAGTAATGGATGAGACTCAAGGGGCATGAGTTCTGAAGCGACCCTAAGGTTTCATTTATTTTATTTTCAGATAGATGAGAGACAAGAAAAGAATAATCATCGGAACGCTGATAGCCGTGCTGGCGATAGCACTCTTTGGCTTAGCTATCCACATGATAGAAAAGCACGGACTCCTCGATGAGCAGTTCGGGGACACGGGCGACTGGGGCGACAGCAGCCGTATAGAGCTTTACCTCGATGACCGCGATTTCGTCAGCGATGACAGCGTCAAGGTATACATGCTGTCCGGTACGGACGCTGGCGGCGAAGACTGGGGCGAGGGACTAAACGGCGATATGGCAGACTTCATAACACTGCTTGTAGTGGATAACACTACAAAGAAGTACGCCTTTTACCAGATCGACCGTAACTCCATGCTCGAGATCGAGGTGCCGGACGCCAGCGGCGAGTACAACGGCAGCTTCTTCAATGAGCAGATATGTACGGCCCATTGGTACGGTAAGACTGATGAGGAGAGACATCAGAAGCTCGCCGATGCAGTCGCAGAACTGATGGGCGGTCTCGACTGCGATGGCTATTACTTCATAAAAATGAAGGACATAGGTAAGGTCAACGATGCCATCGGAGGAGTTGATGTGACGGTTCAGACAGATATGACCGATGTGGATCCTGCATTCACAGAGGGCAGTACAGTCCACCTCACAGGTGACCAGGCGGAGAAGTACGTCAGATCCCGAATGGGTCTCAAGGACGACACGAATGCAGCCAGGATGGAGCGCCAGACACAGTACATGCAGGGCGCATACGACAGCGTAATGGCAAAGCTGCGCGAGGACCCTAATTATATAAATACACTTGATGAAGAGCTCAAAGACATCATCGATACAGATACAAGCAACAAAGCATTATCAGTGATCGCCAACAGCCTTCTCAATTACGAGAATGCCGGTATACTGAAGTTTACAGGCAGGACAGAGAACAACGACACCTTTGGCGACGGAGAGAAGCATGAGGAATTCTACATGGATCAGAAGTCCGTTATAGAGCTCCTGAGCAAGGTGATAGATTTGAAGGAAACTGACGGAGACGAATAGGCATAGATGAACCAGAATCAGGATGTCGAGATCAGAGAAAGGAATAACGAAGAGCTTGAGATAGATCTCCTCGAACTCCTTGCTTTCTATACGACAAAACTGAAGTGGCTGATCGGTTCGTTTATCATATGCGCGCTCCTGGCCGGATTGTACACTCATTTTGTCATCACGCCGATGTATACGGCGACTGCCAAAATGTACATGGTCAGCTCAGGATCACAGTCCGTAGTTGACCTGACAGACCTCAGCATAGGCCAGTCCCTTTCAAAGGACTATGTAGAGCTGCTCAAGACCAGGCCTATTATAGAGAGCGTCATCAAGGAGCAGGATCTCGAATACAGCTATAACGGCCTTTTGAACATGCTGAACCTCTCGGTCGTCCAGGATACGAGGATCATAGTGATCAACGCGACCAGCGCCGACCCGGAAGAGGCGATGAATATAGCCAACGCGCTGGCGGAGAAGGGCGTATCCGAGCTGCCGAAGCTCATGGAGACGCCTGAGCCGCATATCGCTGAGTATGCTGTAGTTCCGGTCAACAAGAGCTCTCCGAGCCTGACCAAGAACACGATGATAGGCGCTCTGATCGGACTTCTGATCATGCTCGCCATATTCACTGTACAGTTCCTCATGGATGACACATTCAAGACCGCAGAGGATATCCAGAAAGAGTTCGGCGTCATGCCGCTCACAGTCATCCCTGAGGGCAAGATAGAGGGAATGGAGCCTGAGGCATCTGAAAGCAAAAGGCGCAGGCGCAGGAAGAAAAAAGAGAAGAGCAGAAGGAGGAAGGCATGAGCGGGAACGTCAAAGTGAACGTCATAGAATTCGGTCGGACTCCGCAGCTGCCGTATTCTCTGGAAGAAGCGATCAACAGACTCAGGATCAACATATCATTTCTCGGAAGTGACGTGCGCAGGATCATGATAGTCAGCTCTGAGCCAAATGAGGGCAAGAGCTTTGTGGCACTTAATCTGTGGAGCCAGATGGCTGAAGCAGGCGAGAAGACTGTCCTGCTCGATGCGGATATGCGTAACTCCACCTTGTACAGAAAGCATGATCTTCGCCGCATAGACGGAGAAGAACTGAAGGGCACATCACACTACCTTGCGGGAAGTGCGGAGATCAATGAGGTGCTGATGCATACAAGCTACAAGGATGGCGATATGGTCGCCAACGTAGAGAATGTCATCAATCCGTCCATGCTGCTTGAATCAAACAGATTCAACACCCTTATGACAGCAATGGCGAAGTATTACAGATATGTATTCGTAGATGCACCGCCTCTCGGGCTTGTATCGGATGCTGAAAGGATAGGGAGCTTCTGCGACGGTGCCATATTGTGTGTCAGGAGCGGAGTAACGCCTAAGGGCGTCGTCAAAGAATCAGTCAGGCAGCTTGAGAGAGCCGGGTGTCCGCTCCTTGGCATAGTGCTGAACCGTGTCGATGAGAGCAAAGGCGGATACGGTTACGGCAGATACGGTAAATATGGTAAATACGGTAAATACGGTCATTACGGCAAATACGGAGGTTACTACGGCAGTAATTATTATTACGGCCCGGGCGGCGACGGTGATAAATAGACCGCAATATCGATGATAGTACGCTCTCTACCATGGAAATGGGAGCTGACTATATATAATCTACTAAGAAAGGAGGACAAACCAATGTATGCAAAAAGAACAAGCAGACTGCTTGCTGTACTGATCGCAGTTACATTGATCGCTACATCGGCTGTAGGCGTATTCGCTGCCGGTAGCCCTATGAACGGAGCTGTTTCGTCAGGAAGTGTACAGGCTACTAGCACGTCAGCCGGTTCAGCTTCGTGGTCAGACGTGAAGGGTGCTGATTCATACAATGTATATGTCAACGGCACTAAAGTAGCTTCGAATGTCAAGGGTACGAGCACCAACCTGTCGCTGAAGGCAAAGAATCACTATATAATCGAAGTTTCCGCTGTAAACAAGAGCGGCAATGAAGGCAAGAAGGTAGTGATCGGCAATCTCTGCACGTACAAGAAGGTCACTAAGGTAAAGGCCAAGAAAGCCGGAAAGAAGAAGATCAAGGTAAGCTGGAAGAAGAAGGGCAAAGCCGCTGGCTACAGGATCGCTGTTTATGAGAACGGTGTTTACAAGAAGACTGTAAAGGCCGGCAAGAAAGCATCGTCCAAGACGATCAAAAAGCTGAGATCCGGAGCTAAGTACAAATTCGTTGTATATCCGATATGCAACGGAGGGTACAAAGCCGTCCAGAAGACCAGCAAGACTGTCAAGTGCAAATAGTTGATATCTGACTTTGACAGTTCACAGTTGTGCAACTGTACCGCCGGGGGCGGATATACCTCCGGCGGTCTTTTTTAAGAATCTCATTGGGACTAATAAACATGATCGATTTTCATACACACATATTACCCGGCATCGATGACGGCAGTATAGACATTGACATGACTGAGAGAATGCTCGAGTCTGAGCTCTCGCAGGGCGTGTCACATATCTATGCTACTCCTCATTTTTATGCCGAAGTCGGATCGTAGCCATG
>JAZUNV010000167.1:0-2797 GCA_045604305.1 Anaerovoracaceae bacterium | reverse complement strand
GCAGTGATAAACTCCCTTCTGGAAGATAACGAGGTATCCGAGTCTCTTGAGGATGTCCTCTATCGTGCTCTGAGTAAGCACCTCTCCAAGTCTCCTGTCGAGGAAGTCCTGAGTTATATCGATCTCGGCGTTCTTTGTAGCTATAGGATAAGCTTCGCCGAATGCCGTGAAGCTGCACTCAGGATAGATCTCCTTGAAGAGCTTGAGAGCCAGATCGACACCGAGTTCAACTCTCTGAGTGTCGATACCCTTGTCGTATCTCAGCGAAGAATCCGTTTTCTCGTCGAATCTCCTCTCGGTCTTCCTGATGCCGGCAGCTGCGAAGTTCGCCACCTCAAGCAGGACTGATGTGGTACCCGGAAGAATGGAATCCTTGATGCCGCCCTTGATGCCTGCCAGGCACATAGGCTCCTTGATATCGCAGATCACGAGGTCGTCCTCATTGAGGTCGAGATCCTTCTCGTCCAGAAGCTCGATCACCTCTCCCTTCCTCGCATTCCTGACCACGATCTGTTCGCCCTCTACCTGGGTGCTGTCGAACGCGTGCATCGGCTGTCCTACAGCGAGCATGCAGTAGTTCGTGATATCCACTAGAGCGTTGATCGGTCTCATGCCTGCATTGGTGATGAGTGTCTTCATCCATGCAGGAGATTCCTTTACACAGACGTTTTCGATCAGTGTAGCGGTATATCTCGGGCACTGCTCCGGTGCTTCAATAGTGACCTTGTACTCAGGCAGTCCCTTAGGAAGCTCGGAAGAAGCCGTCTTGAACGGCAGCTTATAGATTGCCGCAAGCTCTCTTGCGATGCCGTAGTGTCCCCAGAGGTCAGGCCTGTTCGAAAGTGATTTGTTGTCGACTTCGAGGATAACGTCATCGAGGCCCATGACTTCAGCCACGCTCTGGCCAACTTCGCAGTCGATGCCGAGCTCTGTGAAGTCTACGATCCATCTCTCATCTTCATTGGAGATAAGATCTCCGAGATAGACCTCAAGCGGTGAGCAGATCATGCCGAACGAAGGCTCGCCTCTAAGCTTGCTCTCCTTGATGGGCACAGGCTCGCCCTCGCCGTGCCATACCACTTCGGCACCCGGCTTGGATACGCAGACCTTGTGGCCTTCCTTAAGGTTGGAGCCTCCGCATACGATCTGCTTCAGCTCGCCCTCGCCCACGTCAGTCATGCAGATCCTGAGCGCGTCCGCGTTCGGATGGGCCTTGACTTCCTTTATCTCTCCTACGACTATGTCGTGGAATTTCTCAGCTGTATTGATTACTTCTTCGACCTCAACAGTCCTCATGGTAAGGTCGTATGCTATCTGGTCATATGTCAGATCCTTTGGCAGATCGACGTATCTCTCCAGGAATTTCATTGAAATGTTCATAGCCGCCTCCCTTCTACTTGAACTGCTTGAGGAATCTCAGATCAGCGCTGTGGAAGAGTCTTACGTCGTCCACACCGTAGCGCATCATTACCAGTCTGTCGAGACCGATGTTCGTATAGAAGCCGGTCCACTCGTCAGGGTCGAGATTAGCCGCCCTGAGCACGTTCGGATGGATGACGCCGCCCGGCATTACCTCTATCCAGCCCGCCTGGTTGCAGGCCTTGCAGCCCTTGCCACCGCAGAGCAGGCATTCCATGTCGATCTCGTAGCCAGGCTCAGTGAACGGGAAGAATCCCTCTCTCATCCTGACGTTGACCTTGCGTCCGAACACCTTCTCGAGTATGGTCTCGATCATCACGCGTCCGGAGCTGAAGGAAACGTCCTTATCTACGATCAGCGCCTCGTACTGGAAGAAAGCTCTCTCGTGGCGAGCGTCAGTGGTCTCGTTCCTGTATACCCTGCCCGGATACACGAATCTCGCCGGTGCTCCCACCTCGAGCAGATGTCTTACCGAACCGCCTGTCAGATGAGGCCTGAGGCAGAGACGCTCCGTGCCCCTTTTGTTCTCAGTGCCCTCGATCCAGTATGTGTCCATCGATGCTCTCGCCGGATGGTCAGCCGCGAAGTTCAGATTATCGAATGCGAAAGCCTCGCTGCTGATATCGTCCTCGCTATAGATCTCAAAGCCGAGCGATCTGAACGTATCGTTGAGGTCATAGCACATCTGAGTGATCGGGTGAAGCGCGCCCTTGCTCACTTCGATACCCGGAAGCGTCAGATCGATGTCTCCCTCGACTGCAGATGCGCTTGCGATCAGCTCGTCTGCCTTTTCCTGTAATCTCTCCGCAAAGCTGTTCTTGACCTCATTGGCCTTCATGCCGACCGACTTCCTCATCTCAGGATCGATCCCGCCAAGGCTCTTGAGAACCTCCTGAAGCGCGCTCTTCTTGCCTGTCAGTTCCCTGCGGACCGCCTCAAGGCTGTCCATGTCCGATGCACCGGCAATGCGCTGGAATCCTTCCTCGCGGATCCTTTCAAGTTTATCCAGCATTTTATCCCTCCTCCTTATATTCCTCTCTTGACCATGCCGCGACCCGTATATTCCTTAGGCTCTTCCTCGCCTCTCAGCACTCTGAGGGCTCCGGCGCACATGGCCTCCTGTTCAACTTCATTTTCGTATACATAGACCGGAGCTATCCACTCCGTGTATTCCCTGATGTAATCGAGAAGCGTGTCGAATCTCGTATACCGGCCGGTTATCAGGATACCGTCGATCTTACCCTTGAGTACGACCGCCATCGAACCGATATATTTTACTATATTGTATCCGAGAGCTTCCCATACCAGAGCAGCTTCCCTGTCGCCGCTTTGGACTCTTGCGTATATCTCATCGGCATCCGATGTACCGAAGTGTGAT
>JAZUNV010000166.1:0-12778 GCA_045604305.1 Anaerovoracaceae bacterium | reverse complement strand
TCGATCTGGTCGAATGCTACGTCACCGCCGAGTCCGTACTTTCTGTTCAGTACGCTTGTGATCGCTGCTGTAAGAGTTGTCTTACCGTGGTCAACGTGGCCGATCGTACCGATGTTGATATGCGGTTTGGTTCTCTCATACTTCTGCTTTGCCATTTTGAAACTTCCTCCTTTTTAAAGAACGTTCTTCCGGAGTGGCTTGCCTCCGAAGGTAAATAATTAGGGACAAGCGTCCCTGTCCCTAAGCGGGTTCGCTGGAGCTGATGAGCAGACTCGAACTGCCGAAACCTCTTCCTTACCAAGGAAGTGCTCTACCTACTGAGCTACATCAGCGCATAGCAAAAATGATATTACAACAGCGCCCCCCGATTGTCAATATTTATGCTTGTATCTGAGATAATGCATGTTCAGCCGGGAGCGGGCGTCTGTTATTTTGCAAGTATCCTCTTGACGGATTCCATGACAACACGCTCGCAGGTCCCCGCGATCTGCATTACCGCAGTTTCGCAGGTGCTGATGCGGCAGCCCTTCTCCCTGAGCAGATCGAGCGCAGCCCTGTGGCTGCTCTTGCTTTCCGCGCTGCAGCAGTCCTTGATCACGGTGACATCAAAGCCCTGCTCTGCGAAGCTTACGGCCGTCTGGAGAACTGCGACATTCGTAGAAGCACCCGCGATCAGTATCCTGTCCGTATCTGCAGCCCCGACGTATTTGAACGTATCAGGTGAAGTCCATATATCCGGTTTCACATGAGCTACCCTCTCGGCTTCTTTCGCACAGGCTTCCACCTCATCCAGTGTCAAGCCCAGACCGTGTGTCTCTGCGATCAGGATCGGCGCGTTCATCCTCGCCATGGCGCGGGCGAACTTGCCTATATTCTTCCTGAACCTCTTCGGCTTCCTGATCTCATCTAGAACTCCCTTCTGAGCGTCCACTATCACGGTGAGACATTCGGAGGCTTCGACCTGCTCCCTCAGCTTCATCAGAGCCACCGGATCCTCGAGGCTCGTCGGCAGAGGCGATACCGTCGCGTAGCCGGCGCGCACCCAGTCGAAGTCATAGCGCATCCTGTCATCCATGCGGGCAGGCTCGGCTCTCATCAGGTATCCGCCGTCTTCCTCCTGCCTGAACACGAAGTCCTCCCCATAACCGTACGGGGCCGCAGGCACTATGCGCATGCCCTTGATATCCCACGAAGGGCGCGAAGGTGCATTGACGCTTATGAACGAAGACGGGCTCAGCCTGTCGGCCAGCTCCATGTAGAGTGGCAGATTTCCGAGTATGTAATCGAACTGGGTCGTGTCGTGGGTACCCACGGACAGAGCTATGGATCTGATGCCGTGAAGAGCTCCCTCTCTGGCTCCTGCTATGGTGCCCGAGTAGTAGGCTGCCAGACCGAGATTGAGACCCATGTTGATACCGCTGATGAGATAGTCAGGCCTGATGCCTTCATCCTCAAGCTTGTCCAGTACCAGCTTGATGCAGTCGGTAGGAGTGCCTTCCACCGCATAAGCGGCCGCAGCCCCCTTCAGCTGTCTCTCTTCTATCCTTATCGTCTTCATTATAGTGATGCTCTGGCTTTTGGCGCTCTGCTGCTCCATCGGCGCCGCCACATAGACGTCCGCCAGAGGCGCGAGGGCCTCCACGAGAGAAGTCAGACCTATCACATCGATCCCGTCATCGTTCGTTACAAGTACTTTCTTCATCATTCCCCGTCCTTTACTTTTCCTTTTCGAAACCGGCGCCGGCTGTTGTCTCGATGCTGCCGTCGCTTCTGACGAACACGCCCTCTACTCCGTCCGTCTTCTCTATGAATTCCTTCCCGGCTTCCGCTCCCTTGATCAGGCATATCGTGCTCATCGCATCGATGTCCGCCGAGCGTCCCTTGTCAGCGATCAGTGTGACCGCGTCCAGATCGGTCTTCACCGGCCAGCCCGTCTTCGTATCGAGCACGTGGTGGTAGGTCCTGCCGTCCACTTTGATCATCCTCTCGTACACTCCGGAGGTCACGAAAGTCTTGTCGCGCCCGCTTATCTTGCCGATTATCTCCGTGCGGTCGCTGAACGGCGTCTCGACCCCGATCACGAAATCGTCCGAGTCCGTCTTGCCTCCTATGCAGACCACGTTACCTCCGAGATTGACGGTAGCAGACACCGCGCCCTTCTCCTCGAGGACTTCCGTCATGCGGTCAGCGATATATCCCTTCGCTATGCCTCCGAGGTCGATCTCCGCCTCAGGGTCGCTCAGCCTGATCCTGTTGCCTTCTATCGCTATGTTCCTGTAGTTCACGTGCTTCACCGCTTCGGCCAGCCGCTTCTCGTTAGGGAGCTTTGCCTCTCCGTCAGCCGCGTGGAAGTCCCACAGTCCGGTGACTCCGCCGATGGTGATGTCGAAGCCGCCGTCCGAGACATGTGAATACTCCATGCCCTTCTGTATGAGCTCGCGTGTCTCCTCACTCACATCGGTCCATTCGCCCTTCGCCGAGTTGATCCTGCTGATATCCGACTCCGTACGCGTCCTGCTGAGCTTGTCCTCCAGCTCCCCGCAGAGCACGAAGGCTGCGTCGATGGCAGACTCAGCCTCGCTCTTCAGCTTCGAAGCGTCTTTGACTTCGCCGCTCTCGTCCTTCATCCTGTATATCGATACGGTGCATATGGTATCGAGGCAGTACTCATCGCGTGATACCGGCTCGGCAGCTCCGGCGATACCGGCGCATCCCGTAAAGCAGACGATCGAAACGCAAAAGCACAGAGCGGACACTAACAGGATTTTGATTTTTTGGTGTATGATTATTGTCATTCTCATATTTTTTACACAGACTGAGGCGCGCAACGTTTTCTATATGATCTGAATCAATATGATTTGTGTAAAATGCTTCTGTTCAATAGATTTCATACACTGATTTTTCGGAACCTTGTGTATTATTCCGTGGCAATGCAGAGATCCTACACAAAACATGATATACTCGCGTCTTCAAACAGTATGATACCTCCCGGTTTGTGTATAGATCATGGTTTTCGCCGGTTTGATACACCATCCTCCGGTGCAGCATTCTGCCGCACGCCGGATGTGTGTGATATAATAGACGACGGATGTCCCCCGCCTCAATGGGCACATAGGCGGGGGGTTCCATATTCGATCGTCAGTGGCAGGTCGCAATCCCCGACTGACGATCTCACGAGCTTGGAGACTTGGCACTGTGACCGGCAAGCCGTAGGCGCAGACGGAGCAGATGCAAGTCCTATGTCAGGCTTGCCCGAAGCGAAGCGAGGCTGCAAGCTACGGCTAAGCTCCCGTCGTCTATTGACGGCGTCGCTCGCTCCAAACAAGCGAGCTTGATGGAGCTTCGCTCCTGGTTGAATACGACTCGATGAAACAGTATATAAGAAAAGCAGATATAATACTCTTCATAGCGCTGGTCGTCCTGGGACTGGCCGTTTCTGCTGCGCTGTCGATGTCACATGCAGATGCGGGCGCAGATGCCAAGGTGGTCATCGAGTCCGGAGGCGAGCTGTTCGCCACCTATCCCCTGTCAGAGGATACCGAGATCATCGTCCCGGCTCCCGGCGGAGTCCGCTACAGCGATCCTAAGCCTGCAGCCGCAGATCAGGATGACGACTGCACTCAGTACAAATACTACAACAAAGTGACGATCAGCGGCGGCCGGGTCTCCGTCACGGAGGCCTCGTGCAGGAACCAGGTATGCGTCAGTCACGGGCAGATCTCCCGCACAGGCGAGAGCATAGTGTGCCTTCCGAACCGGCTCGTGGTGCGCATAGAAGGCAGGGAAGGAGGCGGATATGACACAGTCACCTCGTAGCGCTTCCTTCATCGCGAGGGTCGGCCTCATGGCGTCCCTGGCGCTCATTTTCTCATATGTCGAAGCCATTATACCATACAACCCGGGCATACCGGGCATCAAGCTCGGCATAGCCAATGTCGTCACGGTTATCGCGCTTTATAAATTCGGGCCTAAAGACGCGGCGGCCGTAAGCGTGATCAGGATAGTCATCGCAGGCCTCCTCTTCAACGGCCTCTTCGGCATGCTCTATTCGCTTGCCGGCGCGGCGCTGAGCCTGGCAGGCATGATACTGCTCAAAAAAACCGATCTCTTCTCAGTGATCGGTGTAAGTATGGCCGCAGGCGTGCTCCACAATCTGGGGCAGCTGCTTGTGGCAGCCGCCCTGATCGAAGACCTGCGGATATTCTTTTATTTCCCGGTGCTGCTCTTCAGCGGCATCGCAGCCGGCATACTGGTCGGCATCATATCGACTCTTGTCCTCAGGACTCTTCGCTGATGAACCGCGTATGCTATGAGCGCCGATGCGGCCAGTGCCAGCCCTGCCGCAGCGTATGCAGCAGTCAGCCTGTTGGTAGTGCCGTATATCTCGAGCGCTCCTTTCATGAAGCTCCCCGTTGTGAGAGTGGCGATGGCCGCAAGCTGGAGCTTTGCGCTTATCGAGGTCCCTACATCGACGGGCCTTCTTTTTTTGCCTGCCGCCGCTGCTGCGATCAGGCAGGGCAATGCTCCGCCGACCAGCGGCACCATGAATGCGTATATCATGTAGAACGAATACACGCCATGGCTGAAGATCTCGTATACCGCCCCCGCAGCCGCCGCGGCCAGCGCCGCGACCAGGTACTTCATACCCCTTGAATACAGCCTTCTGTCAATATCCGATGTATACAATGTCGCTCACACTCCTTTCGCTGCCTTCTCCGTGGCCGGCACGGCCGCCAGTCGGATTGTTGATAACATTACCGTTGAACACCATGGTGGAAGATCCGCCGCCGTCCAGGTTATACGCTGTCACGGCTCCCATCGACTTGAGGAACTCCGCAAGCTCCTGAAGTGAGAGACCTTCGCTCTCATCTGTACGCCCGTCAGCTACTGCGAAGATATAAGTCCCGTCAGCTTTGATGCCTATGGCCGTCCTCGGGTTGCTCGCCATTGCTCTGCCCACCTCATCGTTCGCATCTACGGCGACCTCGCCGTTCTCGACAAGGGCCGGTCCGAACGACAGCGTCTGCACAGCGCCGTCTTCAATAAGCTTTTCCGCGCTGACCTCGCTCTCATTTATGATCCCGAAGCTGCCGTCGCTGTAGATGACCAGGTCCTCCTGACCTGAGACCGCTTCGCTCCTGTAAAGCTCCCCGTTCCTTATGACGTAGCCGCTTTCACGCGCGCCGTAGAAATCACCGTTTATGGCCAGTATCGCTCCTGCGCTTTCCGCTATCTCCGAAGTCGTCTGTGTCACGTTCTTTCCATACGCGCCCTGAGCGAACGCGGTCTTCAGATATCCGGGTGAATCCAGGGCTGCTTCCGCAAGATAGACCTGCGTATTCTCAACTATATAGCTTTCAACGCCGACCGTTATGTTTTCATCCGAGTAGCTGTCCGAAGTGATGACCGGATCCGCATCGTCACTCCCGTCCTCAGCTGCTTCATCATCGCTGTCGACCGATGTCGTACTTATGACGTTTTTATTCTGTGTGGAAGCGTCTCCGTAGACTCTCGTGATAACGAAGCTGTCGAGCGCCACATACACCGTGAAGACGGCCAGCAGCAGCATGTAAACTATCGTGAATCTATGCCTTCTGAACATCGCAGACCTCCTTTCCGCTCTCTCCGCCATCTGAATCCGTCTCGCTGAAGAAGATAACGTATCTCTGTACGGTCCAGCTCACAGCGAAGAATATGATCTCGGTGATGATCTTTGCCAGCAGACTGTTCATGCCCAGTGTGCCTACAAACAGGCTGAGCACGATCGTATTGCCTGCGAGTATCAGCACCGCCAGCAGAGCGTACTGTATCGCTGACTCTGCGAAACCCGTCCGGCTTCTGAATACCAGTCTGCGGTTCATGCTGTAGTTGGCTGATGCGCTCACTATCCTGGCGCCTATGTTGGATATGACCAGTCCGTGCGCCAGCCCCGCCGCGCCCGTCAGCGCGAGCAGCAGCGCGTACATCAGATAGTCGATGACAAAGCTTGCGAGCGACGAAGCCGAGAACTTCAGTATCTCCCTGTAGATCCGGATCGAATCCTTGATCGTGCTGAAGTGCGAGCAGCTGTTGCCGTCTTCATATACGGTCTCTATCTCTTCCTCTATGATGGGTATCCCTTCAGAAGCGAGCTCAAGCAGCATATTTATCTCGTACTCGTAGCGCTCCCCTTTTATCTCCAGGAGCCTCGGTATCATGCTGCGCCTGAACGCCCTGAGACCTGTCTGCGTATCATGCACCGGCACTCCCGTCGCCATGCTGTATACATGCCTCGTTACAGCGTTGCCGAACCTGCTCCTCGGCGGGACATTCTCCCTGAGCGCCCTGCTGCCGATCACCAGCGCATCGCTTCTCAGCTCAGCTATCTGAGCTACTCTCAATACATCTTCCGGCAGGTGCTGCCCGTCCGCATCGACAGTGACTATCACCGCATCGCGGCCGCTTATGCTTACGGCGCCGCCTGATGTAAGCACAGACTCAGTGTAAGCCATGTATCTGCTGATATAGCTCATGCCGGTCTTGAGCGCCGCGCCCTTGCCGCGGTTCTCAGTATGAGTCAGCACCGCTGCATCCTGAGCTGCCTGCTCGAATATCTCTGCGTACGCATCTCCGCTTCCGTCATCAACGATGACTATGTCGAAGCCTTTTCTTTTTAGTTCTGAAGCGAGGCTCACCAGCTTCGCATCCGGCTCATAGGCCGGGATAAGTGCAATGTATCTGTTTCTCATAGTCCTTACGCTCCTTTCGTCTATCTCCGAAAGATGTGCTTATCCAAACTGTTCATTCATTGCCTCTGTAAATCCTTCACCTGAGTCTTCTCCGCCGGGGCCGCCCGGCATACTGCCCTGGTGCATACCGCCTTGACCCATGCCGCCCTGCATGCCTCCCGTGATACTGCTGTATATATTGTCACTCAGAGTGATGCTTTCGCTGTACGTACCGGCCGTCAGCTCATATGTACTGCCCTTCGTCATGTCCGCCGTGCTGATATACACGACAGCGTAGTCGAGTTCAGGCGTCACTTCCGCCAGGGTGTTTCCGTCAGCGTCTTTGAGCGTAACCTTCTGTCCTGCAGACTGGTTCCCAACACTGACCGCGATGAGGCCCTGCTCCGCGTCAGTAAAGTTCTGAGCCATACCTGCGCCTCCGGTCGCGATGAATGTACCTCCCGTGATGGTCCCCGTCGAGTTGAAGTCGATGACCGAAGTGTCTCCCTGCGTCGGTCCGCAGACCACGGTGTATCCACCGCTTATGGTCACCGATCCGTTCGAGTCGATGCCGTCACCGCCGGCAGTGATGTAGACCTTGCCGCCGCTGATCTCGATGCTTCCGTCGGTCCCACCGTCCATCTCCTGGCTGTCGCCGGCCGCATTGATGCCGTCATCGGAAGCCTCGATGCTGATATCTCCGCTGCAGATATATACGAGCAGCGCCTCGAGTCCCTCCTTACCGGCCTTGATCGTAATCGACGCCTCAGCGACTCTGATGCTGTCGTTGGCCTGCACGCCGTGTCTCGCTGCATCGATCGTCACAGTTCCGCCTGCGATCTTAACATCGTCCTTGCCGACTATGCCGTGGCCTGCCGGGGAAGTGACAGTCAGGCTTCCGCTTCCGTTGAAGCAGATGTCATCCTTGGCGAAGACTGCGCCGTCTACGTTCGTATCTCCGTCAGCCGTAAAGCTTCCGCCGTTTGCAAGGGTGTTCTCAGTGCCTTCCGCCGTCGTCACGAACACCTTGTCCGCCGACTTCACATACAGAGCCGCAGAAGTGCTGCTTGTGACCGAAGCGTCTTTGAGGACGATCTGCACCTTGGCTGCTTCATCGGCATCCACCACGATCTGTCCGTCAGACAGAGTTCCGGATACTATATACGTTCCCTCAGCCGAGATCGTGATCGTGCTTCCGTCTATGCTTACTCCCGTCTGAGCGGATGTATCCGCGCCGCTCCCGCTGAGCGTGATGGTCTCAGCCTCGCTCTCGTCATAGTCGCCGGAGAGATCGCGGTCCGTGAACAATTCCGAGATCACCGACGAGTCATACTCAGCAGAAGTCGTCGTGACCGCTCCCGTATCCCCCGTGCTGCCCGAGTTCCCGCAGGCTGTGAGAGTCAGCATCAGCGCCATCATAAGCGCAAGTATCGTGATCAGGGATCTCGTAACGAACCCCCTGTCTGTTCCGCTTTCCGTATTTCTGTTTGATGGATCCACATTTCCGTAAGTGTTCATTTTAATGTCCTCCTTACAGTTCGGTCGCCGCCGTTGCCTGACGCGACACGTTTATTTCAAGATTTGCGTTTCTGCTGCGCAGCCTGTCAATGAGCTCCTTCTCACGCGCCGGATCTTTAAGTACCACGTCATAGGTGAGCCTGAACATGCTGCCCATATTGGCCGTCTTCACATTGACCAGTTCGCATGACGAAGTGTAATCGGCGAATATGTCGTCGAAGACTCCGCTGTAGTCGAGGTCCTCGGGTATCATGACCCTTATGCTTTTATATCTGTCCGCATTCTTCTTTGTTCCCAGATCGACGTGATTGAACACGGCCATCGCGAGCGACAGGACCGCCGAGAACACGGCTGCGAGTCCGAGATATCCCATGCCGGTGATAAGGCCCGTTCCCATCGCGAGGAAGATAGCGCATATCTCCTTCGCTGTGCCCGGCACCGAGCGGAATCTGACCAGACTGAAGGCTCCGGCTACCGCTATTCCCGTACCGACGCTTCCGTTCACCATCATGATGATCACGCATATGATCGCCGGCAGCATCGCCAGTGTCACCACGAAGCTCTTGGTATATCGCGTATTGTGCATATAGGCTGAGGCTATCACCATGCCCAGCAGCAGCGATACCGCGAACGATGCTGCAAACTGGGCAAAGCTGATGGAAGTGACCGCCTGCGCCTCATATATGCTTGTCATTAATTCATTAACCATTTCTGTTCCTCCGGATAATTGATCTTTTCGTTATGCTGTAGCACGGCTGTGAGCCGGCCTGTATCTGAAGCCTCTCCTGCGGCGGTCTGCCGCAGCGGCGTCCTTCTTTCTGCTCTCCCTGACCCTGCGCGTGTCTGAGGCCGCAAGGCTTTCAAGTGCCATCTGATGCGCGCGCTCCGCAGGGGTACTGCTCATGAAACGGCAGTACGCCGTTCCGTATTTGGAAAACGAGGTCTTATATATATGCTCCTCCGACAGTATCTTTGTGAGCCACATCGGGATCGATCCCGGACACTTGAGCTCCATGAGAAAGACGCCTTCCCCGAGTATCGGAGTGCCGTATGCATCCGACCTGAGCGACAGATCAGACTCTCTGCAGAGGATATTGCTGTCAAAGGTGACTCTGAATTCCTCCCCTCCGTCATTCACGTCCGCGCCGGGTCTCATGCGATATGCCTCGCGATCATAGCTCAGCCAGAGCACGGGCTTCAGGCCCTTATACATACCTGCAAAGTATGCTATCTCTTCAGCCACCTGAGAACTGCCGCCCCCGGCCGTCCCTTCAGCCAGCCACTTCATCGCTTCCTCTTCAGGCATACCTGTCCTTCTTTTGTATACGACATGGTCGTACTTGCGCTTGAGCTCCACGAAGACGGTGCTGTCTCTGTCAGCTTTTGAATAGCTCCGTATGCGCAGCTTCTCCTTAAAGTCAGGTTTTGCTATCGAATGCCTGGCCAGCACGTAATCGTCCGTGTCGAAATAGATGTTGCGCACGGTCGATCTGGCGTACTTATCCGGCATCATGTACGGCTCCATGGCCATGAGGATCTTCTCCTTCTGAGCTGCCGTGATCATGTATTTCAGTTCGTATCGTTTAAAAAAAGCCCGGTATCCCATATCTGCCTCCGTATACGGCTTCACAGCCGTTCTGTTTACGGTGATATGGTACCAGGCTTAGTTTAAATGAAAATTAAACGTTCTGATTTTCTGTATTTCTCTGTTTTTATGTTTTTTCTATACCATTGTCATGATCATCTCGAGTACGAGTACAGTCACGCAGCAGGCAGCTGCCACGCTGATAAGGCTCATCCCGAACCACGCGGCAAGTATGCCGATCACAAGGGCCGCCGCTCCCGCAAGAGGCTGGTCGGTAGCCTGAACTATCGCAGGGAAGGTCATGACCGCGAGAGTCACGTACGGCACGTAGTATAGGAACGAGCGGAAGAAGCGGTTCTCAATAGGCTTACGCATTATGAGCGATGGGATCACGCGCATGCACCAGGTCGCGAAGGCCATCACGAAAATGTACAGATAGATGTTGGTCCTCATGCGCCGCCTCCTTCATCCTCATTATGAGGAAACAATGCGGCGAATACCGCCGATATGGAGATCGTGAGGATTATCGTGCGGGTCCCCTGTGAAAGCCCGGATATCCATGGCAGCACACCTGCCGCGTACGAACACGCAAAGCTCGCCGCGACCGCCCCCAGCACTTTCCTGTCTTTCCTCGATGCCGGTATGATGACCGCGAGGAACATCCCGAAGAGAGCAACGCTTAGCGCACTCACTATCCTGTCGGGCAGTATGCTTCCCATGCTGATACCGACAGCCGTGCCCACGGCCCACATCGGAACCGCAGTAAGCAGCGCTCCGAAGGTGAACCACGGCGTAGGCACTCCCGGCCTCGCGATGGTGACTCCGAATATCTCGTCCGTGATACACGTCCCGACCAGCACCCTGGTGCCGAGCGGAGTGCCCGCAGGCATCCTCTGATTGAGCGCGAAGCCCATCAGTATGTATCTGAGATTGATGATCGCAGTGAGCACTATGAGCTGCACGAGCGTCCCGTTGGCCGCGTAAAGGGAGAAGCCCATGTACTGGCCTGCCGATGCGTAGGTGAAGAGGCTGGCCAGGAAGCCCTGAAACGGTGTGAAGCCGTACTCTCTGGCAGCTATCCCAAGCGAAAAGGCAACAGCAAAATATCCCAGTCCTATTGGGAGTCCGTCTCTGACGCCCTCGAGGAATACCTTGTAGTTGCCCAGTCTCTTCTCCTGTTCGATCAAATAATCCGTTTCGTTTTTAATGATCCAGTCCCCTTTCCTTTTGTTACTTGCGTGTAATTCTACCATTACCTGAGTGCAAGTTCTACACAAAAAAACAAAGAAATACAAACCCGGTATCCCATGTCATCTTCACAATGCGATGCATAAGATACCGGGTATGATTCAGACTGATGGTCCGTTCCTGATACTATTTGGTCTTGATTTTCTTAGCTTTGGTCCACTTGCCGACGTATTTGGTGCCGTTTACGAATTTGACGTTACGCATGCGTACCCAGTATGTCTTCTTCTTTGACAGCCCCTTGACTTTGCATGAAGTCTTGCTCTTTTTGGCAAATTTGACCGTAGTTCCGTCCATAGGGAATGTCTTGTCCATGCTGCACTGGATCTCGACCTTCTGGAACTTCTTCAGCTTTTTACTGCTCTGCTTCTTCCACGAAGCGGTGAAGCTCTTCTTCGAAGACTTTACCTTAGCGCTTTTTACTGCAGGGATGGATGCATCGTATACGCCGTTGAATGCCAGAGCCGCCGCCTGATCATCCGCAGGACCGACCGGTGCCGGAGGATCAACAGGCTCTCCGCCGCCGCTGTAAGCCGATGCCGGGATCAGCCACAGACCATAGCCTCTCCTCATCTCATTGCTGTCATCGCGCGAATAGTATATGCCCTTATCCATCACTACGCATGAAGGGGTCCCCCATAGCGGCTGATCTGACACGCCGTTGTTGAGGGTGTAGTAGAGCGGAGTGACGATGTTGGTATCCGGATCGTAGATCGACACATTGCCTGCCCCCCTCGATCGACATGTCGACGAGCGCTATGCCCTTGTCCATCGCGCATCCAATAGGCTGCATCTCAACATAGCCGAATCCGGAGTCGAACTTGCCCATAAACTTCAGAGCGCCTTCTCCGGCGAGGTACCATTTATCGCTCGTCATATCGTAGCGATATACCCTGTCGGATATGGAATTCCGCAGATCACTTCCCTTATAATCTCTATCCGCACCGAAGAGCATATAGATGTAGCCCTTATACTCTAACAGGAAAGGCATGTACAGCTCCTCAGGCAGAGCAGCCTTCCGGGTAAGCTCCTGCGTCCTCATGTCGAAGCAGTAAAAGTCATACTCGTCCGTGGCGAAGTACAGTTTGCCATCGATCACCTCATATGATCTTCCACATATCTATGGCCCCGCATTCATCAACAGTCAAAGTCCATTCCGGTTCCGCTGCGGACAGATCCATGCACGCTATATAGCGCTCTTCCTTCGTCGATCCGTCACCGCTCTTATCCTCGAAAACATATGATACAAACGAGTATAGCATGTCACCATCGACAAACGGCTTTTCCCCGTTGAAAGGATTGATATTTACATTGTTTTTAAGATCGTAATCATTAAGGCCCTCGTCGATCAGCTTTTTCTCGACCGTCTTCACAAGATTTCCATTATAGACGCTGTCGAAATCTTTCCCGTTGAATCTGTACAGAGTCGAAGAACTCTTATCCAGTCCATACAGCGTCTCCCCGCTGCTGTCAGTCAGGAGGGTTGAACGCTCCCGCCACCTGTAGTGGGGGATTCCTGCTTCCTCGAGAGCAGCGCCTCATCCGTAGACTCCGCGTCTTACATTCTCTCCACAGGCGTGAATTCCCGTGCGACCCACGGTATTGGATACTTCAGTGTTGGTTAAGGCCTAAGATGATGTCATCATCTCAAGGCCTTTTTGCAATATGTTTATTGCAGCATTGATATCTCTGTCATGCTCAGCTCCGCATCCGGAGCAGATCC
>JAZUNV010000165.1:0-5483 GCA_045604305.1 Anaerovoracaceae bacterium | reverse complement strand
GCGCCGGTAGTGCATACCACATCAGTCGAATATTTACTGATAATATAAATATTGTTCTTATTGGCTGCAATCATGCCTTCATCACCCATTGACATAAAGACTCTTCGGACTCCCATTCCTATCAGGGCTTCTGCCGCAGCTCTGAAGTCGGCTTCGGTCTGTATGGTCATGCCTGTAAGATACTCGGCTTCAAGCCTGTTAGGCTTTAGAGTGTCGATGCCGTCGAGCCATGGTTTGATCCTGACAGCCAGTGCCGTAGATACAGGATCGACATAGATAGGGGAGGTGCAAATGTTTTTGAGGTGTACGAATGCCTCTTCCGATATATTGGCATCCGCCACCACCGCTTCAGCTCCCCTGATGACGTCTTTGACCGAATCGAGATAAGCAGGCGTGATCTCCTTGGCTATGTTCATGTGATCAATTGCCATCTCCATATCGCCGCGGTCGTTGTTGATGTAGAGATACATCGATGAATTTCTCTCAGGAAGCCTCAGTACGTTTGAGACATCCATGCCAAGGCCCTCGCAGTGCTTGAGCATATCGGCACCCAGAACGTCTCCGCCTATGGCAGTGATCAGCTTAACATTCACTCCCAGATTTACTAGGTTGTGTGCGATATTTCGCCCGACTCCTCCGTAAGTGATAGATATATCACCGGGATTGGAATCCGCTGGTATAAGAGGATTAATCGGAGTGCCGCCTATGTCGATGTTGGCGGCACCGACCACTACTACGTATTTATCGTTTTTATTGTTGATTGGATTTTCCATTTTTATATTTCATTTTCTTTGAGATTCTTCGACGCTGCCGCGTCTCAGAATGACATTTCCTGCTCTTTAATGCGGCGTTTCCAGCACCTGTGGCAGAGCGCGGTGTATCTGTCGTTGCCTCCGAGTACCACCTGATCTCCCTCGGTCACTATCCTGCCGTTCTCGTCGAATCTGGCATTAACTGTCGCCTTGCGTCCGCACTCGCATATGGTCTTGATCTCCGTGATCGAGTCCGCGAGTTCCATGAGTCTGCGCGCGCCGGGGAAGAAGTGGGTGAGGAAGTCTGTTCTGAGTCCGAAGCAGAGTATAGGTATATCTTCTTCGTCGACCAGCTTCCTTAATCCGTCTATCTGTTCAGGTGTAAGGAACTGGGCTTCGTCAGCGATGATGACATCGTAGCTGCCCGCATCGTGATAGGCTTTGATGATGTTGTCATCAGGCGATATTATCTGTGCCTGCTGACTCAGACCGATGCGACTTTTAAGTATGTCTTCGCCGTCTCTGACATCCGTGCCCGGTTTGATGAGCCATACGCTCATGCCTTTCTCTTCATAATTGAACTTGGTGATCAGGGACTGCGCCGTCTTGGACGAGCCCATCGCCCCGTATTTGAAATATAGCTTGGCCATGCATTGCCTCCATTTTAAAGAAATTATGGATAGTATATTGAGCCATTTATTTTACAGGAGACATTATACTACATATCTATACAGATTATCAGTTATGAATTGTAGCCGGATCCGTTATTAAGGTGAAATGGATACAATACAGATAAGATTTCTGATCGGAAAATGTATCCAAAACCGTAACTTATGGAAAATGGCTACAATTACGAGCTGATTTAAGAATGAAAATTGTAGCCGAAATCGGGATCTGAGTGAAACGGCTACAATTCACCGGCTGCATACACGGTCGGGTGTAATGGAAAAAATAATTCATTTTGTGTTTAGTTTTGTGAAGCGGATATAGTATAATTACTACATCCGGGGTCGACGGATCCCAACTCAATTTATTTCTCACTTAAAGTACTTTAGGAGGATAGAGATGAAGAAATTTCTTGTAATGCTCCTCGCTGCACTGATGGTATTCTCATTTGCTGCATGCGGCGGGGGCGGAAGTGACAGCGGCTCGTCAAGTGACGACACCATGAAGGTTGCAATGGTAACAGACTATGGTGACATCACTGACCAGTCCTTCAACCAGACTACTTACGAAGCATGCAAGGCATTCTGCGAGGCGAACAGCGTAGAGTTCACTTATAAGAAACCTGCATCGGACGCTGACGCTGACCGTGTTTCTTCGATCGAAGAAGCCATCGAGGAAGGATACAACGTAATCGTAATGCCTGGTTACGCATTTGCGAACGCTATCTATGAGGTAGCTCCGCTGTATCCTGACACTAAGTTCGTTGCGCTCGACGTATCCGAGGGAGACCTCACTGCTTACGGCGAGAGAGAATTCGATGGACCTAACGTCTACAGCGCTGTATATCAGGAAGAGCTCGCAGGCTACATGGCCGGATACGCTGCAGTCAAGCTGGGCTACACCAAGCTCGGATTCCTCGGCGGAATGGCAGTTCCTGCAGTTCAGAGATACGGTCACGGATTCGTTCAGGGCGCTGACGCTGCTGCAGAGGAGCTCGGCAAGACTGACGTAGAGATCAAGTACGTATACGGCGGACAGTTCTTCGGCGATGCTGACATCACAGCTGCCATGGACACATGGTATGGCGCAGGCACTGAGTGCGTATTCGCATGCGGTGGCGGAATCTACACTTCGGCTGCTGAGGCTGCTGCCAAGACAGGCGGCAAGGTCATCGGCGTTGACGTAGACCAGAAGGGCATCATCGACGGAGCTTATGGCGAAGGCATGACAGTTACTTCGGCTATGAAGGGTCTTGCTCCTACAGTCAACACTCTGCTCAGAGCTATCAGCGAAGGCAAGTGGGATGACTATGCAGGTCAGATCCAGACTCTGGGACTCGTTTCCGAGACTCCGGACGAGAACTACGTACAGCTGCCTGAGACAACTCAGTTCGGCGACGGATTCACAGCTGATGACTACAACACTCTCGTTAAGGAACTCTTCAACGAGGAGAGAACAGTATCTGCTGACATCGAAGCCATCCCGACTACTAAGGCTGTAAAGGTAGATGATCAGGGAGCTATCAAGGGCTAATGTAAGGCTCGTAAAGCGATTTTGAAACAATCCTGTAAGATAGGCGGTTTCCGAAAGGGATCGCCTATTTTGTTGTTTTTTCTTCTGCACATTTTTGGTAAAATAATCTTGTATTTGTATCACTGATCATAGAGACGGAGGAATACGGGATTATGGATGCACCTTATGCCATAGAAATGGTGAACATTACCAAGAGATTCCCCGGCATCATTGCGAATGACAACATCACTCTGCAGCTCCGGAAAGGCGAGATACACGCCTTGCTTGGAGAGAACGGTGCCGGTAAATCCACTCTTATGTCCGTCCTCTTCGGTCTGTATCAGGCCGAGGAAGGCGTGATCAAGAAGGACGGCAAAGAGGTAAAGATCAACAACCCTAACGATGCCAACGACCTGGGCATCGGTATGGTACACCAGCACTTCAAGCTCGTACAGTGCTTCACGGTTCTCGAAAACATCATCCTCGGAGTCGAGACGACTCAGGGCGGCATGCTCAAGATGGATGAGGCCAGAGCCAAGGTGAAGGCGCTGTCCGAGAAATACGGACTTCAGGTCGACCCTGATGCAAAAATCGAGGACATCACGGTCGGAATGCAGCAGAGGACGGAGATACTCAAGATGCTCTACCGTGACAACGAGATACTGATCTTTGACGAACCTACAGCTGTGCTCACGCCGCAGGAGATCGAAGAGCTCATGCAGATCATGAAAAATCTGAGAGCAGAGGGCAAATCGATCCTCTTCATCACACACAAGTTGAACGAGATCAAGGCGGTAGCCGACAGGGTCACGGTACTTCGCCGCGGCAAGTACATCGGTACGGTCGACGTAGCGGACACTTCCAAGGAAGAGATGAGCCGCATGATGGTAGGCCGTGACGTCAGTATGGTAGTTGACAAAGAGCCTGCGAAGACGGGAGATGTCATACTCAAGGTCGAGGACATGACTGTCGCTTCCAAGGTACACGCCAACAACGCAGTCAAGAATGTCAATCTGGAAGTCAGAGAAGGCGAGATCGTATGTATCGCCGGTATCGACGGCAACGGCCAGACCGAGTTCGTCTACGGACTCACGGGCATGGAGCCTCTCGTTAACGGTAAGATCACGCTCTGTGGAGAGGATATATCCTCGAGCTCCATTCGTCAGAGGAGCAAGAACATGAGCCACATCCCTGAGGACAGACACAAACACGGACTCGTGCTCGACTATCCGCTCGAATACAACATGGTTCTCCAGAGGTACTATCAGCCTGAATTCACATCGGGAGCGGGCTTCCTCAAGAGAAAGGAGATACGTGAGTATTCCGAGAAGCTCGAGGCCGAGTACGACGTAAGATCCGGCCAGGGTCCTATCACCATCGCCCGTGCGATGTCCGGAGGTAACCAGCAGAAGGCCATCATAGCGCGTGAGATCGACAAGGATCACAAGCTGCTCGTCGCCGTACAGCCTACAAGAGGTCTGGATGTCGGCGCCATCGAAGGTGTCCACAGAAATCTGATAGCGGAGAGAGACAACGGACGCGCCGTACTGCTGATCTCGCTCGAACTCGAAGAAGTAATGAACGTTCCTGACAGGATACTCGTAATGTACGAGGGTGAGATCGTAGGTGAACTCGATCCTAAGAAGACGACTGTCGAAGAGCTCGGTCTCTACATGGCAGGCGCCAAGAGGAACGTCGGTACCGGATCAGAGAGGAAGGAGGAAGCGTAATGAAAGAGAAGAAAAGTCTTTTGAAAAATCCGTCCTTCCAGTCGATACTCACATCGCTGCTGTGTATCATACTCGGACTGCTGATCGGATACATCGTGCTGCTGATGATCAATCCGGCGGGCGCGGGTGAGGCCATCAAGACCATCATCCTCAACTTCCTGACCAGATCATCCTCGGCAGCCAGAGCCAAGGCTCTCGGCAACACGCTTGCCAAGACGGCGCCGCTGCTGATGTGCGCTCTGTCGATCTGCTTCTGCTACAAGGTCGGACTCTTTAACATCGGATGTCCGGGACAGTACGAAGCCGGCGCATGCATCGGACTCTATGCGGCACTCGCATGGCACTGCAACTGGATCATCTGCCTTATACTCGCGGCTCTTGCAGGCGCGATCGTAGGATCCATCTCCGGATTCCTCAAGGCATACCAGAACGTTAACGAGGTTATCTCGGGCATCATGCTCAACTGGATTATGCTCTATTTGACCAACATGATACTGTCGAGCAAGAAGGTCAAGGACCCTGCAAGTCCTTATACCCTCAAGCTGAGTATGTACGGCAAGAAGGCGCTCATCCCTAACGCGGGTCTGAACACGCTCTTCGCCAACAACTCGACAGTGACGCTCGCGATAGTACTGGCTATACTCTTTGCTATCCTGATCTGGGTGATCCTGTCCAAGACTAAATTCGGATATGAGCTCAGAGCTACAGGCTTCAACAAGGAAGCAGCCAGATATGCGGGCATGAAGGAAAAACAGAACATCATCGTTACTCTTGCGATCGGCGGAGCACTCGCAGGTGTCGGAGCCGCATTCCTCTTCCTCAC
>JAZUNV010000164.1:0-9243 GCA_045604305.1 Anaerovoracaceae bacterium | reverse complement strand
GGCGACCAGATCACAAAGGGACCTCTCGATCCTCACGACATCATGAGACTCAATGGTGTACAGGGCGTATATGAATACCTCCTGAGAGAAGTACAGAGAGTGTACAAGAATCAGGGTGTAGACATCAACGACAAGCACATCGAGATCATCGTCAGCCAGATGCTGTCCAAGTACAAGGTCGAAAAGCCGGGAGACACAAGGCTCCTGCCTGGCGGCCAGTACTCCAGGAAAGAGATCGAGGCTGCCAATGCCGAGGCTGAGGCAGACGGCGGAGAACCATGCACTGCCAACAGACAGCTGCTCGGTATCACCAAGGCCGCTCTCGCTACATCCTCATTCCTCTCGGCAGCGTCCTTCCAGGAGACTACGAGAGTACTGACAGACGCGTCCATCAAGGGCAAGACTGACAGACTCGAAGGTCTCAAGGAGAACGTCATGATCGGTAAGCTGATCCCTGCCGGTACAGGCATGAAGAGATACGGAGACGTCGAAGTCGATTACGGCGAGTACGACGCATTCGTAAACGGCAAGGCCGATGAAGAAGACGAGGAAGAGATCCATATCGAAGGACTCGAAGAGCAGAACGTAGCCGAAGACGGCGAGGAAGAGATCAAAGTCTACGGCGTCGAAGCGATCGTCGAGTAACTGAATCAACTATTTCAGAGTGGTCAGGGGACAGAAACCCCCTGACCATTTTGTACGTTATCGGTGATCTCGTAAGGAAACGGGCGAGCCCGGGCGCCTCTTCGTGCAGCCGATAAGCGGGCAGCACTGCCCAGTTTCGCTACCAATGCCGCCTCGCATGCTCCCTCGCTGTATATCGCTGATCAGCATTCGAGATGAGCGTATAGGCTTCAGGGCAGGTACGGTATCAGCATCTGAAATGTATCAATTGATCGGTACATCGCTCAATCGCTCACGACATGCGCGCCGGCTTTTTCTCGGACGAAGCCGCTGATTTGAGCAGTCGGTCCGAGACTCTCCTCTCGTGTACAGAGAAATACTCTCGGACGAAGCTACGGTTTTGAGCTATCGGTCCGAGAGCTGCGGAGGACGGAGATTCTCGCTTCCAAAAAAGTTCCGGAAATCGTTTGACATTATGGATTCTTGCTAGTAGAATATACAAGTTCGAGTGCGCCCTCGGATAGAGAGGTGCATAAGGATAAAATAATACTTTAGGAAAGGAGAAAAGAATGCCTACAATTAACCAGTTAGTACGTCAGGGCAGACAGAGCTCGGTAAAGAAGTCGACAGCTCCTGCACTCGGTAAGAACATGAACACACTTCATAAGACACTTACCAACGTAAACTCCCCTCAGAAGAGAGGCGTATGCGTAGCAGTTAAGACTGTCACTCCTAAGAAGCCGAATTCCGCTCTTAGAAAAGTCGCAAGAGTTCGTCTGACAAACGGAATGGAAGTTACAGCTTACATTCCTGGTATTGGACACAATCTGCAGGAGCACAGTGTCGTTCTCGTAAGAGGCGGCAGAGTCAAGGACCTCCCGGGTGTGAGATATCACATCATCAGAGGTACACTCGATACTTCCGGCGTTGCAGAGCGTGGACAGGGTCGTTCCAAGTACGGAGCAAAGAGGCCTAAGAAAAAATAATCAATTAGTTAAAGAATTAGTACGTAGGCAATCTTTTATATAAAGAGCGCCGCGGGAGCAGGAGTGCGAGTAAGACGGATGGATCTTCCGTCTGAAGAAAATCGCAGTACTGCTAACGAGTACCGACCTGAATTTACAAGGAGGGAAGAGAAGTGCCAAGAAAAGGTAACACACCTAAAAGGGAAGTTCTTCCTGATCCTGTCTACGGCAGCGTAGTAGTTGCCAAACTGATCAACAGCATCATGCTCGACGGTAAGAAGGGCGTAGCTCAGACTATCGTTTATGACGCATTCGATCAGATCAAGGAGAAGACAGGCGAGGAACCTCTCGAGGTATTTGAGAAGGCAATGAACAACATCATGCCTGTACTCGAAGTTAAAGCAAGAAGAATCGGTGGTGCGAACTATCAGGTACCTATCGAGGTAAGACCTGAAAGAAGACAGACTCTGGGCATCAGATGGCTGACCAACTACACAAGAGCAAGAGGCGAGAGAACTATGGCAGACAGACTCGCAGGAGAGCTCATGGACGCAGCCAACAACACAGGTGCTTCCGTAAAGAAGAAGGAAGACACTCACAAGATGGCAGAGGCCAACAAGGCATTCGCACACTTCAGATTCTAATCTGAGAGTACGAAGATGGATATTACCAGAATTAAGCAAGTAGAAAGGAGGAAATAATGGGACGCAAATTTACTCTTGAAAAGACACGCAACATCGGTATCATGGCTCACATCGACGCCGGCAAGACAACTACAACGGAGAGAATCCTCTTCTACACAGGACGCACCCATAAGCTGGGTGAGACACACGAAGGCGCCGCGACCATGGACTGGATGGAGCAGGAACAGGAGCGCGGGATAACCATTACTTCCGCCGCTACTACTGCACAGTGGAAGGACACCAGGATCAACATCATCGACACTCCGGGACACGTAGACTTCACGGTAGAAGTCGAGAGGTCGCTCAGAGTACTCGACGGAGCAGTTATGGTGCTCTGCGCCAAGGGCGGTGTAGAGCCTCAGAGCGAGACCGTATGGAGACAGGCTGAGAAGTACGGAGTTCCTAGAATGATCTTCGTAAACAAGATGGACATCCTGGGCGCCAATTATTTCCACGTACTCGACATGATCCGCGACAGACTCAAGGCAAACGCCGTGCCGGTCCAGCTCCCGATCGGATCCGAGGCCGAATTCGTCGGCATCATCGACCTGATCAAGATGAGAGCTGAGATCTATCACGATGACGACCTGGGCAAGACTTACGAAGAGAAGGATATTCCTGAGAATATGCTCGACGAAGCCAAGGCGTGGAGAGACAAGATGATCGAGTCCGTAGCCGAGTGCGACGAGGAACTCATGATGATGTACCTCGAGGGCGAGGAGATCCCTGAGAAGGAGATCAAGAGAGTCATCCGTCAGGAGACTATCGCAGGCAATATGTATCCGGTATTCTGCGGTTCAGCTTACAAGAACAAAGGCGTACAGCTGATGCTCGACGGAGTCGTGGATTACATGCCGTCACCGCTCGACATCCCGGCTATCAAGGGAGTCAACCCATACACCAAGAAGGAAGAGGACAGACCGGCATCCGACAGCGAGCCGTTCTCGGCTCTTGCGTTCAAGATCATGGCAGACCCGTATGTAGGTAAGCTAGCATTCTTCAGAGTTTACTCGGGTACGCTGAATTCAGGTTCGCATGTATACAATGCGACCAAGGACCGCAAGGAGAGGATCGGCAGGATACTGCAGATGCACGCCAACCACAGGGACGAGATCGACATGGTCTACTCCGGAGACATCGCAGCGGCGGTAGGACTCAAGTTCACCACCACGGGCGACACACTCTGCGACCAGAAGGCACCTATAGTGCTCGAGTCGATGGAATTCCCTGATCCTGTAATCGAGATCGCGATCGAGCCTAAGACCAAGATCGGTCAGGAAAAGATGGGTATCGCGCTCGCCAAGCTGGCTGAGGAGGGCCCGACATTCAGGACTTATACAAACCCTGAGACAGGTCAGACCATCATCGCCGGAATGGGAGAGCTCCATCTGGAGATCATTGTTGACAGACTTCTGAGAGAATTCAAGGTAGAGGCTAACGTCGGTAAGCCGCAGGTTTCCTACAAGGAGACAGTCACTGCGAACGCCGATGTGGACTGCAAGCACGCGAAGCAGACCGGCGGAAGCGGACAATACGCTCACGTCAAGATCAAGCTCTACCCGAGAGAGCCGGGCGAAGGCTTCGAATTCAAGAACTCCATCGTCGGGGGTGCTATTCCTAAGGAATACATCCCGAAGGTACAGGAGGGCATCGAGGAAGCCATGCAGGCAGGACCTCTCGCAGGCTACAATGTAGTCGATGTGGGAGTGGAACTCTACGACGGTTCGTACCACGAAGTCGACTCTTCGGACATGGCGTTCAAGGTAGCAGGTTCCAAGGCTTTCAAGGAAGCAGTCATGAAGGCAAGCCCTGTGCTGCTCGAGCCTATCTTCAAGGTGGAAGTCAATGTTCCTGACAACTACATGGGTGATGTCATCGGCGACATCAGTTCGAGACGTGGAAGGATCGAAGGTACGGATATCGAAAACGGAGTGGCGGATGTCAGAGGCTTTGTGCCGCTGTCCGAGATGTTCGGTTATGCGACCGACCTGAGATCGAAGACACAGGGAAGAGGTATCTATACGATGCAGTTCGACCACTTCGAGCGGCTGCCGGAATCACTTTCAGATAAAATTATTAAGTGATTCCTGTTCGTCTTTTCGCCCACAGCTTTGTAAGGTTTCCTTCGAATTTAAGCGGCGTTGCCGTAAGGATGGAAACCTTGATCTTCGGAGGCAAGCTCCTCCGATAATGCCTGCGCGTCTTTGGTGCTCACGTACGAGTCATGTACGCTGCGCTCCTCAGCCGCTTGCCGTCTCGCTGTGAACGAAAATACTCCGCAGCCCGAAAGGCCGGAACCACTTTCCGAACAAATCATTAAGTAATCATATTTAATTCTATATTAATTATTAATAGGAGAAACAAATGGCTAAGCAGAAATACGAAAGAACCAAACCGCATATCAACATCGGTACAATCGGCCACGTTGACCACGGCAAGACAACTCTTACAGCAGCAATCACATCCGTACTTAACAGAAAGTATGGACTTGGCGGAGACGTAGCATTCGATCAGATCGACAAGGCTCCGGAAGAAAAGGCAAGAGGAATCACGATCCCGACAGCACTCGTAGAGTATGAGACACCGAACAGACACTATGCTCACGTAGACTGCCCGGGACACGCAGACTATGTAAAGAACATGATCACAGGAGCAGCTCAGATGGACGGAGCGATCCTGGTAGTAGCAGCAACAGACGGACCGATGCCACAGACAAGAGAGCACATCCTTCTGTCAAGACAGGTAGGAGTACCATACATCATCGTATTCCTGAACAAGTGTGACATGGTAGACGACGAGGAGCTTCTCGATCTCGTAGAGATGGAAGTAAGAGAACTTCTTGACGAGTATGAATTCCCTGGCGACGACACACCGATCATCAGAGGATCCGCTCTCAAGGCACTTGAGGATCCTACAGGAGAGTGGGCAGACGCAGTCGTAGAGCTGATGCAGGCAGTAGATGACTACATTCCAGAACCAGAGAGAGCAAACGACCAGCCGTTCCTGATGCCGGTAGAGGACGTATTCTCGATCACAGGCCGTGGAACAGTAGCAACCGGAAGAGTAGAGAGAGGAATGCTCAAGGTTGGAGATTCTGTAGAGATCGTAGGACTTACAGAGGAGAAGAGAACAGTAGTAGTAACCGGCGTTGAGATGTTCAAGAAGACTCTTGATCAGGCAGAGACAGGCGACAACATCGGAGCACTGCTGAGAGGCGTACAGAGAACCGAGATCGAAAGAGGACAGGTACTTGCAAAGCCGGGCACTATCCACCCACACACAAAGTTCAAGGGTCAGGTATACGTACTGAAGAAGGAAGAGGGCGGACGCCACACACCGTTCTTCAACGGATACAGACCACAGTTCTATTTCAGAACCACAGACGTAACAGGCGATCTTCACCTTCCAGAGGGCACAGAGATGTGCATGCCTGGTGACAACGTAGTAATGGAGATCGAGCTGATCACACCGATCGCTATCGAAGAGGGACTGAGATTCGCTATCAGAGAAGGCGGAAGAACAGTAGGATCTGGCGTTGTAACAGAGATCATCGAGTAATTACTCGTCGCTGTGAACGAAAAACACTTCGTAATTACGTAATAGTTACGAAGAAGAATGCATTACTGAGGGACACCGTTTCGGCGGTGTCTCTTTTGTGTTATAATCTAGAGGATGTCATTTGAACTTGATGATTTTATTTTCTATGAAACAATTTGGAATAAACAGGAGGAGAATAAATGGTTAAGAAAATTGGGGCAGATGATTACGAAAAGGAAGTAATGCAGGCTGAAGGTACTGTTCTTGTAGATTTCTATGCTGACTGGTGCGGACCGTGCAAGATGCAGGGACCTATCGTAGATGCACTTTCAGAAGAGAGAAACGATGTAAAGTTCTGCAAGATCAATGTCGATGAGGCTGTAGCTGTTGCGATGAGTCTTCAGATCTCAAGCATTCCAACGATTATGGTCGTAAAGAATGGAGAGATCACTTTCAAAGAGGCTGGACTTATGACAAAGCCACAGCTGGAGGCACTTCTGTAGTAACGAGCGGAACAGATAAGGTCCATTACTGATCGGATCATAAGGAGGAATCAATATGCCACATGTAGATATTAGCATGCTCCCGGGAAGAGATGATGAACTCAAGAAGAAAGTGGCAGAAGCAGTTCTGGAGACAATGGTCAAGGAACTCGGATGCCAGAGAAGCCATCTGTCAGTTGCAATACATGATGTTCCTCTTGATGACTGGAACGAGACTGTGCATGACAAGGTAGACGAGTCGAAAGTATATGCCGGAGTAGTTTTTAAGACCGAATAATCCGAAAAGGGTAAAAATTGTATCACAAAAAGTACATATTTGAGGAATAATACAAAAAATTCGAAAGATATTTGTATTATTACATTAAAAAGTGTTGACCACGCTATGAAAAATGAGTAGAATACATAGCGAAGCAAAAGGGTTAACATATAGAATTTTTGTGACGAAAAGCATTAGGGGACTTGACGGCATAACAATTCGGTAACACAGGGAAGCCGGCAACACCGGCTTTTTCTGGTGCCCGGTTTTTCCTGCTTGTATAACCTTTATGGCTCAATGCCTTGCGATTAAAGGAACTCATGATGTAAAATAAGACGTTATGGCATATATTGAAGTAAGAAATCTTGTAGTAGAATTCACGCGTATCACGGAGGATGGTACGGAAGTACCCGGGACGCGTGCGCTGGATGGAGTAGATCTTGACATCGAGAAGGGAAGCTTCGTCGCAGTGATAGGAATGAATGGTTCAGGCAAGTCCACACTGGCTAAATGTCTGAATGGTCTTATCGTACCTACTTCCGGAACTGTAACGGTCGATGGTATGAGTACGGCTGACGATGAACATATCTGGGATATAAGACGCAGAGTCGGAATGGTTTTCCAGAATCCGGACAATCAGATAGTATCCTCTATCGTTGAAGATGATGTCGCGTTTGGTCCTGAGAACCTTGGAATAGAGCCTCACGAGATAAGGCGCAGAGTAGATGACGCGTTATACAAGGTCGGCATGTACAAACATCGCAAAAAGGGCGCTCACATGCTTTCAGGAGGACAGAAGCAGAGAATCGCTATTGCGGGAGCAGTTGCTATGAGACCAAGCTGCATAGTGTTCGACGAGCCTACAGCCATGCTCGACCCCAAAGGAAGGGACAGGGTCATGGAGATAATCCGCGAACTGAATTCAGATGGAATAACTGCAATACTCATAACTCATTTCATGAGTGAAGCTGTTCAGGCTGACAGAGTAGTGGTCATGAAGAAGGGCAAAATCATTGCGGATGCGATACCGTCACAGCTTTTTGCTGATGAAGAGTTCATAGAAAGCGCAGGGCTTGAGATGCCGCCGGTGATAGATATCCGCCGCAGGCTCGGCATGCCTGAATCCGTCATGACTGTAGAGGACCTGATATGTCAATTGAAGTAAAAAATCTTACATATATATATAATAAAGGACTTCCGGATGAGACGATGGCTATCGATGATGTTTCGCTTGAGATCAGGGATGGCGAGATCGTTGGGATAATCGGACACACCGGATCAGGCAAATCGACACTTTTGCAGCACCTGAACGGTCTCCTGAAGCCTACCTCCGGTGAGGTTTACGTCGATGGGCAGTGCATCACGGATGGCAAGGTCCGTCTTGTGGAAATAAGACGCAGAGTCGGCCTTGTTTTCCAGTATCCGGAGTATCAGCTTTTTGAGGAGACAGTTGCGAAGGACGTTGCCTTCGGGCCGAAGAATCTTGGCCTCAGCGAAGAAGAGATCGAAGAGCGTGTAAGATATGCCATAGACATGGTCGGACTTGACTACGACGAGATAAAAGACATTTCACCATTTGAGCTTTCCGGCGGACAGAAAAGAAGAGTCGCGATAGCCGGTGTCGTAGCAATGAAGCCTTCCGTCCTGATACTGGATGAACCTACGGCAGGACTCGATCCTAAGGCGCACAGAGATATCCTCAGGATGATACGCAGGATACACCGCGAGATGGGGATCATGATCATTTTCGTTTCACATAACATGAATGACATTGCAGAAATGACTGACAGGGTGATCGTCATGGATAACGGCAAAGCTGTACTTGAAGGAACCCCGGCAGATGTCTTTTCACATGATGAAGAGCTTACAGAGATGGGGCTTAACGTGCCGCCTGCAAGAGAGATAATCAACAGGATAAAGGCCATGATCCTGGAATTTGAGAGCGAAGCGCTGAATACGGAAGAAGCCGCCGAAGATATAAAAAAATACCTGCAAAGCAGGAAGAAACCGGAGACAGTTTAGATGATAAGAGATATCACTCTGGGCCAGTATTACCCGACTCAGTCATGGGTACACAGACTGGATGCCAGAACGAAAATAATAGCGACATTGCTCTATATCATAGAGTTATTTATCGTGAATAATTTCTGGGGATTTCTTATTGCCGGAGCTGCTCTGTTTACGATCATTGCGATTTCCAGGGTCCCGGTAAAATTCATCTTCAGAGGACTGACAGCAGTATTTGTTATCATCGCTTTTACGGTGATACTCAATCTGTTCATGGTAAAAGGACATGTGCTCTGGCACTGGAGATTCCTGACGATCACTTATGAGGGCATAGTCAGGGCCTGCTTTATGGCTATAAGGCTTGTACTCCTCATAATTGGCTCATCGATGATGACTCTGACAACAAAGCCGATAGAACTGACAGATGGTCTGGAGAAACTCCTCGGCCCATTCAAGAAGATCGGACTCCCGAGCCATGAGATCGCTCTTATGATGACGATCGCGCTCAGATTCATTCCGACCCTGATGGAGGAGACCGACAAAATAATCAAGGCGCAGCAGGCAAGAGGCGCGGACTTTGAGTCAGGCAATTTACTTCAGCGCGCAAAGAGCCTGATACCGATCCTGATCCCGCTTTTCATAAGCTCATTCAGGATAGCACAGGATCT
>JAZUNV010000163.1:0-2665 GCA_045604305.1 Anaerovoracaceae bacterium | reverse complement strand
AACATCTGCTCCAACGAAGCATGGTGCGCACTGAGAGCAGGCATCTATCTCTCGACGATCGGTCCTAAGGGCTATGAGCAGGTCGCTGAACTCTGCTCGTCCAAGGCTCACTACATGGCTGAGGAGCTCGAAAAGATCGGTATGAAGCTCTGCTTCAAGGGTGAGTTCTGGAACGAATTCGCTACAACATGCCCAGATGCTGACAAGCTGCTCGCAGCTCTCGAAGAGAAAGGCATCCTCGGCGGACTCAAGCTCTGCTGCGGCTGCTGCGATGCCGGCTGTGACACAGACTGCATTCTCTGGTGCTGCACCGAGCTGAACAGCAAAGAAGATATCGATGAAGTCATAGCTATCGCAAAGGAGGTGTTCTAAAATGAAGTTAATATTCGAGAAGAGCATTCCTGGTAGAGGACAAGATATCTTCCCTGCATGCGATGTTCCTGTAAAGCTCCCTGCTGCTCCTCTTCGTGAGGAGAAGGCACATCTCCCTGAGATCTCAGAAAATGAGATGGGAAGACACTATACAGCTCTTGCAAAGAGAGCTCACGGAGTCAACGACGGATTCTATCCACTCGGCTCCTGCACAATGAAGCACAATCCAAGAATCGATGAGAAGATGGCTTCCCTTCCTGGTTTTGCAAAACTGCATCCGCTGCAGCCTGCTAATACCGTAAAGGGCGCACACGAACTCATCGGTGAACTCGAGAAGTTCCTCTGCGAGATCACAGGCATGGCAGGAGTTACATTCCAGCCTGCAGCCGGAGCTCATGGTGAGTTCACCGGCCTTCTCCTGATCAAGGCTTATCACACAGACAGAGGCGACACAGAGCGTAACGAGATCATCGTACCTGATGCTGCACACGGCACAAACCCTGCTTCGGCAACAATGGCAGGCTATAAGACCATCGTTATCAAGTCGAACGAGAATGGTACAGTTGATATCGACGACCTCAAGGCTCACCTTGGTCCTAAGACAGCCGGTCTGATGTTGACCAACCCTAACACAGTTGGTCTCTTTGACCCTAACATCATGGAGATCACCAGACTCGTTCATGAGGCTGGCGGACTTTGCTACTATGACGGTGCTAACCTCAACGCTGTAATCGGTATCGTACGTCCTGCAGACATCGGATTCGACGTAATCCACATGAACCTGCACAAGACATTCTCGACACCTCACGGCGGCGGTGGTCCTGGCAGCGGCCCATGCGCATACAAGGATTTCCTTGCTCCATTCGCACCGGGTCTTGTATGCAAGGATGGCGAGACCTACACAAGAGCTGAGAAGTCCATCGGTAACATGACCGGCTTCTATGGCAACTTCCTCGTAATGGTAAAGGCTTACACATATCTGCTGACCATCGGCAAGGAAGTATACACTCTTGCTCAGAACGCTGTTCTGAATGCTAACTACATGCAGGAGAAGCTTAAGGATATCTATCCGATCGCATTCGATACGACCTGCATGCATGAGTTCGTAATCGGTCTTGACCCAATCTATCGTAAGACTCACGTATCGGCTCTGGACGTTGCCAAGGCACTTCTTGACTACGGCATCCATCCACCTACAATCTACTTCCCTCT
Organism: Anaerovoracaceae bacterium; assembly: GCA_045604305.1. Taxonomy (GTDB): domain Bacteria; phylum Bacillota; class Clostridia; order Peptostreptococcales; family Anaerovoracaceae; genus Crickella. Next base: position 1,081 of record JAZUNV010000163.1, on the reverse strand, counting down.
GATCGTACACGAAGCTCTGATGATAGAGCCTACCGAGACAGAGACGAAGGAGACTCTGGACGAGGCTATCCAGGCATTCCGCGAGATCTACGACAGGATCTTCAGTGCTCCTGAGAGTGTACAGAATGCACCTCAGACAACACCGGTACTCAGACTTGATGACACCAAGGCTGCAAGAGAACCACGCCTCAGATACACATTCTGATCTGAATCCACGAGAGGGTTGTCGCAATGCGACAACCCTTTTTTATTTTGGCTTTTCATGATTCAGGTTTTTGGACATTTAAAAGCGTGCACCTGTATGTGCGGGCGGCTTGGCGAGGGCCGTACGCCCGAACGGACAGGTGCACGCGAGCAATTGCTTAAATAGTTAGAGTCTTGCGGCCTCCATGATTGCTTCTGCAAATGATGGATGCGGATGAATGATATTAGCTACTTCCTCGAGAGTCATGCCTCTTCCGATTGCTACGGAGAGTTCTCCGATCAGGTCGGAAGCTCTTCCGCAGAGAAGATGTGCGCCGATAATCACATGGTCATCAGCTCTGGCTACCAGTTTTACGAAGCCTCTGTCGAGACCTGCGATTATTGTCTTGCCGTTTGCTGACATAGGATACTTCTTGGACACGACATCGATGCCCGCCTCTTTAGCCTCATCTGCTGTCATTCCGACAACGGCGATCTCAGGGTCGGTATAGATGCAGCTTGGAACTGTTCCCATGTTGATGGTAGCGTCCTTGCCGTTCATCATTGCAACAGCATTGCGGCCTTCTGCGGAAGCAACATGTGCAAGCTGAACTCCGCCGATGCAGTCGCCGATAGCATATACGCTCGGTACAACTGTCTTATACTCATCATTTACATGGATAAAGCCCTTTGCGTCCGTGAGATCAGGATACTGTGCCAGTAGATCATCACTGAATACTCCTGCAGTATTAGGTCTTCTGCCTACGCACATCAGGACCTTATCTGCCTTGACGGAAAGCTCTTCGCCCTTCTTGTTAGTGAGGGTAACGGAAAGCTTGTCCCCATCCTGCTCGATCTTCTTTACAGGGGAGCTGACATGAACACTGACGCCCTTCTT
>JAZUNV010000162.1:0-27550 GCA_045604305.1 Anaerovoracaceae bacterium | reverse complement strand
CACCCGTATACGAACCTCCTTCGGAGCTTCTCACCCCTCCGAAACGTAAAAACAGAGGGACAGGCACAAGGCCTGTCCCTCTGTTTTGGTGTCCCGGAGTTGAGTGTAATAGAACTGCTGTCAGGGTTATTATCGAAGTATCGCTCAATATCGGCTCTCAAGCTGATCGAGTAAGACTTCGATCTTTTTCTCTGTTTCTTTTATTTCTTCTCGTAGCCTGATAACGGCTGAGCTTTCCATGTCTTTTTGATTCTGGATCTCGACTTCCTTAATGATTTTGTCAATTGCGTCATCAGCCAAAAGATGGCGACACACATCAAGAATCAGGGGCTCCAGGAAGTCTTTTCTGACATTTTTCTTCGTACACTTTTTTGGAGACTTTAGGCACTTATAATATCTGTATGTTTTGCCGGTTCCAGATGTGCCTGAAACTCCATCCATAGGATCTTTACAGTGACCGCAAAACAACTTTCCGGAAAGCAGATAGTCCTCAATAGCAGGGCGGTGTCCGTGCTTTCTGTTTTGTCTGATTTCCTGCACTTCTTCAAAGAGTTCGTCGCTGATTATACGAGGGACACCGTCAGGGATGCGTACATCTTTGTAAATTTAGATACCTTTGTACATTTCGTTATGAAGGACGGTGGATAACGAGCCTCGTTTAAACTGATTACCAAGCTGTGTTTTGATGCCTCTGTCATTGAGATCATCCATGACAGATTTTATTGTATCGCCTGAAGCTACGCGCTCATATATCTCAAGCACTATTGGCGCTCTTTGCTCATCCAGAATAAAGTGGTCATTTTCATCGACGGCATATCCCAATGGAACTGTGCTGCCGTTATATTTACATTGAGCCGCTCTATGGAGCATCCCACGGGTTACCTTTTCAGAAAGCTGAGCGTTGAACCACTGGCTGATAGTCTCAAGCATACCCTCTGTGATGATGCCGGAGCTGTCTGTGGCAATGTTCTCTTTGGCGGATACAACTCTTACTCCGTTGTCGGCAAGTATCTTCTTGTAGTAACCGGAATCATTCTTATTGCGAGCAAAGCGATCCAGCTGGTATACAAGTATGACTTCAAAGTTGCCCAATTCGCTGTCAGCGATCATACGCAAAAATTCCGGCCGCCTGTCTGTCTTCGCACTCTGAGCCCGGTCGATATATTCCTGCACGATAAGAAGATCGTTTGAAGCCGCATAGCGCTGACATTCTTCGATCTGTCCTTCGATGGACATTTCATTCTGTTTATCTGAACTGTATCTTGCGTATATTACTGCGTTTTTCATAGAAACCTTTCTGCAAATGGTCATTTAGTCAGTTTCTTTTCATCATTTTTTATTCTTCTCTCAATTTTCTTTGTGTCTTCCGCAGGAGGCAATTCTTCAGGTAAGATGCCTCGCTCGCCCAGCATCTTCCTGACGCTAGTGTTGTTGTCAACATGCTCTGCAGTTATAGGAGCTTCTCCATAAAGATCATTTCGCTCAACATTAAGATTAGTCATTTCTGTAGCAAGATTTTTCGCAGCCAATGTAACATCAGGGAGTCGATCAGCAAGCGGGCCACTCTTAATACCGTATTTGTCTTTCATATCTTGAGTTGTATGACCCCCAAACAATGCCATGTCACCCTTAGAGCGAATTCTGCCGAAGCCTTTCTCATCCACACCACGTTCGTATATGTTCTTGGATAAACGAGCTTCTGATGCTTTAAGCTCACCTCTTAGACGAATTCTTTCAAGATCGGCTATTCGTTGTGCTATCACCTCAGCTTCTCGAGTTTTTACCGCAAAATAGCTTTGGGCAAAAGCAATCTCTTCCTTCCGGGGATCGCCGTTTTGAGCAATCAGATAACAAGCATATCGCGTTAGCATAACATCTTTTTTAGGTACATCTGCTACACCACCTTTGACCATTTTACTGACGTCAGTAAAATGGGATTCTTCAAGGGATCCAGAAGTTACACAAGATATTTTGGCTTTGTTTATTACTTCTTCGAAATTCTGCCATTTAGAATATCCGAGCAATGGCTGTAGTTCTCTACCATACCAGAACTCAACACCATCTTCATCAACATGCATAATGCTGTCAAAACTGCTCTTCATTGATTCGATTAGATGTTTTTCCATATATGATGATTACTCCTTATCTAAGAGCTTGAGTAAAGGCCTATTTGTCGTCTGTTTTTTCCTTTAATTGGTCTTTGTAAAACTGCAGGATTTTTACTACATCACTTTCGCTATAAATGGCGGTGTTATCTCGTACTTCCATTGCTGGTGGCTGAACACTGGAATTCTGATTGTAATAATAGCCTTCTTTGCTTCCCGCATCCTCTCTAAGCATAGGATATTTATATCTCCACTCATCATAATCATCCTTGGATATGCTGCCTGTCGTAAGCTTGTTCTTCATGACATACCATGCACGGAGGTCGTCAGCTACTTCCTTATTGTACTTCGGATGATTGATATCCTGCTTTAAGCATATATATCCGTCAAGGACAGTAACAGTTAGTCCGTATAGGTCTTCCATCTGAAAAAGGGTATGCATAAGACCGATCTTCGTGTCGATATCCGGATTCTGAATAGCTTCCGGAGCAACATCAAATATTTCAGCGAACTGATCTATTACATCTTTCCTCGGCTCACGCCGATTCCATTCATACTGAGCCACTCTGACATTGGTAGACTTCCCGGCAAAAGCCATAGCTTCTCCGAGTTCTGCTTGTGTTAATCCCTTGCGTCGCCTAAAAAAACGTATCCTTTCGCCTGTTGACATTTCAGCCACCTCTCTTTCTGAGGGGGATTGTAACATACAATAAAAACATATACAAATAAAATATGACAAAAAAGATAAAATTTATACTTGTATATGTCAGATAAAGTTATATAATGATCTACTTCAAAAATTCAAAAAGCAAACCAAAGCAGAGGATCTGCGATAGGAGGGAAAGGAGGAGCCGATGGAACTGAGCGAAAGACAGATTAAGCAGTTTGTTCGTGTAATAATGCCGAAGCTGTACGAGATGCAGGAAGCGGTCAACATGTGGACAGAAGCTATAGTAAGGCTGCTAGAGGAAAGCGTTAACGAGGAGGTGAGAGATGCAGGTAAGCAAAACAGGGATCAAGTCAGTAGATGATCTGTATGGCGTGACCTTCACCGGTAATATCATCCCGCACAGATGGTTCAAAGCAATACGGATGAAAGACGGCAAGCCGGATCAGACAGCGATAAACATACTCAGTGAGATCCTGTACTGGCATAGGCCCAGGGAAGAGTGCGGCGATGATGAAGCCGGAGGAGTCACGCTCAGGAAGAAGTTCAAGGCCGATCTGCTGCAGCTGAGCTATTCACAGTTCGAGAGCAAGTTCGGATTTAAGATCGATATGAGTCGCCGGGCTATAGAGAATCTGGAGTCGCTCGGCCTAATAAAAAGACACTTCAGGACTATCACGACAGACGGAGGCATGAAGCTCAGCAACGTGATGTATATCGAACTGTTCACAGACAGGTTGCTGGAGATTACATTCCCGGAGGGAATGGAAGACCCTAGTGGGTTTGAACCGACAAGGGTATCCGTTCAAACCGATGAGGTCATCGGTTTGAACACATCAGCTAGTGGGCTGGAACCGATGACAAATACAAAGAATACTAGAGAATACAACTATAGATACTGTTAGGGCTCAAGACACAGAAAGAGAAACAAGATGATTCCTTAATACGGGGATGTAGACATTAAAATGGATTATGAATGAAAGGGTTGCCACGATGAACTCCTTGAAATGAGAGAGAAAAAGTAAGATAATTTCATTAATATGTATCAACTGTCTCCAGCATACTTTTTCAGTAATGTGCGGAAAGGATTGACAGCCATGCGGAATAGAACTACGCTCCTTAGAGCAGAGCAGAGCAGAGCAGAGCAGAGCAGAGCAGAGCAGAGACTAACTGCGCCCTTTTTGCGTCCTGCGGCTGCGAGTCGCTTGAAACTACATACTACATTCGTGATGGATAACCGTCGGATTCTGAAGGGGTAAGTATACCCTGTCAGGTTCGGCGGTTTTTGTGTTGTTAACTATGGTACCGCGGCGGCCATAACAGCCGCGAATAAGATTAAGATAAGGAGAAGAGAACTAATGAAAACGAAGAAACGATTATTAAGCATCCTGCTCAGCCTTGCACTGGTGCTGGGGCTGATTCCGGGGATGAGTTTGACGGCGTATGCAGCGGAAACCACCGTTGAGACTCCGACCGTTGCCGTCACCGGTGTAACCCTCAACAAGACGACCCTGTCCATGGTCGGGGATATGGACAGTACCAATGAAAACCTGGTAGCCACCGTTGCTCCGGACAATGCCTCGGACAAAACAGTCGTGTGGGAGAATAGCGATGCGACGGTTGTCTACGGTTCTCCTTACAGTAACCTTGGCGACGGAGGATATAATAACCTTTACTCTCTGCGGCCGAGGAAAGCAGGTACGGCCACCATTACTGTCAGAGCGACCAACGGAACCGAAGATTTCAGCGACGACCAGACTGCGGTCTGCACGGTGAAGGTATATGATCCATATCCCATCGGTACAATCTGGCACTCCGGTGATCCTATCAATCTGCATGGCGCATGGTTCATATCCCAGCAAAACGATTCTACTTATTTATTTCACAGCAAAGATATGGACGTTGCTCTTCCCTCGTTTACGCGAGATCTTACTGACACTACGATTGCAACACCAGACTTTCTGCCTGTATCCGAACATATTCTTGACAGTACAGTTTATACATATGATGAAGGTAAAACAATCCCGCTTTATATGATAAAACCTGCCGACAAAACGAGCGAACTGCCTATCGGTATCAAGCTTGTCAAAGGCAAGGGTACGTCAGCCTCGCCCTACGAATTTGAGCTGGTCTATAAGAGCAATCCTTCATTTACCGCGCCGATAGCTGTTGAGCTTACTGTCAATGCTAAGACTGTCAGTGCGAAGACCCTTAATGCTGCGATTGCAAAGGCAGGCGTAAGCGCTGATAGTGTCACAACGATCACTCTTGGCAAGAAGGTCAAGAAGATCAAGAAAGGTGCGTTCAAGAACTTCAGGAATGCCAATACGCTGGTAGTAAAATCCAAGAAGCTCACAAGAGCAAGAGTGAAGGGATCACTCAAGGGATCCTCAATCACTAAGGTCAAAGTCAATGTCGGAAAGAAGAAGACCAACAAGAAGTATGTGAAGAGATATAAGAGGATCTTCACAAAGAAGAACTGCGGCAAGAAAGTCCGCGTAACAAGATAGCACCATTCTTAAAAACGTCAGTAGTGCATATTAAGCAAAAGACTAATGAAAAGAAAAACGGCCATCGGCCGTTTTTCAATTTACCTTATTCATCTGTACTCTCACAGCGAAACCGCCGCGATAGAAGTAAAAGTTCGAATAGGTCAGTTGTGGTGTCCCGGAGAGGATAGCGTCACTGTCAAGGGTCGTGAAATTCTCTCGCTGGATTAACTGTGGCTCGACAATTTCACTTACTCCCTTGACAGCGCCGCGATACGGGTGTTGGAAACATGATACACCCGTATACGAACCTCCTTCGGAGCTTCTCACCCCTCCGAAACGTAAAAACAGAGGGACAGGCACAAGGCCTGTCCCTCTGTTTTGGTGTCCCGGAGAGGATTCGAACCTCCGACACCCGCTTTAGGAGAGCGGTGCACTGTCCCCTGAGCTACCGAGACAAATATGATGCTGTGATTTGACGCCCGACTATTGTAACATGCATGGACTGAGATATCAAGGCATCATTGTTGAGAAATTTTGGACAGAAAATATGCTCATTCTCCCGCAATTGGCGTATAATATCGATATGTAAACAAGACTGCTTACAGCTGTTAAAGTTCATTTAATGTCTGCGTTCCATAATCACAGGCAGAGGGTAAGGATAAATTAAAGGAGAATCGTTATGTACAAGGAGACTTTGAGACAGGTATGGGCCGAGATCGACATGTCGGCTTTCGACCACAATGTAAAGCAGATCAAGAACCACATGGAATGCCCTAAGATGATCGGCGTCATCAAGGCCAACGGCTATGGACACGGTGCTACAGAGTGCGCAAAGGTGCTCAAGTACAACGGCGTCGAGGACTTCGCGGTAGCTACACTCGAGGAAGGTGTCACCCTTCGCGAAGACGGCATCGAGGGCAACATCGTAGTTCTGGGATTCACACCTATAGAGTGTGTCGACACGGTGGTCGAGTACGATCTGATCCCGGTAGTGATGCATTATGATTACGTAGAAGCTCTGAGCAAGGAAGTTGAGAAGCAGGGCGCTGAGAATGCGAGGGTCCTATTCGGCCTGGATACCGGCATGGGCAGGATCGGCTACAGAGTATTCACCGACGAAGAACGCGACTATGCGGTAGAGCGCTACAAGGAGATGTCCGTACTTCCTGGCATCGAGATCGCAGGCGTCATCACTCACTTCTCGACAGCTGACGAGGAGCAGAGAGAATACACGGGCATGCAGATCAATAATTATAATGCGTTCATGGAGAAGCTGAACGCCGCCGGATTCAATCCTAAGAAGATCTGCGCGAACTCCGCTTCGATCATGGTATATCCTGAGATCCACTTCGACGCATGCCGTCCGGGGATCATCCTCTACGGACTCGCACCGAGCGGATACCTCAAGGATAAGGTCCTCGATCTCAAACCTGTCATGACAGTCAAGGCTGAGATCGTCAATCTCAAGAAGGTGCCGAAGGGCACATCGGTCAGCTACGGCCGCAAGTTCACCACGACAGCGGACGAGACCAAGATCGCTACCATCGGTCTCGGCTATGCGGACGGCTATACAAGACTCAACAGCGGCAAGATCAGCGTACTGGTCGGCGGCATCAAGTGCCCGGTAGTCGGCAACATCTGCATGGATCAGTGCATGGTTGATGTATCTGCGGTTCCTGACGTGCACCGCGGCGACGAGGTCGTCATCCTCGGCAAGCAGGGCAATGAGGAGATCAGCGCAGACGATCTGGCAGCCATCAACGGCACCATCAACTACGAGATCACATGCTGCTTCGACCTCAGGATCCCTAAGGTATACGTAAACTATCCTGACGGGATGACCAAATAGTTACTCGCGACAAGGAAGTCATAATGGACCCATTCACTCTATTTGACGGTAACTTACTGATCGGCATTCAGCGCTTACTGAATGCCGATTGGCTTACTCCGGTAATGAAATTCATAACTCTGTTCGGTGAGAACGGGATCTTCTGGATCGCCGTGTGCCTTCTGCTGCTCATCTTCCCGCGGACGCGCAGGCTGGGCATCATCTGCTCGGTCTCACTCGCCTTCACCTTTGTCTGCTGCAACCTCATCATAAAGCCTGCGGTGGACAGGACGCGGCCGTGGATAATGTTCAGGGAAGTGGTCAGGTATCTGAGACCGCCGGGAGATGCGTCATTCCCGAGCGGACACTCGGCCAACTCGATGGGACCGGCGTGGGCGTTGTTCATCGCTACGATGCCGCTACACCGCAGGAAATACGATGAAGTTCCGTGCCTTGGATGGAGGGGAAACGGAGTCGATGCGAAGACTGCGCACAGATTCGGTACAGCTGCGGTCGTGCTGGCTGTGCTGGTCGGCCTCTCGAGGCTGTATCTTGGGATGCACTATCCTTCGGATGTCGCGGTCGGACTGCTGCTGGGCATGGCGTGCGCCACGGTGGTGTACCAGATCATACGCGCGTTTGAGATAAACAGGGGCGCGATATACGGAAGCGCTGTGCCGGAGGACAAGGCAAAGAAAGATAAAAAATGAGTAAACAGATGATTGGCAACAACTGGGATGAGCTTCTGGCAGATGAGTGGCAGAAGCCCTACTATCAGGAGCTGAGAGCTTTCCTGAAGGATGAATATAAGAATGAGACAGTGTATCCGCCTGCCGCGGAGATATACAATGCGCTCAGACTGACGGACTACGATGACGTCAAGGTCGTCATACTCGGACAGGACCCGTATCATGAACCGGGCCAGGCGCACGGGCTCGCCTTCAGTGTGAGGAGCGATGTGCCTGAGCCGCCTTCACTGGTGAACATATTCAAGGAGCTTGCGGATGACCTCGGGATCGTGAGGGGCGAGTCCGGATATGAAGGCATACTGGAGCCGTGGGCGCGGCATGGCGTGCTGCTGCTCAATACGGTGCTGACGGTCAGGGCGCACCGGGCCGGGTCCCACAGGGGACACGGCTGGGAGCAGTTCACCGACAGGGTGATAGAACTGCTCGCAGAGCGCGATAAGCCTATGGTGTTCGTGCTCTGGGGCGCCAATGCGCAGGCCAAGAAGGACCTGATCATCAGGGCGCAGGGAAACGGCACAAGGCGCCACCTCATCATAGAAGCCCCGCACCCGAGCCCTCTCTCGGCGTACCGCGGCTTCTTCGGAGGCAGGTACTTCTCTAGATGCAATTACTTCCTTGAAGACAACGGGATGGAGCCCGTGGACTGGAGCCTTTAGAGTCTTTAGGTGTTGAAATATCAAGGCGTTTTTGTTAAAATACGCGGGTGTGCAAAGAATAATAAAACAGAAAAGAGGAAAAGCTATCAATGAACACTGAGAAGAAATATAAAGCATCCGCCTGGACTATAGTTTGCTACGTGCTGGCAGCACTTATGCTCATCTATGCATGCTACCAGGCAGGTACTACAGTAAAGACGATCAATGACTACTACGCACAGTATCAGATGTCGGCCAAGCCGATGGAGTATGTCACATACATCCTGCAGAGTACGCTTGAGCCGCTTATGCATACAATAGTGCTCTTCATGCTCGGATATATCGCCAATGAGGTAAGGAAGGGCAACCCTGCCAACTACATCTCCGAGGCCGAGAAGGCAGACGCCAGGGATGAGAAGAGGGCAGCCAGAGATGCGAAGCAGGCCGCAAAGGGCGAGGCTGCAGCAGCTAAGAAGGCAGCTCATACCGCAGCTGAGGCGAAAAAGACTGAGACTGCAGCGGACGATGCTGTTGTAGCAAACTTTGCCGATGAGAAAAAGGAAGACAAGCCGAAGCAGGCCAGGAGATCCGGCGGCACCAGGAAGAACAGTTCCGGCAGCAGCAAGCCAAAGAAGTCCGGAGAGGGCAGGAAAGAAGGCGAAGCCGGTAAGAAGGACAACGCCGGCAAGGATAACAAGGACAACAAAGACAACAAAGACAGAAAGCCGTCCGGCGGTAACAGAAAAAACAATTCCGGCAGCGGCAGCAGGTCCGGTAAGCCTGAAGAGGGCAGGACTAACCAGAAGCCTAAGGCAAAGAAGCCGGCGGACGATGATGATACTGTTGAGATCCCTTGGGAAGTCAACGCTGATTTCACAGCGGAAGTACATGAAGAGTAAGAAGGGATCAGGTTACAGATAATATTGTTAAGTGAAGGCCGCTCGAACGGAATGGTTCGATGCGGTCTTTTTGCAGGATATCAGGACACATTATAAGAAAAGCGGAGGGTATATGATCGACTGGAAAGAAATCACTCTCGAGGATAAAGCAAAGATAGAGGAGAAGATATGCGCGAGCGGCTGCCATGGAGCGGACTACAGCTTTACGAACCTCTATATATGGCGCAAGGCGTATAAGCCTCTGATCGCGTACTGTGATGACAGGCTGCTTGTCGGGATGCCTCAGTGGAAGGTCTACGCATATCCGAAAGGGGGCGGAGATGTCAGGGGAAGCATCGAACTTCTGCTCGAGGAAGCTCACAGCTGCGGCGAAAAGCTCGTTCTGAGAGGCCTGACTGACAAGACACTTCAGGAATTCCTGCCGCTCTACGGAGACAGGTTCGAGATAAGCGAGGACCGCGACAACGCGGACTATGTATATGCGGTAGACAAGCTCTGCGATCTGCCGGGCAGACATCTTTCGTCCAAGAGGAACCACATCAAGCATTTCGAGAGGAACGGCGAGTGGGAGTTCCATCGCATAGCTCCGGACTCGTGCGGCATGTTCACCTCCTGCGGAAACGGCGGGGACTGCAAGGTCTCCTCGATAGACGAAGCCAGAGCTTTTGTGGATTCATTCTACAAGGAGAAGAACGATCCCGAGCTTGAGGATGAGGCCGGCGCCATCGAGGAAATGTTCACCAACTATAAAGAGCTCGGCTTCATCGGCGGACTGCTCTACCAGAAGGGCGAGCCTGTTGCGTTCACAGCGGGCACCAGACTCGATGACGTCGTATTCGACACTCACTTCGAGAAGGCGATGCCGGGAGTCGAGGCGGCCTACACCATGGTCAACCGCGAGTTCGCGAGGCTGATACGTGCGGAATTTCCTGAGATGCAGTACTTCAACCGCGAGGAGGACATGGGTATCGAAGGACTCAGGAGAGCCAAGGAGAGCTATCACCCTGACATCCTACTGATGAAGTACTTCGCGCGCGAGAAGTAGCAGATGATAAGAGAGATAAGTAAGGATTTCGCAATAAAGACGACTGACGATCCCGGCGTATACGAGGGTCTGCGCGAACTCTGGTGCGGGACCTTCGGCGACGAACCGGAGTACGTCGACTTCACCTACGATAATTTCAGCGGAGATATCAGGGGCTATGCGGCTGTCGACAGGGACGGACGCGTGGTATCCTGTCTCACGCTGTACAGGTGCGGGACATTTGAAGACAGACCCGTATACGTGTCATATTCCGTATGCACTCGTGAAGATTCAAGAGGCCTCGGCCTCGCCGGCAGCCTGTCAAAGGCTGTCATGGAAGAAGTGATCTCACAGGGAGGCGTTTCCATAGTCTCTCCGGCGGAGAGGTCGCTCGAGGAATTCTACGCCGGGCTGGGATATGAGCCGTACTTCTTCGTATCCGAAAGGGCGGTGCTGTCTCCGGACCTTGATATGGATGAGTTCGACGACTTTGACGATTACGACATGGACATCGGCGGAGATGTATCCGAGACGCCCGTGCCTCCGCTCGGGATGAAGAGGATAGATGCAGGAGTTTACGGCAGATACAGAGAAGCCTTCCTCTCGGGAAGGCCCCACGTGGAGCTCAGCCCGGAGATGTTGAGGCTTGCGGAGGCCGAGAGCATGGACGGATGCAGCATGTACTCGATCAACGGAGGAGATGCTGTATGCATAGTGGAGGAGGCGGGACCGGCGAGGGTCGTCCTGAGCGAGCTCCTGGTGAACCCGGTGCTGCTCGAGATCTCCGGTGATATAGACTCGGAGATCGCATCGATGATCGCAAAGCACTTCGATGCCGCCGAGACCGTATACAGGACTCCAGGATGGGGCAGATGCCAGACCATGGCTGCGGGGCTGCCGGCTGACATAGATAAGGAAGAGTCCGGATACATATTCGAAGAAGCGTATTACGGATTTCCAATAGAATGAGTGCGCATTGACATCCCTGCGTCGTCGCTTGCGCTCATTCCTCGCTCGCAGCGGTACTAAGCTCTGACTTCGTCTTCGACTCGTCAATCGCATTTATCGAAGGCGCTCGTCGCCGTAGATCAATGCTTTCGACATTACGGCAACGCCGTTATGGCAAAGAAAGCATTTAGTGCCGGCGGCTCGCACGCTCCGCAGGAATGTCAATACGCACAAATATCGAAATGCACAAATATCGAAAAATTTAGGAGGAATACATATGAACGTAGTTTGTCTGGATATGGAAGGTGTGCTCGTACCTGAGATATGGATCGCATTCAGCAAGGAGAGCGGCATACCTGAGCTCTCGCGCACTACGAGGGACGAGCCGGATTACGATAAGCTCATGCGTTGGCGCATAGGGGTACTCAGGGAGCACGGCCTCAAGCTGAAGGACGTCCAGGACACGATCGCAAGGATCGATCCGCTCCCGGGAGCCAAAGAGTTCCTCGACGAGCTGAGAAGCATCACGCAGGTGATAGTGCTGAGCGATACCTTCTCGCAGTTCGCACAGCCTCTGATGAAGAAGCTCGGCTGGCCGACTCTCTTCTGCAACGAGCTGGTCATAGATGAAGAGGGATATATCGCTGATGTCAGGATGAGATGCGAGCAGTCCAAGCTCACTACCGTAAAGGGGCTGCAGTCGATAGGCTTCGATACGATCGCGGCCGGAGACAGCTACAACGACCTCGGCATGATACAGGCGAGCAAGGCGGGCTTCCTCTTCAGATCGACTGAGCAGATCAAAAAAGACTATCCGCAGTACCCTGCATTCGAGGAATTCGACGAGTTCCTCGAGGCGATAAAGGCCGCGCTGTAATATTTCCTACTAAAATAATAGGAAATAACTTGATTTTGCAGTCTGTCAGTTGTAGTATACAATCTGTACGAACAAGATCTAAATATGATATCAAAATATGAAAAAGGAGAATCCAACTATGATCACTAAAGATATGGTAATCGGAGAAGTTATCAACGCGCATCCTGATCTCGTACGCACATTCTTTGCGAACGGCATGATGTGCATCGGCTGCCCTGCTTCCCAGGGAGAGTCCATCGGTGAGGCCGCACAGGTCCACGGGCTTGATGCGGATCAGCTCGTAAACGCTCTCAACGAGGCGCTCGGCGAGTAGTGCGGATAAGTAAAGAGTTGTCCGAAAGGATGATAAAATCATGGCAAGGAGTACGAGCTCTTTGTCATATTTTATAGCAGACGCCGGATTCTTTTGTTTGAAAGAAGGGATAGATAAGATGTTTTTTGAAGTAAGCAAAGAGGTTTTCGATAAGCTGCCGACTTTCGTGATCGGCGTGGTGGCAGTGCAGGGAATAGATAATTCGAAGGAAGTACCTGCTATAACAGAGATGCTCGATAAGTATGCCGAGGAGTGCAGACAGTACTTCGAGGCCTCGGGCAACAAGGCCAAGGAAGATCCTTGCGTGGTGCCGTACCGCGATGCGTTCAGGGAGATCGGGATCAATCCTAACAGATACGCGTGCGCGATCGAGGCTCTGATGGACAGGATCGCGAAGGGCAAGGGCATGCCTCATATCAACCCGGCGGTAGACCTCGGCAACGCCGTGTCACTCAAGTACAGGCTCCCTATCGGTGCGCACGACATGTACACCTTCCTGAAGCCGGACGGCAGCGGCAGGGGAAGTGAAGGTGCCGGCATAGAGATCAGGCCTGCGACAGCGGATGACCATTTCAGACCTTTCGGCGCGCCTGAGGGCGAGTTCGATGATCCGGAAGCCGGCGAGATAGTATACGTATCCGGCAACGAGGTGAGGACACGCCGCTGGACGTGGAGACAGAGCGAGCAGGGCAAGATGACTGACAAGACTACGGCCGTGTTCTATCCTATCGACGGATTCAGCGACATCAATATCGAGGAAGTCAGGAAGGCGATGAAGGAATTCACCGAGCTTCTCGCAAATTACTTCGCCAGGTCCGGAAGCCGCTGCACAGTAGCAACGGGCATGGTAGACAAGGATAACCCGAGGCTGGAATTCTAGTAAGCAGCCCGGAGAGGAAGGAAGATCACATGTACGAAGGGGATATAAGAAAAGACGAAGAGACGAAGAGACTTCTCATCGAGAAGGCCATCGAGGTGCTGCCTAATTCGCGTGCACCGTACTCGAACTACAATGTGGCTGCGGCTGCACTCTTTGATTCCGGCAGGATATATACGGGCGTCAACGTCGAGACCGCGTCTCTCGGAACGACCATCTGCGCGGAGCGAAACGCCATATTCCACGCCGTGGCTGAGGGCGAGAGCAGGCTCATCGCCATCGCTGTGGTAGGCGGAATGTACGGAGACCGCAGCGAGTACTGCGTGCCTTGCGGTATCTGCAGACAGGTCATGAGGGACTTCGCGGACAAGGACAGCATGATCATCCTTTCCGCAAAGACTCCGGACGACTACATGGAGCACACTCTCGATGAGATGCTCCCGCACAGCTTCGGTCCGGAGCATCTGGATTAGGACGCTTCAGTCCGGAAAACCTGTGACAGTATCCGGCCCGCCCTCTGCGGCGGGCTTTTTGACTGCGTGTTTATCGGCGCCGGCTGCGGGCTTTGTATTAAAAGAAAACAAGATGTGAGAGATAAATGGGCGCCAGCGGTTTACTTTGGCCGCTAAAAATGGTTTCATTAATTAATTATGGTTACATAAATCTAGTTTTGGTATTTAGTGCGAGCCGGGAGGAGGCCCATATGATCTACACAGTAACATTTAATCCCGCAATCGACTATATCGTCAGGATGGATAAACCGCTTGACCCGGGGATGACAAACAGATCCGCATCCGAGGACTGCTTCTTCGGAGGCAAGGGCATCAACGTATCCACTGTCCTCAAGAATCTGGGGATAGAGAACACTGCTCTCGGATTCGCAGCGGGCTTCACGGGCGAAGCGATCGTAAACAGCGTGAACGAGAAGGGCATAATCGCAGACTTCATAATGCTGGAGGAAGGGATCTCCAGGATCAACGTAAAGATCAAGTCTGAGGAGGAGACCGAGATCAACGCTCAGGGACCGAAGATCAGTGATGCAGCCTACGACGAGCTCCTGCGCAAGCTGGATAAGCTGGGGGAGGGAGATGTCCTCATCCTGGCGGGAAGTATCCCGAATTCGCTTCCGAGCGATGTCTACGAGATCATACTCGAGAGGCTTTACGGCAAGGGAGTCACCTTCGTGGTGGATGCCACCAAGGATCTGCTGCTCAAGGTGCTCAGGTTCAACCCGTTCCTGATCAAGCCCAACAACCATGAACTCGGAGAGATGTTCGGAGTCGTGCTCAGGACTGATGACGAGATCGAAGAGTATGCGAGGAAGCTCCAGGAAATGGGAGCTAGGAACGTGCTCATCTCGATGGCAGGCGACGGCGCCATGCTCATCACGGAGGACGGGCAGAGGTTCCGAGTAGGCGTGCCTGAGGGAAAGGTTAAGAATTCCGTGGGTGCCGGGGACTCCATGGTCGCGGGCTTCGTGGCCGGCTATATGCAGAGCCATGATTACCGCACGGCTCTCAATATGGGAACAGCTGCGGGAAGCGCGACTGCTTTCTCTGATGACCTCGCGACGAGGGAGCTCATACTCGATATTTTCGAAACTCTGTGAGGAAAGTCCTGTAGTTTCGTCAATATATAAAGTCTAATTAATGCGCATAGCGCAGAAAGGAAAATTTACACAATGAAAATTACGGACTTACTCAAGAAGGAAGGGATCTCCCTGAATCAGAAGCCGGCGGATAAGGCCGCGGTGATCGATATCATGGTGGACCTTCACGACAAGGTAGGCAATCTCAATGACAAGAAGGCCTACAAAGAGGCGATCGAGGCCAGAGAAGCTCAGGGCTCGACTGCTGTAGGCATGGGGATCGCAGTCCCTCATGCCAAGACTGACGCAGTCAAGCATCCGGGACTTACGGCTATCACGGTACCTGATGGCATCGACTATGAGTGCCCGGATGGCTCGCCAAGCAATCTCTTCTTCATGATCGCTGCTCCTGCAGGCGCAGCAGACACTCATCTCGAAGTGCTCGCAAGCCTCATGACCATGCTCATGGACGCTGACTTCTCGAAGTCGCTCGTAGAAGCAAAGACGCCGGACGAATTCCTCGCTCTGATCGACGCGCAGGAAGCCGGACGCAATGAAGAGGAAGAGGAGAAGGCCGAAGCCGCTCCTGCACCGGCTGCTGCTGAAGGACTCAAGATCGTCGCCGTAACAGCGTGCCCGACCGGTATCGCGCATACCTACATGGCGGCTGAGGCGCTCGAGCAGTGCGCCAAGAAGAACGATATCCAGATCAAGGTGGAGACGGACGGATCCGGCGGTGCCAAGAACGTGCTCACAGCTGCTGAGATCAGCGACGCTGATGTGGTCATCATCGCGGCTGACAAGAATGTCGAGATGGGACGTTTCAACGGCAAGAAGCTGATCAAGGCTTCGACGGCCGATGCTATCCATCGCTCGGACGAGCTGATCGAGCGTGTTAAGGCCGGGAATGCGGCAGTCTATCAGCACGACGGCGCAGTTGCAGCAGCATCCGATTCATCGGAGAACGAAAGCGTCGGCAGATTCATCTACAAGAGCCTGATGGACGGCGTATCGCACATGCTCCCGTTCGTTATCGGCGGAGGTATCCTCATTGCGATCGCGTTCCTGCTCGATGATTACTCGATAGACCCTAGCAATTTCGGTTCGAATACACCGGTCGCTGCATGGTTCAAGTCGATCGGCGGCACGGCATTCAACTTCATGCTGCCTATACTCGCGGGCTTCATCGCACGCAGTATCGCTGACCGTCCGGGCCTCGCAGTCGGCTTTGTAGGAGGAGCTCTCGCGGCATCGGGTGCTACATTTGCGAATCCTGCCGGAGACATCCCGTCAGCATTCCTCGGAGCTCTCGTAGCAGGCTTCGCGGCGGGCTTCATCGTCAAGGGACTCCAGAAGCTCACGAGCAAATTCCCGCCTGCACTGGAGGGTATCAAGCCGGTACTCATCTATCCGCTGTGCGGCATACTGACAATAGGAATTGTGATGTGTGCGATCAACCCGATCGTCGGAGCGCTCAACACATGGATCTCAGGTGTTCTCATGAGCATGAGCAGCGGTTCGTCCGTAGTGCTCGGACTGGTCCTGGGTGCCATGATGGCTACAGACATGGGCGGCCCGCTCAACAAGGCGGCTTACGTATTCGGTACAGCTGCGCTGGCTAACCAGAACGAGATCGGCTACATGATCATGGCTGCGGTAATGATCGGCGGCATGGTACCTCCAATCGCTATCGCTCTCTCGACTATCATTTCCAAGAAGAAATACACAGAAGCTGAGAGAAAGTCGGGTCCTGTCAACTTCATAATGGGACACTGCTTCATCACTGAGGGTGCTATCCCTTACGCTGCAGCTGACCCGCTGCACGTCATCCCGGCTCTGATGGTCGGATCCGGAGTCGCCGGCGCGCTCTCGATGGCATTCAAGTGCACACTGATGGCACCTCACGGCGGTATCTTCGTATTCCCTGTTGTCGGTAACGTAGCTATGTACCTCGTGGCACTCGTTGTCGGCTCGGTCATCGGATGCCTGCTGCTCGGACTGCTCAAGAAGAACGTCACAGAGGAGTAATTCCCGTGCGGCGTCCGGAAGGACGGCAGGAGCGAATAGCAAGTTACTAAATAACGACAAAGTAAAAGAGATGTGATCCTTGCGGAAAACATCTCTTTTTTTCTGATCGCCAGGATAAGATATCTTATCTCTTCGAGAACTGGCTTGCTCTTCTGGCCTTCTTGAGACCCGGCTTTTTACGCTCTTTCATACGAGGGTCTCTTGTCAGGAAGCCGGCTGCCTTGAGTGTAGGTCTGTAAGCCTCTTCGTCGACTTCGCAAAGTGCTCTTGCGATGCCGTGTCTGAGAGCTCCTGCCTGACCTGTGAAGCCGCCGCCGTTAACTGTGGCGATGACGTCGAAGCTGCCGAGAGTTCCTGTCAGCTCGAGAGGTCTCTTGACTTCGTTCTTGACGATGTCCTTCTCACCAAAGTAAGTGTCGAGGTCTCTCTTGTTGATGATGATGTTGCCTGCTCCAGGGAGAAGTCTCACTCTGGCTACAGATGACTTTCTTCTGCCTGTTGCCTGATACATAGTCTTTGCCATTGCTTACTCCTCCTTTCTACCAAGTCCACTCTTCAGGCTTCTGAGCTGTGTGTGGGTGCTCAGGTCCTGCGTAAACTTTGAGCTTCTTGAACATCTGACGTCCGAGCTTGCCCTTAGGCATCATGCCCTTTACAGCGTGATAGATGATCTCTTCAGGCTTCTTTGCTCTCATCTCAGCGAGAGTAGTTTCCTTGAGTCCACCCGGATAACCGCTGTGTCTCTTGTAGATCTTGTCAGATTCCTTCTTGCCTGTTACAGCTACCTTATCGGCGTTGATGACTACTACATAGTCGCCTGTGTCGATATGAGGTGTGTAGATAGGCTTCTTCTTGCCTCTCAGGATCATAGCTGCCTCAACGGCGAGCTTTCCGAGAGTCTTGCCTTCTGCATCGATAACGTACCACTTGCGGTCGATATCCGATGGCTTAGCGATGTAAGACTTCATCTTGATTCCTTTCTACCTACTGGGATCTGCTTATATGCTTTGCGTCCGGATGGATCCGGTACGACTGCCTTAGCGCAGAGCTTGTTCGGTCCGCCTACTCGGTACTGCTGAGCAATACTTGTTCGGCATAACTAGTAATAAATTATTAGCGCTCCGGCTGCCGGCCTTACGGCCTGCCTCGGCATTGTATGGATGTGCATAAGCGCACACGCTCAATTAGTATAAGGCCCGCCATCCTTGAAGTCAAGCGGAAAATTCGTTATATTCTATTCATGAGTGATAAAATGAAAGGCAATCTGTTACTGCTGCTGACGGCAATAATGTGGGGCTCCGGATTCATATCGCAGAAGCTCGGCAATGAAGCCATGCCGCCCATGACATTCAACGCGGTCCGCCAGATAATGGCGGGCGTGGTTCTGATGCCTTTGTCGCTTCATCTCCTGCGAAGAAGCGGCTACCTCTCGACGGAGCTGAACACCCGCGAGCAGGTGAACTACAGGAAGATGAAGGCCCTCAGGGCGGGCCTGGTCTGCGGCCTTCTTCTGCTTCTGGGGACGACCACCCAGCAGATAGGACTTCTTACGGTGAGCGCCGGCAAGTCCGGCTTCATTTCTTCGATATATATAGTGTTTACGCCGCTTTTCAGCGTCGCAGTCGGCGGCAGGGTAAGCAGGCGCACTGCCATTTCCATCGCGCTGGCGATGATCGGATTTGCTCTGATGAGCCTCAGGGGCGGCCTCGGCGGAGCCACAATGGGCGACTGGCTGACGCTGATCAGCGCTGCGGGCTTTGCTGCCCAGATAGTCGCGATCAACTGTTTTGTCGATAAGGACAACGCCGTTCTCATCTCGCAGCTGCAGTTCCTTGTCTGCGGAGCGATAGGTCTCGTGATCGCGCTCATTGTCGACGGCTGCATGCTGCCGGCTGTGATAGGGGGCATCCCCGTGCTGCTGTATCAGACATTCGTGCCTACGGCCGGAGGATATACCTTACAGACCCTGGGGCAGAAGTACGCCGAGCCTTCGACAGCGGCCCTGATAATGAGCCTGGAGGCTGTCTTCGCCATGATCTTCGGCGCGATATTCCTCCGCGAGGTGATGAGCGCAAGGGAGATCGCCGGCGCAGCCATCATATTCGCGGCGACCATGATCGGACAGATCGAGCGCAGACCTCCGTCAATAGATAAGGAAGACTGATAACCGGGAGCGAATAAGTACGAATATTTATGAATATTTATGAATAAGCACGAATGGTGACTCCTGACGTGCCGCAGTATTGTATAATAGACGCCGGATGTCCCCCGCCTCAATGTGCACATAGGCGGCGGGTTCCATATTCAATCGTCAGCGGTGGGTCGCAATCACCGACTGACGATCTCATGAGCTGAAGCTCCCGGCGTCTATTGACGGCGTCGCTCGCTCCAACCAAGCGAGCTTGATGGAGCTTCGCTCCTGGTTGAATTTATGCAACATGTAAAGGCGCAATGCGCAGATTTCACAAGGAGGCAGTTATGAAATACGAAATCAAGAATCAGCCGTTTACAGTCCTCACTCTCCACATGGATCAGGGAGAGAGCATCAAATGCCAGAGCGGAGCGATGGCGTGGATGAGCCCGGGCATCCAGATGGAGACCAAGACGGGCGGCCTTGGAGGCATGTTCAAGAAAGCCATAGTAGGTGAGTCACTGGCTCTCAACCACTATATGGCAAGTCAGGCAGGCGAGCTGACTCTCGCGAAGCAGTGTCCGGGAGACATCATGGTCTTCAACATCGGAGAGACTCCGATCATCGCACAGAAGACTTCGTTCCTGGCGGCCACTGAAGGAGTGGAGATGGATATCTACCTGCAGAGGAAAGCGGCTGCCGGATTCTTCGGCGGAGAAGGCTTCCTGATGCAGAAGTACTCAGGTGCAGGCTATGCGTGGCTCGAGATCGACGGATCCGTACAGGAGAGAGAACTTGCGAGCGGCGAACAGCTCATCGTGGACAGCGGTTACGTTGCGGCCATGGAAGCTACATGCAGCATGGAGATCCAGACTGTAAAGGGATTCACCAATGTCGTGCTCGGAGGCGAGGGCCTCTTCAATACGGTGGTCACCGGTCCTGGCAAGGTATGGCTCCAGACCATGCCTGTCAACTCGCTGGCCATGAGCCTCTACGCTTACATGCCGCATCCAAGCAACTGATGAGCAATATCTTCGATTATCTTGAATGGAGAGGGGATCTCACGTTTAAGTCAGATCCCTTCAATGATGTAGACAACCTCGTGCTGTCGGAGCTTTCGTATGTCGACTTCGACGGCATGGTTCTTTATGCCGCAGAGCCGGTACCTCTGGCAAAGGTCAGGGATATGTACTTCAGCGAGAATCCGGCGAGCGAGATCAGAAAGGACGCCGACCACATAGCGAAAGCGCCTCTTCTGATGAACAGCATGCTCACCGGCGGGAGATTCGCATCTGCGATGATGACCGGATACATCAACAGGATAGATACCGAGTCCGAGCTCCAGATGGCGGCAGTGACCTTCCTTCTTGATGATGGCACGGCATATGTTTCATTCAGAGGCACCGACAGCACCATAGTGGGCTGGAAGGAAGACTTCAACATGAGCTACAAGCCGGTGACTCCGGGACAGAAGGCAGCGGCCGCATATCTCAGCGATATAGGGTCGCGTATCGACAGGCCGCTTCGCGTCGGAGGCCACTCCAAGGGCGGTAACTTCGCCGTCTACGCATCGGCCTTCTGCGACGAAGCCGTCAGGGACAGGATCATCAGGGTATACACAAACGACGGTCCGGGCTTCAGGCGCGAGGTGATGGAGACTGAGGAGTACAGGGCCGTGGTGCCAAAGGTCAGGAGCATAGTCCCTGAGACATCGGTCATAGCTCATCTTCTCAGAAGCGATTTTGAACACATATATATAAGAAGCAATACCATCGGCCTCGCCCAGCATGACTCGCTTACCTGGCGTGTAGAGCGCAACGGCTTTGTAAGCTGCGAGCAGTCCGGCCTAGGATCGCTCATCACCCGTTCACAGAAAGACTGGCTCAGTAAGATAAACGATGAGGAGAGGGAGTCCTTCGTCAATGCGCTCTTCTCCATCCTTGAATCAACAGGGATGGATACTCTCGACGAAATCTACAGTCAGAAACTCAAATCGCTTGAAAAGATCGGGAACTTCCTCAGGGATATGCCAAAGACAACGCAAAAGGAAATGAGCCGCGTGATCGGTGAACTGATCGCAAGCGGCACGTCCGCCGCGATATCTGAAATAGAAGAGAGGAGAAAGAAATAGTGAAGAAGACAAAGTCACTGATCGGAAAGTTAAGGGACGAATTCATGCACAGCACGGATACGCTGTGGCAAAATGAGATCCAGGCAAATATGTTCGTAGCCAGGATCCTTCTGTATACAGCCGTTATCGCGCTGATCATTATCGTACTGTCGGCGCTTAACGTTTTTACGATCAAGAGCAGCGTTCTGGTCCGTTATCTCAGCTTCGCGATAGTCGAGATGGTCGTACCTGCCCTGATATGCTTCTACCTCAAAGGCGAGAAACCCTGGCTCAAGGTTCTCCTCATGGTAGCATACGTAGTTGTGCTGGCAAGGCTTCATATGGTGCTGGGACATAACATCGTCCTGTGCCTTGTGTTCCCTGTGGCGCTGTCGGTGAGGTATTATTCACGCCCGCTGACATCGCTTGTAGCTGCACTTACGATAATTACTTACCTTGCTGCGAGCTATTACGGCATCACGCGAGGGATAAGCAGAGTGGATCTCAACATGGTGGACCTTCCGGCCGGGACTGTACTGAACTTCCCGGAATTCATGCCGCTCAGGAATGCGATCGACCCTGCTCTGATCGACAACGACCATCTGTTCATGCATTTCCTGCAGCACAGCTTCCTGCCTAAATTCGTGCTATTCTCCATGATCGCTATCATCTGCACGATGATCGCTGAGCAGGGAAGAAAGACCATATACGCCCAGAAGGCCGAGACAGAGAAGACGGAGAGGCTTGCGACAGAGCTCAATCTCGCGACAGACATCCAGGCAAATGTCCTGCCTAATATCTTTCCGGTGTTCCCGGAGCGCAAGGAATTTGACCTGCATGCTTCTATGACTCCGGCAAAGGAGGTCGGCGGTGACTTCTACGACTTCTTCTTCGTCGATGAAGACCACATCGCACTCGTCATGGCTGACGTGTCGGGCAAGGGCGTGCCGGCGGCTCTCTTCATGATGGTAGCGCGTACGCTCATCAAGAATCGCGCGATGATGGGAGGAAGCCCTGCCGAGATCCTGTGTGATGTCAATAATCAGCTTTGTGAAGGCAACGTCGCGGAGCTGTTTGTGACCGTCTGGCTGGGCATACTGGAGATATCCACCGGAAAGGGCATGGCTGCCAATGCCGGTCATGAGCACCCGGTGCTCCGCAGGAAGGGTGATGAATTCGCCCTGGTCGAGTACAGGCACTCGCCTGCCGTGGCCGCAATTGAAGGGATGAAGTTCAAGGAGCATCCTTTCGAGCTGAAGCCCGGAGATACGCTGTTCGTCTACACTGACGGAGTGGCGGAGGCTACAGACAGCAGCAATGAGCTTTTCGGTACTGACCGCATGCTCGATGCGCTCAACAGGGAGCCTGACGCGATGCCGGAGCAGATCCTGATAAACGTAAAGGACGGGATCGATGAATTCGTCAAGGGCGCAGAGCAGTTC
Organism: Anaerovoracaceae bacterium; assembly: GCA_045604305.1. Lineage (GTDB taxonomy): Bacteria > Bacillota > Clostridia > Peptostreptococcales > Anaerovoracaceae > Crickella. The sequence continues at coordinate 4,837 of JAZUNV010000162.1, read as the reverse complement.
GATGATATCACGATGCTGTGCCTGAGATATAACGGTAATATCAGGCAATGAGGCTGAGCTCCTCCGATATCTTCAGAAGAAATACTCATACATAAAACAATAAAGCTGCTATACGAAATACTGCAGGGATCAGTCTTCCTGCCGGCTCTACAGTAGATGTACAGGGCGACAGCGGCATTGCTCTTGTCGGAACGAAAAAGGCAACAGACCCTGTCGCGATCTATTCGACCGGTGATCTGACGATCAAAGGAAATGCGACCCTCGCGATCGACGCAGAGCAGGGCGCCAGCGGTATAAAGGCGGACGGCAATATCCTGATCGGAGCAAACAGTAATCCTCAGACGGGACCGCAGCTTGCTGTGAAGTCTACATGTTATGCCGTATATGCAGGGGGAACAATATCGGTCAACGGTTCGGCACTGACTCTGGGCGTCATTGATACGTCAGGTAAATATGTGGCTGCGGCATAGGAGCAGCGACCGGGGTCATGATGGGATTGATCGCAGATATGGTCACTTATACCTATATGAAAACAGGCATATTTGCCGCCGGTCTTGGCAGTGCCGGGGTCTCAGCTGCAGACAAGCTCGGACAGGGCGTCGGCAGCGCCGTGTTCGGATTCACTCTGGCTGCAGCCGGATTCAACGCAACAGCGGGAGTACAGCCGGAAGCTGTAATTGCAGCTGTGTCGTGGGCTCATATATGGATCCCTGCGATCTGCTTCGCGTCGGCATCTGCTGCGATCGCAATGCTTTTCGATATTGAAAGGAATCGCTGACACGGCTGACTCGGCTGCCCCGCACTCATTTGTGTATTTTCCGAGCATTTTCCTCTGATCATACACAAATCTTCCGATCTGCTCCTTGTAAATAATCATGATTCCTCCGATTTGTGTATGATTACACCGAGCTAGGGATCTCATACACATGATTCACGGAGAACATGTGTATGAGATATCTTGATTCCTTAAATAATACACAAAGAAGCAATTTCAAAGAGCTAAACAGGCGTCTGGGAGACGAATTTGTGTATCAATTGTCGGATTCAAAAGGATAATACACAAATCTATTTGTCTACATGCTCCCCAAGACACATGTGGCGCGCGGCTTCTCGCCCACCACACTTACTCATAACAAAGCAGACACCGCGGGGGTGTCTGCTTTGCTATGGTGCGCGCGGTTGGCTGAAGAAAACGCTGTATCCCAGTGATCCCAACGTGTTCAGCGATTTTGGGAAAACGGCATTTTTCACGAACGATGCATACAAAGGAATTCAAATCCTTTCAGCTATCGGAACGATGACTGCAATTGTCGTCAAAAATAACAGATTAGGCATTACTGACTAGCCAATACGTGAAATGGTGTAATGGCTTTTTTATGCCTGTGGAGAGAGTGAAAGTGGTGGGAGTATGTCACTCTATCCAAAAGTATTTCATATATGATATTATTAATACGATCATGAGATTGTCCCATGATACGAGGGTCAACAAAGCACAGAGATCGATCAAATGACCAATCCTGAATCAACACTGGTTTTAGAAAGGAGTCACAATGCAGGCAGATCAGATTATTAAAAACGCGAACATTTTCACAGCGGACAGCGAGCATCCGAAGGCATCTGCCATTGCTGTGAAGGACGGGAAATTCGTCTATGTAGGTGATGAGGCCGGGCTTTCGGAATATGAGGGGCCTGTCACTGACCTCGCTGGGAGATTCATTATGCCTGGCATCATCGACAGCCATGTCCATGTGACCATGGGAGCCGGGTATGAATTAATAGGAGGAGGAGGCTTCGGAGAAATAATTCAATGTGCGAGCAAAGAAGAAGCCCTGGATTTTATATCGGACTACATCAGGAAGAATCCAGGTAAGGAACGTTATCGCTTTATGTTGGATAAAAAGTATCTGAAGGGGGACAATATCACGAAAGAGGATCTGGACCTGATTTGTCCGGACGGGGAGATACAGATTCAGGAAGCTCAGGGACACAGCATCTGGGTGAATTCCAATATCCTGAAGAAGCATGGCATCACAGACGAGATCAAGGATCCGGTGCCGGGCTTAAGCTTTTATGTACGTAAGGACGGGCATGTGACCGGAGAAATGAGCGAGGGAGCGGCTGAACTGCCTGTCATTCTGGACGGCGCCATGGATAAGCCGGATTCTATGATAGATGCCGCGCTTCAGCGCTGGATCGATTTTTCTGTCAATGCCGGTGTAACAGGGGTCTTTGATGCCGGTATCCCCGGATTTCCTAAATTTCATGAGCGCGTTTATTCCCGCCTCCGTGAGCTGGACAGACAAGGGAAGCTTCCGGTTTATGTAGATGGCTGTTATGTGATCTCGGCAGCCTGGGAGGCAGAAGAGGGCATAAAGGAGCTGAAGCGCCTTCAGAAGGAATACAATACAGAACACATGAAGATCCATACCCTGAAGCTTTTCATGGACGGCACCTTGAAGCTCCATTCCGGGGCCATGGTCACACCATATGCGGACACCGGTGAAACAGGCTGTAATGCCATGAATCTGGAAGAGCTTGTGACGCTTCTGAAAGAGCTGAATAAAGAGGGGCTGGACTTTCATGCGCATACAGTCGGTGAAGCCTCATCCCGCCTGGTGCTGGATGCCGTGGAGCAGGTCAGAAAAGAGCTAGGAGATGAATTCCGTATCAGGGTCGTAAGCGCTCACCTGCAGATCCAGGACACCGCAGATCTCACACGTTTTGCGCCTTTGGGAGTGATCGCGAACTTTACGCCATGGTGGCACGCTGATGATGTCAATGTGTATAAGAGGCTTTTCGGCGAGGAACGGGGCCAGAAACTGTATCGCTGCAAATCAGTTTGGGACAGCGGAGCTCTGGTTGCCTGGTCAAGCGATACCATTGTATACACGGATTTTTCTAGTTGGAACCCTTATCTTGGCATGGAAATCGGAATGACACGCTTTGTTTCTGAAAAGACAAAGCTTGCAGGTATCGAAAGATATGATTATATATTCCCTCCTGAAGATGAGAGAATGGGCATTGAAGAAATGCTTCTGGGATATACGATCAATGGAGCGAAGCAGCTCGGTATCGAAAATGCCAAGGGATCCATAGAAGTTGGTAAGGATGCAGACTTCCTGGTATTTGATAATGATCTCCTGACTGCAGAGCATGATGGATTCAGCAACAATATGCCGAAGGACGTGTATTCCGGTGGAAAGAAAATCAATTGACGCAAGGATAAAAAAGCTTAGCTTTCGTTATGGCCAGGGTGGATGCCCTGGCTTTTATCATGTCCGAAACTAGTAGTTTCGCTACTTGATGGGTAGGCGTGGATTGAAGCTGCGAGGAGATGACGCAAAGTCCGCTCTTTTGAAGAAGAATCCTGCCGGATACTTTTTACTGTCCATGCTGGCAGGAGCATATATCGGCTTTGGTAAGATGATATTGTTCAGTATCGGGGATAAATCATCCTTGTCGGTTTCCATGAGCAGACAGGAAATGGCAGACTTCCTCAATACTGCAAGACCATCTCTTTGCCGTCGCACCCGGTACAAAGCACACTATTGTCGTCAAAATTATTGAGGACTGTGATATCATAAATTATACCGATCAGGATCCATGATAATGTTTGTATCTGTTGATCATTCAGACAGGTGAGGAAAGTGAAAAGGAAGACGGCAAAAGAAATATTGGTGGAGTCATTCCTGGAACTCGCGCAAAACAGGAGTGTCGATAAGATCACGGTGAAGGATATAACGGAGAACTGCGGGTATTCATCTGCAACATTTTACCGGCATTTCAGAGATAAGTATGACCTTATCGCCTGGGATTACTCATGCAATATATCAGAGATAATGGGTAAAACAGATGTAGACGGACGCCCATGGGAAAGCATACTGATAAGTGCTGCAAGGTATTTTGAAAAAGAAAAAGCATATCTTGCAAATCTTTTCCTTCATACCACCGGGCTTGACGCCTTCATGCAATATATGGTGGAGGCTAATGACAGCTTCCTCAGAGATTATGTTATGTGGGCAGCCGGAACAGACAGTCTTGATGAGGAAACCAGAATATACATCCACCACTATTGCCATGGTAACGTAGCTCTGATCTGTGACTGGGTGATGGGCCGTTTTGACCTGACCGCAGATGAACTCGCGGAAGTATTCGAAAAAGCTTTGCCCGAGCCGCTGCGGGAATACCTGGCTGAACAATGAGAGAATATTGCTTAAAGCTCTCATTATGGGAAAAATCAAGCTGATTGTGAATTGAACGTCCTCCGTGTATATGGATAATAATAATTGATTGTGCACAATCAAAAGGCGCGCAACCGGTTAATGCTATATACAAGGAGGACTTTTAATTATGACTAAGATAGAATTTCTTCAGGAACTTGCTAAGGGATGGTTCGGTAATTCACAGCAGCATTCTATTCAGGCACAGCTGCTTAAGGAACGCGGATTCGGAAAGCTCGGCGACAAGATCATGGCTGAGTCCGATGAAGAGTGGGAAGAGGCGAAGAAGGTAAATGCACGCCTTATCGAGCTCGGCGTTACACCTAAGGTAGAAGTCGCAGTTTATCCGGTATTCACCGATGTAAAAGAGATGCTTGAGTATGACTGCAAGGATGCTGCTGAGGCGCTTCCGATGATGAGCAAGGCCCTCTCTATGTTTGATGACGACTATGTAACAAAGAACATGATCCAAGAGTTCATCGTCGATGAGCAGGAACACTTTAACTGGGTACGTCAGCATCTGAACCTGATCGAGGAGATCGGCTACGATAACTATCTCATTGAGCAGCTTGGCGAATAAATATGGCAATCGATGGAGGTGTGAAACAATTTAATAG
>JAZUNV010000161.1:0-5117 GCA_045604305.1 Anaerovoracaceae bacterium | reverse complement strand
TTGGTCATGTCCATGATGATCTTGCCGACCTCCATGAGGTTCTTGCCCTGGGCCTTGAAGTCCATGTTGTCCTTGCAGCGCCAGAATGCAGGGTTCGGATATTTAGGCTTGCCGTTAGCGGCAGCTTTCTTAGCCCTCTTTTCGGCTTTCTCGGCAAGAGAGTTCCTGATGCCGAGCAGTTCTGTAGTCAGTACCATTACTTCTTGCCTCCCTTCTCTTTCTGGATCTTCTTGATCTCAAGCGATTCCACGAATGCCTGGAACCTCGTTCTGAGCTGTCCGGAGCCTTTCGCATTGTACAGTCTGTCGATCGAAAGTACAGGCCATCCGTACTCCTCTGACATGATGTGGCTGACCAGGGCTCTCTCGAATCCCCAGAAGTCGCAGTACTTCATCTGCTCGTAGATGATACCGTCGGCCTTGAACTCCTTTGCGAGTCTGTCGGCGGTCTCTCTTCTCTGCAGTACTTTGTTGTCTGCGATGTAGCGAGCGCACTCCGAAGTGTTCATGTAGTGGCGTACGATCTGAGGCAGTGCGTCCTCATCGTCGGAGAGCTCGATGACCTCTCTGCCCGGGATGGATCCGAAGCAGTGCCTGTCGAATACCACTCTTGCGCCGGCGTCCTCGATCATCTTCGTGAACTCAGGATCGTCGATCTCCGAGCCTACGATACCGACTCTTGCTCTTGGAAGCTTCTCGTCAGGTTTTCTCTTCTTGAGCTCTGCGAGAGTCTCCTTGAGGTAAGGCAGGATCAGATACTTCGGGCAAGTGTAGGTGACGAGGTTGATAACGTGGAACTCGTAACCCGTGATCACCGGATTGTCAGCTTTTCTCATCTCGCTGATCTCCTGGATGATCTTGCAGACTTCGTTGTGCTCCTTTACGGCTTCTCTGATAGCCTTGTCAGAGACATCCGCTCCCAGGTTCTCATGCATGGCTGCGAGAAGTCTTACTTCAAGCTGTCTCTGCATGTGATCGTAGGAGAAGTCCTCTGTCTTGTAAGGAACGTCCAGTATCGGCAGGAAGAAGTGCGGCTTGTCGTTGCATTTCAGGATACCGAAGTGCTCATAGAATCTGTTCATCATCGAGCATGCATCGACTGCAGCAAGTCCGTCCAGGAACTGGAATCCTCCCTCGATCGCCCTCTCCAGCAGAGCACGTGCGAATTCGCAAACGTAGTTCGACATGTAATAGGTAGAAATGTCGACCGATCCCGTTCTCGGTGCACGAAGTCTGACTGAAACGCACTTGTCAACGTTGAGGAGAACTTCCGGGATGTGGTAGCAGGTGTATCCCATGATGCACTTGCCTTCCTTCCTGGCCTGTTCAACCAGCTCGTTGTCAGCGTTGTCAAGAAGACTCTCGAAGTAGATTAGATGCTTCAAGTCTTTCAATGTGCTAACCTCCCTCTCATATATTTACATTCAATAAATACCGTTATTGATCAAAAGCCCTTTAGTACAGAAAGTTTTGCAGGCAATCCGGCAGACCGCCTCACATGCTCCCTCGCGAGTTTATCGCTCAAACAGCATTCGATACTGTATTCAGGCTTAAGGGCTGATACTGTAATGCCTTGCGAAACATCCTGATCGATCCGAACTTCGCTCATTCGCTCACGACATGTTCGCCGGTCTTTTTGGTCACTATATCAGCTCCATTTTGCGGAGAGCCTCGCGCGTTCCCTGCATCACCGGTGAATCCTCCGGCAGGTCGAACACGCTGACTCCCATGATGTCGTTGTCGGCATGGGTCTTGTCCTCAGGGATGTAAGCCAGGACCTCTGCCGACTCGATCTTGATATGAGGAATGGATTCCTCTTTGACTCTGTTGACGATGACTCCGCACTTGTCGTACATCACGAGCTCATCGGCAACCTCCTTGATGGTATCCACCACCTTGCAGCCCTTGCGGCTCGGGTCGGTGATCAGGAAGAGATGCGTGACCTTTTCCATGACTCTCCTGTTGATCTGTTCGATCCCCGCTTCGCCGTCAATGACAACGTAATCGAAGTCTGCAGCCAGGAGGCTGATGACTTCCTTGAGGTAGGCGTTTACCTTGCAGTAGCAGCCGGCAGCCTCAGGCCTTCCGATAGCCAGGAAGCTGAACTTCTGCGCCTCGAGCATGGTGTCGAATATGCGGAACCTCGCTTCGTTGAGCATCTCGATGGCTTCCTTAGGGCGGCCATCCTCGACGCTTCCGACGATCTTCTTGCGGATGCCGTCGAGCGTGTCTGTAGGCTCTACCCCGAGCGCTGTCGTGAGTCCGATAGCAGGGTCGGCGTCGATCGCGAGTATCCTCGCATCAGGGTACTCCTCGGTGAGGATGCGCACCATCGCGCTGCTGATCGAGGTCTTGCCTACGCCGCCCTTGCCGGCTACTGTTAAAATTTTCGTATCTCTCTTATCCTGTTCCATTTACCTGTCTGTCAGTTTTGTGTAATATCTTTCCTTTTTTGGGAATCCATACACTATTTTCACTTCGCTTGTGTAATATCTACTTGTTTTTCCGGCATCATACACTGTTTTCTCTGCGAAAAGGCTTTCCTTCTTCTGATCAGTTCTGATTTCCATCAAATTTGGTGTATGACCGCCTGGATTTCCGAGAATATTACACAGATGCTGATCAATATGTGTATCGTCTTATTGTTTTGCCGGAATTCTACACAAATCGCCTTGCGTATTAGTAAGTGGATCCATTTCCCTGTCCGGAGTGCGTCTATAGATCCGCCTCTTTATTTGTAGATCCGCAAGTGCTTTTTAATAATCAGAAAAGCGATGTTACTGTATCGGTATACGCTGACGGATCCTTGATCGGCAGGCCTGCTATCAGCAGCGCCTGGTTGAAGAGCACTTCGCACATCTTCTTCGCTCTCTCCGGATCATCCACTCTGGCCCTGTCGAGTGCCAGGAATGCGGCGTGATCCACGTTGAGCTCGAGTATGCGCTTGGCCTTCATTCCGAGGTCAGGATTGACCGCCGTGAAGTACTTCTCCATCTCGAAGGTGATGCCTTCACCGCTCGAGAGACATACAGGGTGGGTCTTGAGCTTGGTGGTCGCCTTGACCACGTCCACCTGATCGCCCAGTGTCTCCTTGACGAAGTCGAAGCAGTCCTTGAATACCTTCTCAGCCTCTTCATCCTTCTTCTTGTCGCCGAGGTCGTAGTCACCGTCGATGACAGACATGAACTTCTTCTCTTTGTAAGTCCTGAACATGTCAGGGATGAACTCGTCCGTGCTGTCGGTGAAGTAGAGGATCTCGATGCCCTTGTCCTTGAGGATCTCGGTCTGAGGCATCTTGTCCACGGCCTCAAGGCTGTCGCCTGTCGCGTAGTAGATGTACTCCTGATCCTCCTTCATCCTGTCGACGTACTCGGCGAGAGTGACCGGCTTCTCCTCTGTGGAAGAGTAGAACATCAGGAAGTCCTGGAGCTGATCCTTGTACTTGCCGTAGTCATCGAGCGCGCAGAGCTTGAGCTGACGCCCGAAGCTCTTGTAGAACTTCTCGTAGGTCTCGCGGTCCTTGTCCCTCATTTCCTCGAGCTTGGACCTGACCTTCTTCTCGAGATTGTTCGAGATCAGGCGAAGCTGCCTGTCGTGCTGGAGCATCTCTCTCGATACGTTGAGAGAAAGGTCCGGTGAATCGACCACGCCCTTGACGAAGTTGAAGTACTCCGGCAGGAGCTCCTTGCACTTCTCCATGATGAGGACGCCCGAGCTGTAGAGCTGGAGGCCTCCCGTGAATTCATCCGTGTAGTACTTGTTAGGTATCAGCTCAGGGATGAACATAAGGGCGTCATAGCTCACGACTCCCTCCACAGAGACCGTGATTACCTCGAGCGGCGACGTGTCGTCGTGGAAGGTGTATTTGTAGAACTCGTCATACTCTTCCTTTGTGACGTCGGAGCGCTTGCGCTGCCAGAGCGGCACCATCGAGTTCAGTGTCTCATAGTCGTAGACTTCCTCATACTCAGGGTTCTCCGGATCCGAGCCCTCCTTGACCTTAGGGTAAGGCATGAGCATCTTGATCGGGTAGCGGATGTAGTCTGAGTACTTTCTCACGAGCTTGTATATCGGGTATTCCCTGATGTACTGGCTGTACTCGTCAGCTTCCTCTCCGTCCTCACGGATGTGCATGATGACATCCGTGCCGTGACCGTCTCTTTCGGCCGGCTCGACAGTGTAGCCGCCCGCGCCCTCGGAGGTCCATTTCCAAGCCTGATCCTCGCCGTACTTCTTAGTCACGACCTCGACCTTGTCGGATACCATGAACGCGGAGTAGAAGCCCACTCCGAACTGTCCGATGATATCTACCTTGTCTGTGTCGCTGAGTCCCGGCTCGCTTTTCTTCTTTTCGAGTTCCTCGGAGAATTTCTGGCTTCCTGAGAATGCGATGACGCCCAGGTTCTTCTCGAGGTCTTCTGAGTTCATGCCGATCCCGTTGTCGCTGACCGTAAGTGTACGGTTCTCCTTGTCGAGGGTGATGATGATCTCGAAGTCGCTCCTCTGCATCCCGACGTTCTTGTCGGTGAGTGCGATGTAGCACATCTTATCGATGGCATCGGATGCATTGGAGATGATCTCACGCAGGAAGATCTCCTTGTGCGTGTAGATCGAGTTGATCATCATGTCCAGCAGACGCTGGGATTCGGCTTTAAATTTTTTCTTCATGTTGCTATAACTTCTTTCATTTGCGAGGCGCGAATACGCAATAATTCCTGACGATGAGATTCTTCCTCGCTTCGCTCGTCAGAATGACATCTTAGGATCACCCGTCAGGATGACACCCTAGGATCACCCGTCAGGATGACATCCTAGGATAGCTCCTCAGAATGACTTTTATCTGTCATTCTGAGGCCGCAGGCCGAAGAATCTCACCGGCGCTAACGCTCGCTTCAGCGTATACGCACCTCGCTCTGTATTAGTAGTGATTATTTACTCATGTACTCGGAATCGATCTGTGCGTATGGTACGTCGTGCGGATCTCTTCTCTTCATGTTGTCGAAGTGGTTCTTCATGAACGGCTCGACTACGTAATAGAGCAGCTTGCCGTCGAGGTCGAAGTAGAATACGCAGAACAATCCTGCATATACTGTAGCGAGAGTGCCTACTGTCTTACCT
>JAZUNV010000160.1:0-13162 GCA_045604305.1 Anaerovoracaceae bacterium | reverse complement strand
CGCCCATGGACTCGAGCTTCTTTTCTATATCGTATGCGAGAGCCAGCTGTGTCTCGTCCGAGGACTTGATGACAGTGACTATCACGTGGTAAGGAGCGAGCGACAGAGGCCAGATGATGCCCTTCTCGTCGTGATGCTGCTCTACGACAGCCTGCATAGTCCTCGATACGCCGATGCCGTAGCATCCCATCCAGTACGGATGATCCTCACCGTTCTCGTCCTTGAACATCGCGTTCATACTCTCGGAGTACTTGAGTCCGAGCTTGAAGATCTGACCGACCTCGATGCCGCGTCTGAACTTGACCGGCTTGCCGCAGTGCGGACAGGCGTCTCCCTCCTGGAGCTCCTTGATATCCGTCACGATGTCGCCCGTGTAGTCTCTGCCGTAGCATACGCCGAGCATGTGGTGGTCTTCCTTGTTGGCGCCTGCGCACATGTTGACCGTGCCTACGAGCTCGGAGTCGACTACTACGATGCAGTTCTTGAGTCCTACAGGGCCGGTGAAACCTGCAACGCTTCCCGTGACAGGGCCGGTGACATCTTCATCAGCGAATTCGATGTAGTGAGCCGGGATATCGAGGGCATTGACGAGCTTTGTCATGTTGAGCTGTCTGTCTCCTCTTACGAAGCATACGACGTTGTCCTTAGGCTGGAGATCCGTGTCGTATGTAGTGAACATCAGAGCTTTTATCGATTTCTCCACAGGGAGCTTGAGGTAGTTGCATACATCCTCGATGGTCTTTGTGCCCGGTGTGAACACGACCTCTGTAGGCTGCATCTCTTCCTTTACAGACTCATCATCCCTGCATTCAGCTCTTTCGACCGTCGCGGCCATTCCGCACTCATCGCAGTAGAGGATGTCGGACTCGCCCCAATCGGAGAGAGCCGAGAACTCGTGCGATTTGCTGCCGCCGATAGGGCCGTTGTCAGCCTCGACGATCCTGTAGTCTAGTCCGCAGCGCGTGAAGATCTTTTCGTATGCATGATACTGTCTCATGTATGCAGTGTGCAGATCTTCCTCTGTGGCGTCGAATGTATATGAGTCCTTCATAAGGAATTCTCTCGTTCTCAGGAGTCCGTATCTCGGACGCGACTCATCCCTGTACTTGTACTGGATATGGTAGAGAGAGAACGGAAGCTCCTTGTATGACGAGCACTCCTTGCGGACGAAATCCGTGAACATCTCCTCGCATGTAGGGTTCAGTATGAAGTCGTTGTCGTTTCTGTCCTTTATCCTCCAGAGTTCCGGTCCGTAAGCGTACCATCTGCCTGTCTCCTGCCATAGCTCAGCCGGATTGATATGAGGCATGTAGACCTCCTGGCAGTCGATATAATCCATCTCTTCTCTTACTATCTGCGCTACCTTTCTGAGGACCCTGTATCCCAGCTTAGGATACATGTACAGTCCTGCTGCCTCCTGTCTGATCATGTTGGCTCTTACGAGCAGCTTGTGGCTCTCGAGCACAGCATCGGATGGTGCTTCTCTTAAAGTTTTGAGGTGCGTCTTGGATAATCTCATTTTTTAAAAACTCCCTTCTATAGAGACAACGGCCTGGGCGGCTATGCCTTCACCGCTGCCTGTAAACCCGAGTCCCTCCTCCGTGGTGGCTTTCACGTTGACAGCCCCTCTTGGGATCCCGAGTACATCTGCTATGTTTTGTGTCATCTGTTCTATGTAAGGTGCGAGCTTCGGCGCCTGGGCTATGATAGTGATATCTACGTTATTGATCCAGTCAATGCCCGGCATGCTCCTGACCTCAGCCAGAAGCTTCATCGAATCCGCTCCTAAGTATTTATCATCTGTGTCCGGAAAATGTCTGCCTATGTCTCCGAGTCCTGCAGCCCCGAGCAGTGCGTCCATCAGCGCGTGCGCAGCAACGTCCGCGTCCGAATGGCCGTCCAGCCCGAGATTGTTGGGGATCGGGGTCCCGCAGAGTATGAGTGGTCTCCCCGGGACAAGGCGGTGGACATCATATCCGGTACCTATCCTGGTACACATGTGAATATCCTCTTGCGTCGTTATTTTGTTATTGGCAGTGGAGCCTTCCACCAGAGCCACTTTGAGCCCGGCATACTCAGCAATGGAAGCATCGTCCGTTGAAGAGTAACCGTCTCCGTCTGCCTTGTCGTATGCTTTCTGTATGTCTGTGAGCCAGAAGGACTGAGGGGTCTGCGCCCTGTAGATCAGATCTCTTCTGACAACATCAGTGTCCATTATAGGATAAGTGATAGCTTCTTTCAATGGCAAAGAGCCGTCATATTGACTTTTATCGCAGTTTATCATACGAATTGAGTCCGAAGAAGGGATGGCTGTGCATACCGCCCTGCACTTTATGACTCCGGAGATGTTCCTGCTTATGATGTCGGCAGTTATACCCGGCCTGACGGCATCGTGTATGAGCACTACGACCTTTTCCGGATCCGCGCCAAGCTCAGCAGCCCTCGCAGCAGCGACCTTGAGTCCTTCCTTTACCGAATCGCCGCGCTCGGCTCCGCCGTTCACTATGCTGATGAAGCCCGTTTCGCGTTCAGCCTTCTTCTCACAGTCCGCAGCGATCTCCCTGTAGGTCTCATCGAGGGAACCGTCCGAAGGCGAAGTGATGATGACACCGTCTATCTCCCTGTGAGATGCGAAAGCGTTCACCGCGGTGCCGAGCACAGTCGATGAGCCGTACAGCAGGAGCTGCTTCGGCGTATTGATGCCCATGCGCTCCCCCTTGCCGGCAGCGACAATTATCGCGTAATTCGTCGTGGTCTTTGTCTCTCTGTTATACATGGCTCTCTTCTCATTAAAAAGGTCGACCCCTTTCAGCGGCGCTCCCCGCTAAATATTGAGTTCGACCATCTCGTCTGCTTCTTCCATTGTGTAGCCTCCAGAATAGATGAGTTCGCTCTCAAGTATCTGTTTGGCTGTATTAAGAAGTTTCTTCTCTCCTGTGGATAGCGGTTTCTGTCTGTCGGTCCTGACGAGATTCCTGACTACCGCCGCCACTTCGAGTATGTCTCCTGTCTGCATCCTCTCGGTGTTCTCGCGGTATCGCTTGTTCCAGTTGGGATTCATGGGCTCGCTCGGGCCCTTGAGCACCGTGATCACCTCTTCGATCTTTGCGACATCGATGACCGCCCTCACTCCCAGCTTCTCGCAGTTGTCTACGGGTACAGATGCCTCCATGCGGCAATAAGGAAGCGACACATTATAATACATGCGCACTTCACCCAGGAAATCCTTCTCTACGATCTCCGTGATGATGCCTGCGCCGTACATCGGATACACGATATGGTCGCCGACACTGAACATGGACGCTATCCTCCTTTATAACGAATTATATATTTTTTTGTACTAATACGCAAACAAAATTTGTTATTTTACCACCAGAGATTATAGTTGTCAACTGTAAAAGCCCTCCCAGTTCACGGGAAGGCTTCGACTGTAACTGATTTGTGAATAGGCGCTTGCGACTGACCCGTGCGGACTCGCTCGCGCTCATTGTCCGGCGCAGCGGTACTAAGCTCTGTCTTCGCCTCCGGCTCGCCAATCGCTAAGTGCCGGCGCCTCCCACGGTCCGCCCGCGCCAGTCGCAAGCGGTCTAATTGCATGAAAGCATGTGAGACGGCTGCCAGCTCGCGGCGCCGGCAAGTCCGGCGGCGAGAACTTCCGCAAGAAAGGTCAGAAGCACACCGTGACGGCGAACCGACAACGAAAGGAGCTCCGGGAACTGGAGCTCCCGAAGCCTGCCGAGGGAGCGGAATTCCCGGAGTCCCATGGAGGGTCGACGGAACGGCTTGTGCTTCGAGCTTTCGAGGACTCTCGCAGACGGACTTACCGGCGCCGCGCTATCGACAGCTTCCGGCGAACATGCGAAGCAGTCCTTCGATTCCGGACCGCGATCCGCATCGGTTACTCGCCGAATACCGCTATATAATCCTTTTTGAACTTTTCGATGCCGATATCCGTCAGCGGATGATTGATCATCTTCTCGAGCACTCCGTAAGGCACCGTTGCGATGTCCCCGCCCGCGAGAGCGCAGTCCGTGACATGCATAGGGTTCCTGACGCTTGCGCAGATGATCTCAGTCTCAATGCCCGCTACAGCGAAGATCTCAGCGATCTCCCTGATGAGGTCCGTGCCCCTGACCGAGATGTCATCGAGTCTGCCGAGGAACGGCGATACATATGTGGCTCCTGCCCTTGCCGCGAGCAGCGCCTGATTAGCCGTGAATATCAGTGTCACATTGGTCTTGATGCCCTCAGCCGAAAGCACCTTGACCGCCTTGAGGCCCTCAGCCGTCATAGGGATCTTGACGACCATGTTAGGGTGGATGGCTGCGATCTCGCGGCCCTCCCTGATCATGCCCTCTGCATCAGTAGTGGTCGCCTTGACCTCTCCGCTGATCGGGCCGTCTACTATCTCAGTGATCTCCTTGATGACCTCATTGAAGTCTCTGCCTTCCTTGGCGATCAGCGACGGGTTTGTAGTCACACCGCAGATGATGCCCATGTCGTTGGCTTTCCTGATATCTTCGACCTTGGCTGTATCAATGAAAAACTTCATTCTGATCCTCCTTGTATTGCTCTGTACTTAAAGCTTCTAGATGAATTGTTTTACGGTCTTTACGATGTTCTCTGCCGAAAGTCCGAAATCCTTGAGCAGGTCTGCCGCCGGACCCGAATGTCCGTACTCGTCGTTGACACCTATGCGGCGCACAGGTGTCGGCAGCTTCTCACTGAGAAGCGAGCAGACAGCCTCGCCGAGTCCTCCGATCACAGAGTGCTCCTCGCAGGTGACGATCCTGCCGCAGTCATCAGCAGCCTTGAGCACGAGCTCCTCATCCAGAGGCTTGATGGTAGCCATGTTGATGACTCTGGCATCGATGCCCTCGGTCTTCAGCTCCTCCGCCGCCTTTACAGCTTCGCCTACCATGATGCCGGTCGCGATTATAGCTACGTCTCCGCCGTCACACAGGACTTCTCCCTTGCCGATCTCGAACTCGAAATCGTCCTCATCGTGGAATACAGGCACGCCTGAGCGGCCGAACCTCAGATATACCGGTCCGTCGAAATGATATGCGGCCCTTACGGCTGCGCGCGCCTCGACATCATCAGCCGGGCAGATGACTGTCATGCCCGGGATGCTGCGCATCAGAGCGAAATCCTCGCAGCACTGGTGGGACGCTCCGTCCTCGCCTACCGAGATGCCGCCGTGAGTGGCTCCGATCTTGACGTTCAGATGGGGATATCCGATGGAGTTGCGGACCTGCTCGAACGCCCTGCCCGCAGCGAACATGGCGAATGTCGACGCGAACGGTACAAGTCCCATGGATGCAAGACCCGCCGCTACAGCCATCATATTGCCCTCGGCTATGCCGCAGTCAAAGTGTCTGTCCGGGAACTCCTTCTTGAAGGTGCTCGTCTTGGTAGCTCCCGCAAGGTCTGCGTCAAGGACGACCACGTTGTCGAATTCTCTGCCCAGCTCTGCGAGCGCATTGCCGTAACTTTCTCTTGTTGCGATCTTTTTGATATCTGCCATATTACATCGCCTCCACTTCTTCGAGCTGTTTGCCGAGTTCTTCCATAGCCTGCCTGTACTGCTCATCGTCAGGCGCCTTGCCGTGCCATCCGGCCTGGTCTTCCATGAAGCTGACGCCCTTGCCCTTGACCGTCTTCATTATGATCGCAGTAGGCACTCCGCTGGTCTCCCTGGCTTTATTGAGAGCAGCCTCGATCTGATCGAAATCATGACCGTCGATCTCTATGACATTGAGCCCGAAAGCCTTGAATTTCTCAGGGATCGGATACGGGTCGATGACGTCGGCTATCCGGCCGTCGATCTGGAGATCATTGTTGTCCACGATCACGCAGAGATTGTCAAGTCCGTAGTGATGAGCGAACATCATGGCTTCCCAGACCTGGCCTTCCTCGATCTCGCCGTCGCCGAGCAGAGTGTAGACTCTCAGATCTTTGCCCAGCTTTTTTGCGCCGAGCGCCATGCCGGCAGCGGCCGAAACGCCCTGACCCAGTGATCCGGTGGACATATCCACGCCCGGAGTCATGTTCATGTTAGGATGCCCCTGCAGGTAACTTCCGATCTTCCTCAGAGTCTTCAGATCCTCAACAGGGAAGAAGCCTCTGTGTGCAAGGACGGAGTAAAGCCCCGGCGCCGTATGGCCCTTGGAGAGCACGAACCTGTCTCTGTCAGCGCCCTTAGGATCCTCAGGATCGATGTTCATCTCCCTGAAATACAGATATGTGTACATGTCCGCAGCGGACAGACTTCCGCCCGGATGACCCGACTTGGCGGCATGGGTGCCTTCGATGATACCCATCCTCACCTCGCAGGCTTTTTTCATTAATTCTTTCTTCTCAGAACCAGTCATAATCGCCTCCTTATCCGGTCTATTCCTTGGCAGCTGCCTTGAGAGTTGCTACGATGTCATCTATATTGTCCATTGCCATGACCTTCTCCGCCAGTGCATCGGCCTCAGCCTTGGACCACTTTGATATGATGCAGCGCGAAGTGAGCACGAGCACAGGATTGACGCTGTACTCGTCGAGTCCGAACGACATCAGCAGCGGTATCATCAGAGGATCCGCAGCCGCTTCGCCGCACATTCCGACAGGTATGCCTTCCTTCTTGCCGCATTCGATGATCTGTCTGATCGAGCGGAGCACCGCCGGCTGGAATGCCGAGTAGAGATATGCCACCTTGGCATTGCCTCTGTCTACCGCCATTGTATAGCCCGTGAGGTCATTCGTTCCGATCGAGAAGAAATCGGCTTCCTTGGCGAGCAGATCGGCGATCGCAGCGGATGCCGCAGTCTCCATCATGCAGCCTACCTCGATGGTCTCGTCGAACGCGATTCCTTCCCTGCGAAGATCCGACTTGATCTCCTCGACGAGCTTCTTTACGCTCCTGACTTCATCGACAGTGGTGACGAGAGGCACCATTATCTTGGCTGCGCCGTAAGCGCTTGCCCTTACGATGGCGCGTAGCTGAGTCTTATACATGTCAGGATTGGCGAGGCAGTATCTGACAGCCCTGAATCCGAGGAAAGGATTCTCCTCCTTCTCGAAGTCCATGTAAGGGATGTCTTTGTCTCCGCCGATGTCCAGGGTGCGGATGATGACGGTCTTGCCACCCATCGTCTCGACAGCTTCCTTATACGCTTCGAACTGCTCATCCTCAGTAGGAAGATGCGTATTGTCCATGAAGAGGAATTCCGAACGGAAGAGTCCTACGCCCTCACCGTCGCATTCCATTGCCTTCTTTGCGTCCTTAGGAGTTCCGATATTGCAGAACACCTCAAGCTTGTCGCCGTCGGCAGTCAGAGTCTCCTTGCCGAAGAACTTCTTGAGCTCGGCTTTCTTCTTGATGAAGTCCTCACGCTTGATGATGTATTTCGAAAGTACATCGCCGTCAGGATTGATGAAGACTTCGCCGTCCGTCCCGTCTACGATGGCAGTGTCCTTGTCGGAGACTGCATCCACGATGCCCGGCACCGAGAGTACGGCCGGGATCTCCAGAGCTCTTGCGAGTATGGCGGAGTGGGAAGTCGGGCCGCCTACCTCCGTCAGTATGCCGGCAACGTTTTCCTTTACTATCTGTGATGTCATGGAAGGCGTCAGGTCCTTGCACACGAGCACGGTGCCCGGAGCGACCTTGCTGATATCTATATCCTCGATCCCGAGCAGCTTCTTGAGTATGCAGACCTTGACGTCCGCGATATCCGATGCTCTCTGGCGCATCATCTCGTCATCCATGGCTGAGAACATGCCGTGGAACATGTCGCATACCGCCGTGAGCGCAGCCTCGGCGCACTGTCCGCCGTCTATCATGCTGAACATCTCTCCCGACATTGCAGGGTCCTGTATCATGACGGCGTGGCCCATGAGTATGTCAGCTTCCTGAGCCCCTATATTTTTTCTAACATCCTCAGCCATGGCGAAAGTTTCTTCAACGAAACTGTCGATGGCCTTCTGGAAGCGTTCCTTCTCAGCAGCTATGTCTGAGATCAGTTTTGTCTCAAAAGAAAGATCCTGCTCGACGATGCGGCAGATGCTTCCGATTCCGATTCCCCGCGATGCGGCAATTCCCTTGTACATATCCGTTCCTCCCAGTATTTTAACAAATGCTCCCCCGCATGGCTGCAGGGGAGCACAGGATTGTTATCGTTGTTATTATTCGCCCATGCCGGACTCAATGAATCCAGCGATCTCAGCGAGCGCTTTCTCTTCATCCGGACCATCGCAAACCAGCTCGATCTCCGAATTGTGCTTGATGCAGGCCGTCATGAGCAGCATGACGCTCTTGCAGTCGAAATCTTTTCCGTTGAATTTTACAGTTACCTTGCTTTCATACTCAGCTGCCATCTTGGCGAGGCGGCTGGCAGGACGCATGTGCATTCCCAGTGGGTCTCCAATGATGATTTTCTTTGATACCATAATGCTCTCCTCCGTTTTACTCGACCAATACTGCCGAAGCGGTCCACCGCTCCGGCTGTAATGGTTGAATCATTAGGTTTTACGCTCTGATCAAGTCGGGGCCTTGCTGTCACAGCAGGAAGTGTCCTCCCGAACTCATATCAATGAGTTAAGTTTAGAACAGTCCGATGCTGAATGCAAATGCGATCAGAACAGATACAGGACCTGTTACGATACGGGAGAACAGAACTGCCGGAACACCATACTCGATGGTCTCAGGCTCAGCCTCTCCGAGTGAAAGTCCTACAGGGATGAAGTCGCAGCCTACCTGTCCGTCGATAGCGAACAGAGCCGGAAGAGCATACTGTGCAGGGATAGCTCCTACTGCGAACTGCTCACCCATGAGCACGCCTACGATCTGTGCGATTACGGCACCAGGTCCGAGGATCGGTGACAGGAACGGCAGCGAGCAGATGAAGCAGATGATCAGCATGCCAGGAAGTGTTCCTGCCAGAGGTGCGATCGTATTAGCGATAACGTTACCAAGTCCGCTGGCGCTGATGATACCAAGTATAGTACTTGTGAACGCCATGAACGGAAGGATGTTCTTGATGACCATATCGATGGTCTCACGGCCGGCCTGGAAGAACTGGCCTACTACGTAACCTACTCCCTTACCGAGGCGAACTACGAATCCCTGCTTCTTGCCTTCGTTGGCAGCAGCGATCTCAGCCTTAGCCTCATCCTTTGTCTTAGGTCCCTTGTCAGCTTCAGCTGCAGCAGCTGCTGCAGGTGCAGGTGCTGCCTCAGCAGCATCTCCGAGAACCTCGATGTCCTTTTCCTTTACAGCGGAGCAGTAAATGTCCGGTGTAATGAACTGAGCGAGAGGGCCGGACTGTCCTACAGGCATCAGGTTTACTGTGAAGATACCCTTCTTAGGATAGACGCCGCACCTTGCGGTTCCGCCGCAGTCAACGACTGCGATCATGATCTCATCATCAGGGAGAGTTGTCTTCCATCCGTCTACTGCTACGCCGCCGGAAAGGTCAGCGAGAGCCTGGGCTACCGGATGGATTCCGCCGCCTGTCACGCTGAGGACAGTGTGGCACTTTTCTGTTGGTGTTACTGTGAGAGGGCCGCCCCAGCCGCCGTCTCCAGCTTTGATCTTAATAGTCTTATACATGTCTTTTCCTCCCCTCACTAATTGTTCCTTGTCATGAACGCATAGATCCTTTCAGTGAGAAGACCCCTGATAAGAATGACTATGAGACCTACGATGAAATAACGAACAGCGAGTCCGCCTGTGCTGAGTCCGGCTTTCTGCAGACCTTCAGCAATGCCGAGGTATACGAACAGCTCGCCGGCATTGGCATGAGGGAAGAGTCCTGTGATCGGGTGTACGAAGCTTACTGTCGCATCATAGTAAGCAGGTTTATACTTCTCCTCTACGAAACGTCCGAATGTGTAGCACATCGGGTTTCCGAGGAAGAATACTGCCATGAGCGGAAGCAGCGTATACCTGAGGACTGCGAATCTGGTGATCTTCTTCGCAAAGGTCTCTACCTTTTCAGTACCGATCAGCTTGATGATGGAGTTGACGAAAGTCATCAGGCATACGACCATAGGAATGATCCCTGTGACCCAACCCGCAAAGGTCTCGCCGCCGGCAGTGAACAGTGACATAAAGCCCTCTGCCAGTTTAGTAATTAATTCCATAAAATCCTCCATTCGATTTAACTCTGTCTCCATACAATACATATATGGATCCAACGTACTTATATGTAGCACCGGCTATCGGCACTGTCAGCCCCGTTTGCCGCTTTCCGGTGATGCATAACGAAATGATTTACCTGAGCCTCTTTCCCCTCTGGCCTCTCTTCGTTTTCATGTAAGCTTCCTGCTCTCTTGTCAGCTCCCTGTCGGTGAGCCTGACCTCCAGTGCTTCAAAAGCTCTGAAGTATCCCTGCAGTCTCTTCCATTCTTTCTTTTCGAGCCCCGCCGCAATGTCGAGGAATGTATAGATGCTGGTGCCTACGAGAGGAATTTCCATGAGAGACTCCTTTTTATGGAAGCGGGACAGCACTCCGATCCCGTCCATCACCTCCGCGCCGGTAATGATGCCTTCGTTGTCACAGGCAATTATGGCAACATGTCCGTCCAGAAACTTTCCGCGTTTCTGTCCCATGCCGACATTTCCGAGCTTGTGCATCCTGCGTACCGCTTTGCGGTAATCCTGGATCTGGAGATATCCCCCGAACGACTGCAGTACGATCAGTATCAATATTACCAGAAGAAATACGGATGCCCCGCTGAGTTTCATTTTAACCTCTCCTATTTTACCCGTTTAATTGTGTTAATTGTATAGTCTATGCTTTGCAATATCAAGAATTATGTTCTGAGCATTTGGCTTAATTATTCATTATCACCTGAGTTTCAGACTCTTTTGTTTCAATGACACAATTAATTCAAAAAACTTTGTGAAACAATAATCACATTCGAATTATCGACGCATTTGTTCTTGACATATGTTTAAATATGAATTATGATAAGCGCGTCAACAAAGGTTTTTTCATTATTATATATAGAGAGGAGCAGGTCATGGCTAAAGCAGAACGCCCATTTCTAATCGTCAATCCAAAATCTTATCTCTATGGACAGCAGAGCCTGGAGCTCGCAAAGGCAGCTGACAAGACAGCCGCCGAGACGGGACTTCAGATCTTCTTTACCTGTCCTTACGCAGATATCCGTCTGATCAAGGAGAACACCAGCCACGTAGTCGTATGTGCACAGTCGCTCGATCCGCTGGTACCGGGCCGCGGCATGGGCCATGTGCTTCCTGAATCTCTCAAGGAAGCCGGTGCGGAGGCAGTCTTCCTCAATCACGCCGAGAATCCAAAGACTCTCGCTGAGCTGAGTGCCTGCGTAAAGCGCGCCAAGGAGCTCGACATGATCACAGTAGTATGCGCCGACAGCACCATGGAAGCAGCTGCAGCCGCATGCCTTGATCCGGACATCGTACTGGCTGAGCCGACAGACCTGATCGGCACCGGCAAGACCGCGGATGATTCCTACGTCACAGAGACCGTAGCCGCACTCAACAAGGTCAACCCTGACGTGCTGGTCATGATCGCCTCCGGTGTCGTCACCGCAGATGACTGCTACAACGTAGTCAGGCTTGGCGCAGACGGCACAGGCGCCACCTCCGGCATCCTCAATGCTCCGTCACCTGCACAGCGCGTACAGGAGATGGCGGAAGCGATCGTCAAGGCTTATAAAGAAAGAACAAAGTAACAGCAAAGGGCAGGTAATATAAATATGAAGATTTACAAAGAACAGATCAACCTGAAGTCGCACGGCAAGACCCCGACTTTCATCAACATCACTCCTGAGGTAAAGGAAGCCATCGCTAACAGCGGCATCCAGAGCGGGATCGTTACCATCATCTCCCCTCATACGACATGCTCCGTCTTCTTCGAGGAATTCGTCCACGACTATACGGAGGACGGCACGGAATTCCTGCAGGTCGACCTCAACGCAGCACTGGCCAAGATCATCCCTGACCAGACCGAGATACCTCCGGAAGGTCCGTACATGTATCCGGGCCCTGAGCACTATGCTGACGTTGCTTCATGGCCTGATGCAGAAGCTTATCTGCCGGGAGGCGACAAGACAGCCCTGCTCAACTGCGATGCTCACATGAAGGCTACCCTGCTCGGCAACAGCGCGACGCTGGAGGTCGAGGGCGGCAAACTCGCAGTCGGCACTACAGGATATGTATACTTCGTTGACTTCGACAGGACAAGAGAGCGTCCGAGGAAGTGCAGAGTCATAGTCATGGGTGAGTAATCGTTACAGGAGGATACGGAAATGCTTGTAAATTCTAAAGTACTGTTTGAGAAGGCCCAGGAGGGCCACTACGCTATCCCGTCGGCCAACGTCCTCGACATGGAGAGCATCAAGAATCACGTATATATAGCTGAGAAGCTCGGTCTCCCTCTGATAATCGGCATCGCCGAGAGTCACCTCGGAGACAACATCAGCCTCGAGGATGCCGCACTGGTCGGCAGGAAGTACGCTTCTGAAGCCAAGGTCCCTGTAGTGCTCCATCTGGATCACGGCGAGAGCTTTGAGACCTGCAGGAAGGCGATTGACCTCGGATTCACTTCCGTCATGATCGATGCTTCCATGAAGAGCTTCGAGGAGAACGTCGCCACTACCCGCAAGGTAGTAGAGTACGCTCACGCACGCGGAGTCACAGTTGAGGCGGAGATCGGCCACGTAGCCAGCAATTTCGATGAGAACGACACTGAGACCATGTATACCACCGCCGCCGAAGCTTCCGCATTCGCAGAGCAGTCCGGCTGCGACTCGCTGGCGATCTCGATCGGAACAGCTCATGGTGTATACAAGGCCAAGGCTATCCCTGAGATCAGCTTTGACTCGCTCGCTTCCATACGCCAGGCTACCAGTGTGCCTCTCGTGCTCCACGGCGGTTCCGGCTCGGGAGATGACAACCTCAGCCGCTGCGCAAAGGAAGGCATCTGCAAGGTCAACATCTACACTGACCTCTACCTCGCAGCCATGAAGTCAGTTCAGGACGAGGATTGCTCCGACTACTTCAAGCTCAGAAGTGCTCTCCAGAAGGGCATGAACGCATGCCTCGAGCACTACTATAAAGTATTCGGTACTAGGGCACAGTAAGGCGTGACGCAAAAGCGATACAGCAGAGAAATCAAAATGGCCG
>JAZUNV010000159.1:0-13478 GCA_045604305.1 Anaerovoracaceae bacterium | reverse complement strand
GAAAGACATAAATACAGCAGCTGCCACGTACCGGAAGGCCGCAGGATATTCCAGGGCATGACGGTAGAGGAGAACCTCCAGATGGGAGCCTTCGTTACCAAGAAGGACAGGATCGAACATAACCTCGAGTACGTATATGAGCAGCTCCCGAGGCTCAAGGAAAGAACTACGCAGATCGCGGGCACACTTTCCGGAGGCGAGCAGCAGATGCTGGCCATGGGAAGGGCACTGATGTCCGATCCTGAGCTGCTGATGCTCGACGAGCCGTCAATGGGACTTGCGCCTATTCTGGTAGACCAGATATTTGAGATCATCCGGAACCTCAACAAGGCCGGGACCACCATACTTCTGGTAGAGCAGAACGCCCAGATGGCACTTTCCGTCGCAGACAGAGCGTATGTCATCGAGACGGGCAGGATATCGCTGTCCGGCACAGGTGAGGAGCTCGCAAAATCCGACGAGGTCCGCAAGGCTTACCTGGGTGGATAGACCATCGCGGCAATCTAAAACTTCATTAAAATTTCACCTAAGAAGCGGCTGAGCCGCTTCTTTGTTATTGTGCCGTTATGGTACAATATTGTGGATTACGAAACGGAAAGGAAAAAGGGATAATGAAGGACGTCAGGAGAATATTGACAAGAGCCGCAATGCTGATGATGGTGCTCGTGCTGGCAGTGGGCATGTGCGCATGCGGCGGAGATGACAAGGATACGACAGAGGAAGAACAGGCCGAGATAGAGCAGGAGGAGGAGAATGCGCCTAAGGTGGTCAAGTCCATTTATGGTGTGGATGAGGATACTGAAGGAGCCCTGCCCCTCCAGATCGATTCGGTCACTCTCTTCGAGGACGGCTCTGTGGTCATCATCCCTACTGACGATCTCAAAAAGAACGAGATCAAGGAAGAGGGTGTCGAGGGCATCTATCCGTTCGCAGACAGCGGCAAGGTAAAGGATATATATCTTGTCAAGTTCGGCAACGGCGGCTACAGGACGATCGTCTGCCTGATGGATGACGGCAGCCTGTCAGCCCTGAGTGCGAATTCTCTATTGCAGGATCACATAGCTGTAGTGATGGATAATGTGACCAACAGGGACGACTATGAATCCATCGAACAGGTCAATGGCGAAGATGCATATCAGGTGGTAGGCCATACCACGGAAGGAGAAGACGTCGAGCTCGACAATAGCCTGAATTTCTAATATATTTGTGGTAAAATCACTGTGTGAATGAGCATACAGAAAGGACTGTACCATGACAGAAACTCAAGACATGCGCGCTGCCGTAGTCGAATGGTTCGAAAGCGACTTCAAGAACAGCGCCAAGGCAACTACCAAAACATCAAGACTCGAGGACGGAAGGCTGAGCTACAGATTCTCGGTGACCAATAACTCGGGATTCAATTTCAGCAAATTCTCTTTCAGGATCAAAGTCATCAACAAAGCAGACAACAGCGAGATAGGCTCGGCTGTGATCAATGCGGGTGAGTGGGCAGACGGGGAGAAGAAGAACTTCAAATCCAAGCTTGCCATACCGGCTGATGCCAGGAGCCTCTCGTTTGTGATGTATTCGAATTCGCTCGAATTCGAGATCGAAGCGATAGACTCAGTCCCGGGGACGGTCAGCGAGATAGGTGATGCCCTGAGGGAAGTGGGCGACGCGATCTCGGGAGCCGACGGAAGCGGCGGTGTCTTCGGCGAGCTCTTCGGAACGGGTGGCATGCCTGAGACAGGAGGCGGCGCAGCGAAGACTAAGACCACGACTGCAAAGACTTCCGGAGGAGGGACGACGAGGAAGAGCGATTCCGGCACGGTCAACACGACCAGGAAGTCCGGCGGCACCGGCAATACAGCGAGCCGCCCATCAGCTCAGACTCAGAGCTTCACGCAGAAGAGGCTGGAGAAGAAGCTCAACAAGATGAGACTGGGCAGGTCCGGATGGACTGTGGCTTCTGCAGTGATCGGCGTACTGTTCCTGATGTCATCAGCCGGTTCAACGGACGATCCTGAATTCAGACTTGCAGTCGGCGCGATCGGAGTGATCGCTCTGGCGGCTGCGGGCATCATGAAGCTCGTGCTGAGCTCCAGAGCCAAGAGGATACGCACATACGAGAGCAAGGTCAACTACAATGGCAATACCTCTATAGATGAGCTTGCTTCATATGTAGGCAAACCGTTTGAGAAGGTAGCCGATGAACTCCAGCAGATGATAGTCGACGGATTCTTCCCGGGAGCATATGTGGATATCAATAACAGGATGCTCGTCATGACCAGGAACGGTGAGCCTATCGAATCAGTAGAGAAGTCAGTAGCTCTCAATAACAAGGCAAAACGCAAGGCCGGCAAGGAAAAGAACGTCCAGCCTCAGACCCTTGACGATCTGATCACGATGACCGATGACGCAGAGATCAAGGCTAAGCTCAGGGAGCTCAGAACGGTCACCAGGAAGATCGATGCGAGAGTCCAGGAGGTGCCGGAACTCGAGAAGCAGGTCAAGGATTTCAGCGAGAAGTACTACCCGGAGGTCGTGCGCCTGACCGACGACTACAACGACAAGATCGCGGACATGGGCAAGATCTCGGGAAACAAAGAAGAGGTTACGGAATCGGCATCCGGAGCGCCTGTGATCAATACCAACCCGAACTACCTCGAGGAGCAGGCTCAGGAGATCAAGGCTCAGCTCATCGATCTCATCGACTCGGTCACGGAGGCTTCCGAGAACCTGCTCGAGAAGCTGCATGAGGAGGATATCATGGATATCACCACGGATATCAAGATGCTCCAGACCACACTGGCCAACAAGGGGCTGCTTGATTCGGACTTCGATGTAAAGCTGTAGATCAAATAACGGAAAGTATATCAATATATGGAGCGGCTCTCAGGAGCCGGATAGTTTACAGGAGGACAAGATGAGTGAATTTGAATTGACGCCTGAAGCAGTAGAAACAGCAGCCAAGGAGCAGACCGCAGAGCTAAAGACAGATATCAACGAGGTCGCAGCCCAGGCTGCAGCCATCGACACGGCAGCGGCTATCGATTTCGGAGCCGAGTTCGCCGAGAAAGAGGAAGAGAAGAAGGAAGACACCCTCTCCCAGTTCACGGCTGACGAACAGAGACAGATCAGGACTGTAGCTGAGAAGATCGACATCACTGACAGCAATGCAGTGCTCGGCTACGGCGCAAGCGCACAGCGCAAGGTATCCGACTTCGCGGACGGAGCTCTCCAGAGCGTAAGAGCCAAGGATATGGGAGAGACCGGTCAGGTCCTCACATCTCTGCTCGTAGAGCTCAAGACCAACGGCGAAGAGAAAAAGGGATTCCTCTCGAAGCTCTTCGGCAGCGCCGAGAAGGAGTTCGAGAGACTCAAGACTCAGTACAGCACTACTGAAGCCAATATCGACAGGCTCGTCAAGCTGCTCGAGGAGCATGAAGCGCAGCTCATGAAGGATATCGTCCAGCTCGACAAGCTTTATGACAAGAACAAACTCTATTTCAAGGAGATCTCGATGTATATCGAGGCAGCCAAGCTCGCCCTCGAAAAGGCTAGAACGGAGACTCTCCCTGCACTCGAGGCGAAGGCCAGGGAGACGGGCCAGGCAGAGGATGCCCAGGCGGCTCAGGACTACGCAGACATGATCACCAGATTCGAGAAGAAGATCTACGATCTCGAGCTCTCGAGGACGGTATGCCTCCAGTCCGCGCCGGAGATCAGGATGGTACAGAACTCCGATACCATCATGTCAGAGAAGATCCACAGCACCATCCTCAACGTCATCCCTATGTGGAAGACCCAGATGGTACTGGCTCTCAACAACTACCACACTCAGAAGGCCATCGAGGCTCAGCAGGCAGTCACGGATGCGACCAACGAGATGCTCACCAAGAACGCAGAGGCGCTCCACCAGAGCACGGTCGAGACAGCCAAGGCCAGCGAGAGAGGTATCGTGGATATCGAGACGCTCCAGCACACCAACGAGCAGCTGATCACAGCGCTCGACGAGATCCAGCAGATCCAGGAGGACGGCAAGGTCGCAAGAGCCGAGGCCGAGAAGGAGCTCCAGAGGATCGAGCTCGAGCTCAAGGAAAAGATGCTCGGTATCGCAGCGAACGCAGGCAAGACTGCAGAGGACATCGTTGCAGAGAGAGGTCCGCAGAACTAGGGACTGCAGACACTGGGGTAAGCAGGATAAGATGGATAAGAGAGACACTTATTCGAAAGCAAATGACAATAGGAGGAGCCGGCGGAGGCCGGCTCTTGCTCTATTGCTCGTTTTGATACTGGCGGGCTTTTTCTTCCTGACTTCGGATGCGCCGTTTGTGAAGAGCGCCAGGGACGCGCTGTTTGGCAGGCTCGGCTATGTATCAGAGGAAGAAGCGGATAAGGGCGGCGAAAACGGCGCGGATAAGAGCAGTAAGAACAGCGAGGATGAAGGGACGTCCGGCGGCGAAAGTGCTGCGGATAAAGGGAGATCCGGGAGCGTGGAGGAGATCGATCCGGCTTCTCTACCGGAGTACGATGGCAATCACTACGTCAGCGTGAATGGCGGCGTGCCGGAATTCCCTGATGATGTATACAAGAGGGCTTCACTGTCAAAGGACGGCGATAAGTTCAGGACCGAAGGCAGTCTGCCGGGCAGGGTGGATCAGAGCAAACTGACTCCTTACGAATACTACGGAGACCTCGATGACAATGGCAGATGCACGGTCGCATACGGCTGTCTGGGAGAAGAGACCATGCCGCAGGAGGGAATGGAGAGAGGAGACATCTCGTCGATACACCCTTCGGGCTGGGCAAGAGGCCAGAACTGGGAGCGGTGCCATCTGATCGCATGGGCCCTCGGAGCTGAGAACGCCAATCCGTCCAATCTCATAACTGGAACTCACTACCTCAACTATGACGGCATGAGGCCGCTCGAAGAGGAGGTAGAGCATTACATCTGGAATACGGACAACCATGTGCTCTACCTGGCCAGGCCGTGGTTCAGCGGCAATGAGTCAGTGGCCAGGGGAGTCCAGCTCACCGCAAAGTCGATCGAGGACAACGGCAAGGGGATCTCGTTCAACGTGTACTGCTTCAACGTCACGCCGAACGCATCCATCGATTACAACAGCGGTGTCGTGACGACAGCTGAGCAGGCGTCCCAGGAGGCACGTCTGTATGTGATCAACAAGCGCTCACGCGTGTTCCACTATCCGAGCTGCGAGGGCGCGCGGTCGATGTCCCCGCACAACAGAGAGGAAGTGACCGCGACCAGGACCGAACTGACATCGCAGGGCTATATGCCTTGCGGTTACTGTGAACCGTAAAGAGATGTATTGATTGTCGTCGCTTCTTTCTTGCGAGCATTCTCGCCGCCGGGCAAAGCAACACTGATTAGGTGCGACTAAAAACTCAATAGGCCGCTTGCGACTGACCCGTGCGGACTCGCTCGCGCTCATTGTCCGGCGCAGCGGTACTAAGCTCTGTCTTCGCCTGATGGCTCGCCAATCGCTAAGTACCGGCGCCTCCCACGGTCCGCCCGGGCCAGTCGCAAGCGGCTGTTGCACACGGCTTGTCAAATACCTGTTTGCTATTGAATAGTCAACCCGGATGTACTAAAATCCATACATGCACACAACGAAAGACAGTCGGGGATGCTGCAGGCATTCTTCTGTTTTGATAAGAAAGAACCATTATTTCAGCGAATAAGAACCGTAGATGAGCAATAAAAAGAAAGCGATACCCGAAGAGGTCCGCAAATACATAATCGATAATTTTGAAAGAGCTCTGAGCGAAGGCTGGATCAGCGCCTGCTACCAGCCGATCGTCAGAGGTTCGAATGGCAGGGTTTGCAGCGAGGAGGCACTGGCAAGATGGAAGGAGCCGGGCAAAGATGCGATATATCCTGACGAGTTCGTGCCTGTGCTCGAGGATGCAGGTCTGATCTACAGGCTCGATCTTTACATGATCGATCAGATCATCGAAGGCATAGATAAGCGCAGAGAGGCAGGTCTTCTTGTACTTCCGATCTCGGTCAATTTGTCAAGAGTTGACTTCGATTCATGTGACATAGTCGAGGAAGTCAGGAAGAAAGTGGATGATGCCGGCATCGAAAGGCAGCTGCTCACCATAGAGATAACCGAGAGCGTCCTTGGGAGCGATTTCGAAAGGATCACAGCGGAGATAAAGCGCCTGCGCGGGATGGGCTTCCGCGTGTGCATGGATGATTTTGGCAGCGGATACTCCACTCTCGACTTCCTGCAGAAGATAGATGTCGACGCGCTCAAGCTCGATCTCAACTTCATGCGGGAGTTCGATTCCAACCACAAGACCAGGATCATCGTCACCATGCTGATGAGATTGATCTCAGCTTTGGGCATGGATACCGTTGCGGAGGGAGTCGAGACTGAAGAGCAGTTCGAGTTCCTCAGAGAGATAGGCTGCGCCAAGATGCAGGGCTTTTACTTCTGCGAGGGCATTACGATAGATGAGATCATCGCCCGGTACGAGGAGGGCAGGCAGATAGGCTTCGAGGACCCGGATGAGACCGGGTACTACGAGACTATCGGAAGGATAAGCCTCTTCGACCTCGACGAGCTTAGGGACGATTCGAGGAGTGAGGATACGACGGCTCTGCTCAAGTACTTCGCGACACTGCCTGTAGCTATACTCGAATACAACGGCGAGACGGTCAGGACAGCGCGGTGCAACAAGAGCTATAAGATATTCCTGGAGGAAGCCTTCGGGATCACTGCGAGCGGGCGCGACTACGATCACTCGATGCGGCTCCACGAGAAGGGAGCCGGGATATTCGAGCTCTTCGAGCGCTGCAGGGGCCTCGATCACAGAGTGATGTTCGAAGAGCGCCTGAGCGACAGGATAAATATAAACGGCTATATAAGGCACTCGGCAGACAACGAGGTAAGCGGATACTCGGCGTTCACCATAGTCATACTCAGCAGCAGAGACTACGAGGACAACTCGGGAGTGACTTTCTCGCGGGCTGCAAAGGCTCTGTCTGCAGACTATGTCAACCTGTATTATGTAAATACGGTGACTGATGAGTTCATCGAGTACAATCCGGATGCAGAGAGGAGCAACCTCTCCGTCGAGAGGCATGGGACGGATTTCTTCAACGCCAGCCGTGACGATGCACTCAAATACATATATCCGGGGGATCAGGAGAGATTCCTGCAGGATTTCAGCAAGGAAAACATACTTTCTATACTCGGCGAGACCGGGACATTCTCTCTGTCATACCGTCTGATGACCAGCGGGGATCCTATCTACGTCAACCTTAAGGCTGTCAGGGTGGACAGCAAACACATAGTGATAGGAGTCAACAACGTGGATGCGTATATGCGCCACAAGGAAGCCCTTGACAGAGCGCGTGAGGAGAGCATCACATACGCGAGGATCACTGCTCTTGCCGGAAATTACATCGCCATCTATACCGTCGATCCGGTCACCGATGACTATGTGGAGTATGTATCCACTAAAGAATTCGAGCATTTCGGACTGGCCAAGACGGGCACAGACTTTTTCGGCGAGATCATCAGGAACGGAAGAGACGCCGTGCACGCTGATGACTTTGACGGATACCAGGTGGTATGTACTAAAGAGAATATAATGCGCGACATAGAGCAGACGGGGCTCTTCGAGCTGAACTATCGTCTGGTGCTTGACGGAGAGACCGTCCATGTATCTCTCAAGGCTGCGCTCGTGGAGGAGAAGGACGGACCACGCTTAATAGTCGGACTCAGCAATATACAGGACAGGATACAGAGGAGCCTGGAGTATGAGGCTTCTCTCAAAGAGGCGAGAGCCAGGATCACTACAGACAGTCTCACCGGCGTAAAGAACAAGGCTGCTTATCTGGATGCCGAGGCGGATCTCAACGGGCAGATCATCGAGGGCCGGGATCCTGAATTCGCTATCGTCGTGGCTGATTTGAATGGACTCAAGGACATAAACGACCAGCACGGCCACCAGACAGGAGACAATTTCCTCAAGGCCGGCTGCCGCGCGATCTGTGACATATTCGACCACAGCCCTGTATACCGCGTCGGAGGCGATGAGTTCGCCGTGATCGCGCGCGGCAGGGATTACGAGCACATAGATGAACTCATGAAGGAGATGGCAGCTCATAACGAGCGCTGCATCGAAGCCGGGAAGGCGGCCGCAGATGGTATGTCGGAGGCAAAACAGATGGCTATCCATGCCGGCACGCACGACCGCGATATCAAGGTGGACCGCAGCTACGAGGACGCCAACGCGGGAGCGATATACGAGATCGATCCGGCCGATGTGGTGGTCGCATGCGGCATGGCGCGCTATCACGGAGACCCTAACGTGGCGGCCGTGTTCGACCGCGCAGACCTTGCAATGTTCGAGAACAAGAAGTATCTGAAGAGCAGATAGATCTGAGAGAAAGGAGACTGGTAATGGCTACAGGAAGGATGGAATTCCATGCGGATACGATAATGCAGCACGCGAACTTCAGCTTCGTGCTCCCCAATGACGTGGAGATGGAGGAGGTCTTTGACCTGAAGCACTACGACAGGGAGCCGATGAATCTGATACTGCTTCATGGGCTCACCGGCACCGATACCGACTGGCTCTACGGCGGCGTGGCCCAGCTGATGGCGATACAGTACAACGTGAACATATTCATGCCGACCACGGGCAATTCCTTCTATCTCGATAAGGGTTACAAGGGAGGCAATTACTGCAGCTTCATCGCGGAGGAGCTGCCGGCATATATAAAGAAGACCTTCGGGATAGAGATGAAGAGGGAGAACTCCATGATAGGCGGACTCTCGATGGGCGGCTACGGTTCACTCCACACAGCACTTGCGTATCCTGACAGATTCAGCGCGTGCATTGCTCTTTCATCAGCTCTGGTGGTGAGGGACGTGGCAAATAAGCCCGATTCAGAAGTCGGAAGCGTTCTTCCGCGTGAATTCAGGGAGGAGCTGTTCGGAGATCCTTCAAAGCTGGTCGGATCCGACATGAACCCTGAAGTGCTTTACAAAAAAGTAAAGAAGCAGGGCAAGGAAGCGCCTTTCATATATTTCGCGGTGGGCGTCGATGACGATCTGCTTGAAAGCAACCGCACGTTCCGTGATTTCCTTAAGAAAGAAAATGCCGACTTCTTCTATGAAGAAGGTCCGGGCAGGCATACATGGCAGTTCTGGAACGAGTATATCGACAGAGGGCTGAAGACGGTGCTGGACCGTAAATTGAAAAAACAAGTGTAATGCAGTAAATAAAAGGGCTTCATAGCCCTTTTGTTTTTCATAAATACAAGATTTTGCTATACCTGACATGCAGTTTAGTGGTAAAATGTCTCCAATGGAGTTTCCCTATATCACATGCTTGCGGTATAGGGAAAATTTTTTTCAAGATTATATTAGGAGGATAATGTATGAAGAAGAGCAAAGTTAAGAAACTGCTTGCAGTTGTGCTTTCACTCGCAATGGTACTTGCGCTGACAGCATGCGGCGGTGGCGGCGGCGGCGAGGAAAGCACTTCGTCCAGCGATGGATTCACTATCTTCAACTCGAAGATGGAGATCCAGGATCAGTTCGAAGAACTGGCTAAGCAGTACACTGAGGAGACAGGTGTTCCTGTAGAAGTATATTATTCGCAGGATACAGTATCTGCTCACCTCGCAACCAAGTACGCATCAAAGGATCCGTACACACTCAACATGGTAGACGCCAAGGATATCTACTCGGTCGCCAAGGAATACGGCGTTGACATGAGCGATCAGGACTGGGTAGGTGACACAGACTATGCCATCTCGGTAGACGGCAAAGTCCTCGGATTCCCGACTTGCATCGAGGCAAGAGGTATCATCTACAACGCTGAAGGCATCAAGAAGGCCACAGGCAAGGATTTCGATCCTGCAAGCATCACTACTCTCGACGGGTTCAAGGCATGCCTCGATGAACTCGTAAAGGGCGGCATGGAAGCTCCTGTAGCTATCATGAAGGAAGACTGGTCTCTCGGAGCTCACTATCTCCAGCAGGTATATGAGGAGAGAGAAGATCCTGAAGCATTCGTTCAGGACCTCTATGCAGGCAAGGTCGACCTCATGAAGGACGAGAAGTTCAACGCACTCATGGATACATTCGATGTACTCAAGGCTTACAACAAGGATAAAGCAAGCCCTGTTGCAGCTGAGAGAGATCTCTCCGAGCAGGCTCTCGCAGAAGGAACAGTAGCATTCATGTTCGGCGGTAACTGGGACTTCGCAGAGATGAAGAAGCATGACTACATCGGAGGAGCAGGAATGATGGCCGTGCCTCAGAACCTCCAGGATGCTTACACAGGCAAGCTGGTAGGCGGCGGTTCGAAGTTCTTCTACATCGACGGCAGTGAGTACACTTCCGAAGATAAGCAGCAGATGGCTAAGGATTTCCTGAACTGGCTCGTAACAAGTGATGCAGGAAAGACATTCATCTCCGACACATGCGGAATGGTTTCGCCGTTCAAGAGCAACGACGTAGCGTGCTCCGATGACCTCGGCAAGGCTGTTAAGACATTTGCTGATGCAGGAAACCTCGTTCCTAACTATGACTATGCTCCGGATGACCACTATTCAGTACTCGGTGCTGAGATGCAGAAGTATCTTGCTGATCAGTGCACAAGAGAAGAGCTGGCTAAGGCTATTCAGGACTACTGGGCAAACGTTACGCCTGTAGAGCACTAATCACTGAATCATAATTGAATGATCAGAATCTCATCCGGTAAGAGGCATGCTTTAAGCGGGATGTCTCTTACCGGAGACTTTTATAAGTAACACTGATCGTGATACAAAAGGGGTCAATATGGAAAGAAACACATTTAGTTACAAATTAAGGCAGATCCTTATGTTTGCCGGCCCGGGCACGATCCTGTTCTTCGCTGTCGTGATAGTACCGTTCATCTACGGTCTTTATCTGACATTCACCAGCTGGGATGGAGTATCCATGGAGAAACCTCTCGTAGGTTTCGCCAATTACGCGGCAGCCTTCGCTGACAAGGCTTACTGGATAGCACTCGGCAGGACAGTGATCTACTCGGTGTTCTCTGTAGTATTCATCAACATACTGGCATTTGCACTCGCATATCTGGTTACAAGTGGAGTCAAGGGACAGAACTTCTTCCGTGCCGGATTCTTCGTACCTAACCTGATCGGCGGTATCGTACTCGGTTACGTATGGAAGTTCGTCTTCAACAGAGCTTACGTAGCGATAGCAAGTGCTATCATCGGAGCTCCGGCGACCTCTCCGCTCGCAACTACAGGCGGCGCGATGTTCTGCCTGATCTTCGTATCAGTATGGCAGTACGCAGGATACATGATGCTCATCTATGTGGCAGGTTTCATGAGTGTATCCGATTCTCTCAAGGAGGCGGCCATGATCGACGGCTGCACTCCTTCACAGGCAATGCGCAACGTAACGATCCCGCTGATGCGTTCATCGTTCGTACAGTGCATATTCCTCAGCATTACAAGATGCTTCGTAGTATACGATGTCAACCTGTCATTGACTAAGGGCGAGCCGTTCAACACTTCCGTGCTGGCAGCCATGCACGTATACAACACGGCATTCACCTACAAGCAGTACGGCATGGGCCAGGCTGAAGCTCTGATACTCTTCATAGTCTGCGCTGTTGTGGGTGTCACTCAGGTTATGATCGGTAAGAAAGGAGAGGTGGAAGCATAATGACTCAGAATGAAAAAGCTGCAAAAGCAAAAAAGAGAAGTCATGTGATCATGATGATCATCCTGATCCTGCTTTTCATAATCTTCATCATACCGTTTGTAATGGTAATCATCAATGTATTCAAGGTGAAGACAGATATCGTTTCGGATCCGCTTGCCCTCGTTGGTGAACACGGATTCACACTCCAGAACTTCCCTGCAGCGATGGAGAAGATGAACTTCTGGGTAGTATTCAAGAACTCCCTGATAATCACTGTGCTCTCGACAATACTTACGATCCTGGTATCGGCTATGGCATCGTTCGTTATCGTACGTAACGGCAAGTGGAAGTTCTGCTCGGGACTGTTCGCACTCATGGTAGCTTCCATGGTCATCCCGTTCCAGGTACTGATGGTACCTCTGGTATCGGTATACGGAGGAATCTTCAACGTACTCAATCACCGCATCACGCTTATACTGATGCACACAGGATTCTCAGTCTCCATGGCTACATTCATGTTCCACGGAGCGATACACACAAACATACCGCTCGAGCTTGAGGAAGCGGCGCTCATTGACGGCTGCTCCAGATGGCAGACCTTCTGGAAGATCGTATTCCCGCTGCTCAAGCCTACAGTTGCTACAGTAGCTATCATTGACGCTATGGCGTTCTGGAACGACTACCTCCTGCCAAGTCTGGTTCTGACAGGCAAGGAGCTCTACACGAT
Source organism: Anaerovoracaceae bacterium (assembly GCA_045604305.1). Classification (GTDB taxonomy): domain Bacteria; phylum Bacillota; class Clostridia; order Peptostreptococcales; family Anaerovoracaceae; genus Crickella. Next base: position 1,082 of record JAZUNV010000159.1, on the reverse strand, counting down.
CCCTATCGCCACTCAGGCCTTCTACGGAACATACTCATCAGATATAGGGCTGATCATGGCCGCACTGCTCCTGGCTATGCTGCCGATACTGATCCTGTATCTCTTCCTGCAGAAGTACATCGTCGCAGGAGTTACCGCAGGCGCTGTAAAGGGTTAATGAAACCGACGGGATATGAACTGACGGCAAACAGATAACAGATGGAAAAATTCTTTGATTCCGAAAATCCGCTGATGGTATTCCTCTCACGCCTTGTGGACCTGGCAGTGCTGAACGTGCTGACAGTATGCACTTCGATACTGATAGTGACCGCAGGCGGAGCACTGACGGCAATGAACCACGTGCTGCTTCATCTGCTCAGGAGGGACGAGACATATGTAACGAAGATGTTCTGGACTTCTTTTAAGAAGAACTTCGTGCAGGGTATACCCGAGGGCCTTCTGGTCCTTGCGACAGCCCTGATCACATTCGTTGACATGTGGGCTCTCCACGGATCGGACTCAAGGGCTGCAACACTGCTGATGATCGTGATCACGATCATAGCGATGTTCCTGGCAGCGACATTTGTATATATGTTTGCGCTCCAGTCAAGGTATGAGAACACAGTTCGCGGTACGATAGTAAATGCATTCAGGCTGGCGGTAGGCAATCTGCCGAGGACAGCCGGGATGATAATCATATGGCTGATATGGGGGCTGATACTCGTGTATTTGCACAAAGCGGCTCCCGCATTCTTCATGATATACGGTCTTACTCTGCCGGGATATCTGTGTGCCATGCTTTATAACGGAGTATTCTACAATCTGGAGACTGAAGGAGAATAAATAATATGGCAAGTTTATCATTAAAACACATTGAGAAGATCTATCCTAACGGCTTCCACGCTGTACAGGATTTCAATCTCGAAGTAGAAGATAAGGAATTCATTTTCTTCGTCGGACCTTCCGGCTGCGGAAAGTCCACAACTCTGCGTATGATCGCAGGCCTCGAAGACATCTCCGAAGGAGAGTTCATGATCGACGGAGTCCTGATGAACGACGTAGAGCCTAAGGACAGAGACATCGCTATGGTATTCCAGAGCTAC
>JAZUNV010000158.1:0-14778 GCA_045604305.1 Anaerovoracaceae bacterium | reverse complement strand
CTCCTTTGTCTCCGTCTCTGTCGGCTCGATCATCAGAGCCTCATGGACGATCAGAGGGAAGTAAATTGTAGGCGGGTGGATGCCGTAGTCGAGGAGTGCCTTGGCTACGTCCAGAGCCGATACGTGAGTCTTCCTGTAGATCGGGTCGAGACCGATGACGAATTCGTGCATGCAGGTCGTATCGAATGCGATCGGATAGATATCCTTGAGCTTCTCCTGCATGTAGTTGGCGTTGAGCACGGCGTTCTCTGCGAGTGTGTGTACGTCCTTGCCGATGGTCAGGAGGTAAGTGTAAGCCTTGACCATTACGAGGAAGTTGCCGTAGAAGCCGGTCATGTTGCCGATGGACTTCTCAGCTCTCTCGTAGTTCTCGCCGTCCTTGCATACGAGACCCGGTGCGAATGGCGCCAGGAAATCCTTGTATGCGCAAGGGCCGCTTCCCGGACCGCCGCCGCCGTGAGGAGTCGAGAACGTCTTGTGCAGGTTCATGTGGATCACGTCGAATCCGATGTCTGCCGGACGTACGATACCGATTACGGCGTTGAGGTTGGCTCCGTCATAGTAGCAGAGTCCGCCTGCCTCATGGACGAGCTTGGTGATCTCCATGATGTTAGGGTCAAAGAGACCTACCGTGTTAGGGTTGGTCAGCATCAGGCCCGCTGTCTTAGGACCGAGATGAGCCTTGAGGTCGTCGATATCAACAGTGCCGTTCTCGTTCGACTTGATAACGATGGTTTTGTAGCCAGCCATCGTAGCCGAAGCCGGGTTGGTGCCGTGAGCGGCGTCAGGTACGATGATCTCGTTACGCTCTGTGTCGCCTCTGTCTGTGTGATAAGCCTTGATCAGGAGAAGTCCTGTGAACTCACCGTGAGCTCCTGCAGCCGGCTGGAATGTAACTCCGGCCATGCCTGTGATCTCACAGAGGAACTTCTCGAGCTCGCCGATGAGCTCGTTAGCGCCCTGTACTGTGTGAGCAGGCTGGAGCGGATGCAGCTTGGCGAAGCCAGGGAGGTTCGCCATCTTCTCGTTGATCCTAGGATTGTGCTTCATCGTGCAGGAGCCGAGCGGATAGAATCCGTCGTTCACTCCGTGCGCTCTCTTGGCGAGAGCTGTGTAGTGTCTGCCCATCTCATTCTCGGAGATCTCAGGCAGGCGAGCCTTCACCTCGCGAAGCGGTGCGTCAGGCAGCTTGACCGGTACGTCGCATGCAGGGAATATATCCTGTCCTCTGCCCGGGATGCTCTTTTCAAAAATCAATTTCATCCTAGAACACCTCCTTTGCGATAGCTATGACTTCATCGATGTCTTCCTTAGTGTTCACCTCAGTGCAGCACCAGAGTATGCAGTCTGTGTCACAGCCTGCATCGCAGCAGCCGCAGCAGAGCTTGAGTCCGCCGAGGATGCCATTCTCTTCGAGAGCTGCGAGCAGCTTGTCGGCATCAGGACATGTAGTTGCGAACTCGTTCCAGAACTCGCCCTTGAAGCAGCGCTTCATGCCGATCTTCTCGAGTTCGGCAGCCATGTAGTGAGCCTTCGAGGAGCAGAGCTCAGCGACCTTCTGGTAGCCTTCGGCACCGATAGTCGACAGATAGATGCCGGCTCTCAGTGCGCACCATGCCTCGTTGGAGCAGATGTTGGAGCTTGCCTTCTCACGTCTGATGTGCTGCTCTCTGGCCTGGATGGTAAGTACGAAGCCTCTGTCGCCTCTCGTGTCGACAGTCTCACCGATGAGTCTGCCCGGGATCTGGCGCATGTACTCCTGACGTGTCGACAGGAAGCCGAGGTATGGTCCGCCGAACTCGAGTCCGAGTCCGAGAGGCTGTCCTTCGCCAACTGCGATGTCAGCTCCGATCTCGCCAGGGCTCTTGAGAGCGCCGAGTGCGAGCGGATGGCAGTACATGATGAACTTTGCACCGGCATCCTTGGTGATCTTGCAGAGTTCCTCCGCATCCTCCACGATGCCGTAGAAGTTAGGGTAGTGCATCAGGAAGCAGGAAGCCTCAGGGTCATCTGCGAGAGCCTTCTTGAGAGCGTCCTTGTCAGTCACGCCGTCCTTTGCAGGGATGACTTCGACTCTGCTCTCTCTTCCGAATGAGTAAGTGTTGATTACTGTGAGGATCCTCTCGTCGAGAGCTCCCGATACATAGATTGTGCTGTGCTTCCTGTCCTTGCACATCCAGCAAGCCTCAGCAGCTGCGGAAGCGCCGTCGTACATCGAAGCGTTGGCGATATCCATGCCCGTGATCTCAGCGATCATCGTCTGATACTCGAATATCGACTGGAGGATACCCTGGCTGATCTCAGCCTGGTATGGTGTGTAAGCCGTAAGGAATTCCTCCTTGTTGGCGATTGCGTCCACAGCGGAAGGTACATAGTGGTTGTACGCACCTGCGCCGCGGAAGATCGAACGGAAGATGACGTTCTTGTCTGCGAGTCCCTGCACCTTGCGGTCCACTTCGATCTCGCTCATTCCCTCAGGAAGGTTCAGGTCGCCTTTGACCTTGGCTTCGGCAGGAATTACTTTAAAGAGGTCGTCAAAATCCTTGTATCCGATCTCGTTGAGCATTTTTAATTGCTCTTCCCTGGTGTTAGGAATGAAAGTGCCCAATTTGATTCCTCCTTAAGTTAATTGCGGAAATACTGTCCCTTTTGTTGAGAGCCTCTTACAGTCCTCTGTACTCATCGTATTCGTCAGCAGTCATGAGCTCCTCTTCGCCTGTGATGCTGCCGACCTTGATGAACCAGGAACCGAACGGATCGCTGTTGATCAGCGCAGCGTCATCGAGAAGATCCTCGTTGACTTCCACTACAACGCCTGTAACAGGGGAGATGACATCAGCAACAGCCTTTACGGACTCAACATCGCCGAATGCCTCGCCGCCTACTACTTCATCGCCTACCTCAGGGAGATTGACGAATACGAGGTCGCCGAGTTCGCTCTGAGCGTAATCAGTGATTCCTACATAAGCCTCGTCTCCTTCATAACGGAGCCATTCATCGTCTTTGCTGTACTTGAGTTCTCTTGGATCAATCATTGTTCTAATCTCCTTTTTTTATATTGGTGAATTAATAATGATACCTTATTTCTCCCTCTTGTAGAACGGGAGGCCTACCATCTCGCAGTCTACCATGCGGCCTCTGACGTCGACCTGGCACGGAGCACCGATCTCTCTTGCGCCGGATTCAACGATGGCCATCGCATAGGAACTGCCGAGGTATGGCAGGAATGTGCCGGAAGTAGTGTGTCCCACGATCTTGCCGTCCCTGTATACATCGAGATGCTCTCTGAGGATGCCGCGGCCTGTGACCTTGAGGCCGACTCTCCTGTGCTTGAGAGGCTGGTCAGCTTCGAGGGCTGCCTTGCCGATGAAATCAGGCTTGTCCATCTTGACTGCGAAGCCGAGGCCTGCTGTCTTAGGGCTGATCTCGTCGTTGAGCTCATGTCCGTAGAGAGGCATCGCAGCCTCCATTCTCAGTGTGTCTCTCGCGCCGAGTGCGCAAGGGATGAGCCCGTCGTCCTTGCCTGCTTCGATCAGTGCTTCCCATACGTCAGGAGCCTTGTCTGCAGGCATGTAGATCTCGAATCCGTCCTCGCCTGTATATCCCGTGCGGGATATCATTACAGGAATACCCTTGAAGTCGCCGTCGAAAATGCAGGTGTAGTAGCCCGACGGAATGTACTTGTCGTCGACTACCTTGTGAAGGATCTTGTCTGCGTTAGGGCCCTGGAGAGCTACCTGACCGTACTGATCGCTCACATTGGTAAGCTCGACACCGTCGATCTTGTGGTCTACCATCCATGCGAAGTCCTTGTCGGTATTCGCAGCGTTGACTACCACGAAGTAGTCGTTCTCGCCCTTCATGTAGACAATGAGGTCGTCGACTGTTCCGCCGTTCTCATTGCACATAGGGGAATATCTTGCGAATCCCGGCTGAAGGTCCGTGTAATCATTTGTCAGGATCAGATTGAGGAAGTCCTTTGCCTTCTCACCCTGAACGAGGATCTCGCCCATGTGGGAAACATCGAACAGTCCGCACTGAGTTCTGACTGCCATGTGCTCTGCTTTGACACCGGCACCGTACTGTACAGGGAGCAGGAAGCCGCCGAATTCGACGATCTTGCCACCGTATTTCAGATGGGTATCATAGAGCGGAGTTTTCTTTTCCATACGCTATACACCTCCGTTTTTTATATTGGTCATATACCCTCAAAATTCGCATGAAAATGCGGCAGGGTACACTTTCCTAACGTATCTTTATAGTAGCACCAAAGCACTGAAGCGTCAAATAAAAAAGATGGGCTCAAAGCCTTGCAATCACTGACTTAGAATATATTCCCGATGCACAAAATCGATACAATATATTGTGTCACGGCACAAAAAAGATTCCGCCTGTGCTGTTTTTGCTCACAAGTATCAAAAGCGCGTCAATCAGGGTCCGCAGTTGTGGTAAAATATGCCCATGAACATCGAATGGTGGTGGATAGATGTAATAGTGGTCGGTAGTTTAACACTTCAATAATAGAAAAAATGGCTCAAGGCGTTGAAATGCCTTGTTTTTTATTGTCAAATTTTTTGAAATATATGTTGTATGTGCTGTATGTTTATGGTACAATATATAGAGCAAACACTTGCAAATCCAACGTGTTGGCGCGCTTTGGCACCCCGCCCATCCTTGTGCCCGCCCGGGATTGCGCGCCTACAACGCTACCTTTCGATCAGCGACAGGAGCGGGAGCGGAGTCAACGGACAGTACGCTGGCCGCATACCACTGTTGAAAGCGGACGGGCAGCCGTTGACACAGCGACACGGAATATCCTCTCCTGCGCCAGCAGCGGGATAACACACTGCTGGCCTGCCTTCCCGGCGAGGGAAAAGCTACTATCCGTCTCTGGCGCAGCCTGAGACACCGATCTAATCGGGACTCTCCGAAGGAGTGTCCCGGGACAGCGAGGAATCATGAAACTTTATTACGACAAAAGAGCTAAGGATCCAATCTACTACGCACAGCAAGGAATTCGTATCGGCAAGAAAACCACTACCAAGAATGTGAAAAGATTCGGCAAGCATTCAGAGCTTCTTGAGATCACGGACGATCCTTTGGCATATGTAAAGGCCGAGATCGAGAAGATGAATGAGGAATACCGTGTTGGAAGAGTCAGCTACGAGATCAGAGCAGACTTCAACGAAAAAGTCTCCAGCTCATCTGCCGCAGCCTCTTCTGTCACATGGGTCAACATAGGGTATCTGATGCTGCAGTACATAATGAGCGGCCTTGAGCTGAAGGAATTCTTTAAGGAGATAACCGAAGGCAGGAAGAATACCTTCGACTGCTATACGATCATGAGGTTCCTTACCTATGCCAGGATACTCGATCCTGAGTCGAAGCATGCTACCTGGGGGAAGCTCGGCACCTACTACGAGAAACCGGGCTTCGAATACCAGCACATCATGAGATGCATGGACATTCTTTCTGAGAATTACAGTAAATATATCCAGTGGCTGTACAGGAAGAGCAACAACGTGGTAGAGCGCAATACCTCCGTGATGTATTATGACTGCACCAACTTCTACTGTGAATGTGAGAGTGCAGATGAAGACTACATTGATGAGGTTACAGGAGAGTATATCGAAGGCTTGAGGCGATTCGGGTACAGCAAGGAGCATCGCCCTAACCCGATCGTTGAGATGGGTCTGTTCATGGATATGCGAGGCATACCGATCAGCATGAGCATCAATCCGGGCAACAAGAATGAGCAGGTCACTGCCATACCTATGGAGCAGGAGATCCTTAGGATGACTGACGGGGCGAAGTTCATTTACTGTGCTGACTCAGGCCTTGGCTCTTACAACATCCGCAAATTCAACAGCATGGGTGGCAGAGCATTCATAGTCACACAATCGATCAAGAAGCTGAGCCAGAAGCTAAAGGACATCGTCTTCGATGACAACGGCTACAGGCTGCTTTCGGATGGCGAGACCCCTATGTCTATAGAGGCAATGAAGTCATTCGACCGTTTTGACAAAAATAACCTGTCACTCTACAACGACCGCATATACAAACTCATCCCTGCTGAACTGGCCGTGGATATGGGACTGTACGAATACAAGGAACTCAAGAACGGCAAGATCAGAAAGCAGAAAGCTAAAGGCAAAGTGGATCAGTACATCATCGTCACCTTCTCAAGGAAGATGATGGAATACCAGCGCGCTGTACGAAAGCGTCAGGTCGAACGCGCAAAAGAGCTTCTCAAAGTCGGTGATCCTGAGGAGATAAAGAAAGGGCCTAACGACGTCAGGCGGTTCCTGAAGCGCATATCCAAGGGAAGTGACGGCAGCGATGCAAAGGTGAAATATGCTCTCGACAAGGATAAGATCGCCGAAGAAGAGCGTTATGACGGCTTTTATGCTGTCGCTACCAACCTTGATGATCCTGCTAAAGACATACTCGCTGTAATGGAGAAGCGATACAAGATCGAGGAGTGCTTCAGGATCATGAAGACCAACTTCAACGGCAGGCCTATACATCACAGTCAGGACAGGAGAATACGTGCTCACTTCATGATCTGTTACACGGCATTGCTCGTATACAGGCTGCTTGAATGCAGGCTCGATGATCAGGGCACTCACGTCACGGTAGATGATCTGATCGCTACACTAAAAAACATGAACGTAACCAACGTACACGATGTTGAGTATATGGCACTATACACTGGTAGCTCTGCACTGGATGCATTGGTGAAGCTCACAGGCTTGTCTCTCGACCGTGCTCACTACCGCCCGAAAGACCTCCAAAAATACATAAGAAAACATCTTAAGTAGATTCACATACAACATTTTTCAGACATACGAAAAGCCGGAGTCCTTTTATTTATGGGAGTCTCCGGCTACATCCTTTCTTGCAACTGTTAAAAACGGGAAAGCACTGAAGCGTCAAATAAAAAAGATGGGCTCAAAGCCTTGCAATCACTGACTTAGAATATATTCCCGATGCACAAAATCGATACAATATATTGTGTCACGGCACAAAAAAGATACCGCCTGTGCTGTTTTTGCTCACAAGTATCAAAAGCGCGTCAATCAGGGTCCGCAGTTGTGGTAAAATATGCCCATGAACATCGAATGGTGGTGGATAGATGTAATAGTGGTGCTGATCATCCTGCTGGCCGCGCTAAGGGGCGCGATCAAGGGAATAGGCGATACAGTCGTCAGGATAGCGAGCATCCTGGGAGGGATAATCCTGGGTACGGCGCTGTCCGGCAAGGTATCCGCTTTTTTGATGACGACAAAGATCAGCAGCTCTCTGCACGATCATATCTACGAGATCATCAGAGGCGATGAAGCGGGGCAGACGGGACTTACGACAGGGGGAAGTGCCAATCCTATGGCTGATGCGATAGATTCCACTCCGACGGATACCGTGGAGAGCCCTATATCGAAGTCTCTTGGCAATATAATCTACAATGCGGCCGATCAGGCGAGCGACGCGGTGGCCGACAGACTGACGGAGATCGCGGTAGGAATCATCGGCTTTGCACTTATACTGCTGGCGGTGGCTCTCGCGGCTGCCCTCATCAGAGCCCTCATCAGGCAGGGACGCAAGACCTCGGTCGTGATAGGCTTCACCGACAGGCTCCTCGGCATGGTGCTGGGAGGCGTACGGGGGCTCATGATAGCCTGGGTCGCGGTGGCCCTGCTGATACCGGTCACGACGCTCATCGCGCCGGAAAATGTGACCGCTGTCATGAGTGCCCTCCAGCAGACGACGGTCGCCAAAGTGATATACGATGTGAATCCTTTCCTGCTGATAATACGCTACATATTAAAGTAGGTTTTTGTTGATATCCGAAGCACTGCTGTGATACAATACGTGGGCTATGGCTTTGGATGACATTAATTGCAGAAATGATGACGAGAGATACATGCTCGAGGCGTTAAAGGAGGCTGCCCTGGCGGCCGAAGCCGGAGAAGTACCTGTCGGAGCCGTGATAGTCAGAGACGGTGAAGTCATCGCAAGAGCTCATAATATGATAGAAGCCTCGAAGCGTTCATCAGCTCATGCCGAGATGCTCGCCATAGAGCAGGCAGAGGAGAAGCTCGGAGCCAAGTGGCTCAGAGGTGCGAGCCTGTATGTGACGCTCGAGCCGTGCAGCATGTGTGCGGGGGCCATGGTGCTCGCCAGGATAGACAGACTGGTGATCGGAGCTGATGATCCCAAGACGGGAGCGTGCGGATCGCTGTGGAACATAGCTTCCGACGCAAGGCTCAATCACCGCATAGAGACAGAACGCGGGGTGCTCGGCGATATATGCGCAGAGCAGCTGCGCGCTTTCTTCAGAAACAGACGATAATACGGAGGATCAATTATATGAAAAGGGTAAGTCTGATCGCTGTACTTACATCGATCATGATAATGGCAGGCGCTGTGATTTGCTTTGCCGATTCTGAACTCGCGCTGGTATCTTCATACCCAAAGGACGGACAGAAGAACATGTCCATGGAGAACCTCGGAGTAAAGCTTACGTTCAACAACCCAATCAATTCCGAAGAGGCCAAGAAGGCAGATGCCGACAAGTTCGCCATCTATGATGAGGACGGCAAGGCGATCCCTATACAGGTGCTGTTCAGCGACAAGAATGACGGTCTCGTGCTGGTGCTCGCTGACCCTGACAAGGGCTTCACTGCCAAGAACAATTCGGAATACAAGCTGGTGGTGGACGAAGGCGTGGTGGACAATGACGGCAACGCTCTCGCAAAGCCTGTGACGGTCACCTTCAGGACCTACAACCAGAGAGTCAACAACATGGTCAACATGGCTATGATGTTCATCATGTTCGGCGGCATCATGGTCCTCTCCGTACGTCAGCAGAACCAGAAGAAGGAAGAGGAAGAGACTCAGAATCCGAAGGAAGCTCCTAAGGAAGCGTTCAACCCTTACAAGGAAGCAAAGAAGACGGGCAAGTCTGTAGAGGAAGTAATGGCCGAGCAGGCTAAGAAGGAAGAAAAAGAGGCTAAGAAGAAAGCCCGCAAGAAGAAAAAAGCCGAGGAGAACAATCAGTACAAGAAGATAGAGAATACTGCGGAACTCCTCAACAATGTATATCACGTGCATGCTCCGGCTCCGATCAGCAAGGAAGACAGATCGATCGAGGCTCTCAAGGCCATGAGGAAGGCAGAGGGCAAGAAGCCTGCACAGAAATCCAAGAGCAAGAAGAAATAGAATTGAAATAGCAGGGATAGGGGAGCAGGGATATGCTCCCCCGTTTTTCTTAAGGCCGGTCGTCGCCCGTACAGCGCCGGTACAGCATACAGCCATGGAAAAGATCAGGATAAATGCACATGCCAAGATAAATCTGTCCCTCAGGATAATCGGAAAGAGGGCGGACGGATACCATGAGATAGTATCGTTCATGCAGGGAACAGGCCTGCACGATGTGGTGGAAATGAGCTTTTGTTTCAAAAATGGAACAAAATACACGTTTCCTCATTGCACTATTTCGGGCGTTGTTGTATATTTGTGTACGGACACAGATACAATCCCTGTGGACATGAGCAACCTTGCATTCAAGGGGATCAAAGCACTGCTCGATGTGTATCCGGAGACGGAGCGCCTGGCTGCGGAGGGTGAAGCGATACTCGTCAGACTCGACAAGAGGCTTCCTGTAGCCGCAGGCGTCGCGGGAGGCAGCGGCAATGCAGCCGCATGCATGCTCGGACTCAATGCTCTGCTCGACTATCCGTTCTCGCTGAGGGAACTGATGGGCATCGGCAAGGCGGTCGGCGCGGACGTGCCGTTCTCGCTGTTCATGATCTCGGCGCGCAACGCCGGGGTGCTTGCCGGGATGAGCGGCATAGAGGAAGCTTCGGATTCTGCATGGATAGGCGGCATTGGCGACATGGTCGAAGCTGCCGAAGCGGTCCCGAGATACGTGATACTCGCGAATCCGGGAGTGCCGGTCTCCGCGGGAGAAGCTTACGAAGCGATGGATGCCATCGGATACGAAGAGATATCGCACGAAAGAGAACTCTTCATAAACGACATGGAGAAGTACACCCTGTCGGAACATCCTGAGGCAGCGGAGCTCAAGCGCATCATGACTGAGGCACTGGATGCCGAAGAGGTAGTGATGAGCGGGAGCGGACCTACCATAGTCGCATACTATACTGATGAAGACAAGGCTGCATCGGACATTGAGATCCTCAGATCAGAGGCTGGAGCAGAGTCCGGTGTGAGGATGTGGCTTACCGACACGGGAATCCAGTTTAGGGGGAAGGAAAAGTGATGACAGACATACAGCTCAAAGTACAGAAGCCGCTGAAGGACCTTGTGTATCTTGAACTCAAGCATAAGATCCTGACGGGAGAGATAGTATCCCAGACAAGGCTTATGGAAATCGATCTGTCGGAAAAGATGAATGTAAGCAGGACGCCTATCCGCGAGGCTATCAAGAGGCTCTCGGATGACGGCCTGGTCAAGATAGAGCCGAGACGCGGCGCATATGTCGCCAACATATCCATCAAGGACATGCTCGATGTATTCGAGGTCAGGGAGGACATGGAAGGCTTCGTAGCCAAGCTGGCCGCTCAGAGGATCAACGAAGAGGAGAAGGAAGAGCTGAGGAAGATCGCGGCTGAGTACGAGGCTGCTATCGAGAAGGCCGATGACAAGGAGGGCATCATCGAGCTCGACGAGAAGTTCCACAACTTCATCGTAAAGTGTAGCGGCAACGAGACTCTCAGTGAACTGGTCAAGTACGTACAGGAGCTGTCTCTGAGATTCAGATATCTCTACTATAACGACTTCTCGCTGTACGAGTCGACGGCAGAGCAGCACAACCGCATCATGGAAGCCATCAACGCGGGCCGCGCAGACGAGGCGAGAGTAGAGGCGGATGCCCACGTAAAAGCCCTGAAGGAATTCGTCTTCGAACTCGGCAAGAAGATGGAGGCCATGGGAGAGGACAAATAGTCCCCCCGGCGAAAGCGAAATCAAAGCAATATAAATCCCGTGCAAGGCTGCACGGGATTTTTGTGTGGTTTTGTATTGCGTCTGTTTCGGATTAGCCTGCAGACTGGAGCTCTTCGAGCACGGTCTTGATCTCCATCTCCTGGCCGTTCCTGCTGATCACAATGGTCACGGTGTCGCCTACATTGTGCTTGCGGATCAATGAGATGAACGTAGCGCTGTCCTTGATCTCCTTACCGTCGAGAGAGACTATCCTGTCCTTCTCCTGGAAGCCTGCCTGGCGCGCGTTCTCGCCGGTGACCTGAGCGACATATACGCCTGCCTCCTCGAGGCCGTAGTACTGAGCATTGTCCTCGGAGACATCGCTTATCACGATGCCTACCGCAGGGGTCGCCTTCTTTTCCGGGCTGGCGCCGGTCTCGATCATGTTGTTGATGATCTCGGAGACCGAATTGATAGGCAGTGCGAATGCGAGGCCTTCTACGCCCACGGCCGAAGCCTTGGATTCGACTATGCCGATGAGCTCGCCTCTGCCGTTGAAGAGTCCGCCGCCCGAATTGCCGCCGTTGATGGCTGCGTCGGTCTGGAGCAGGGTCAGTGTCGTGCCTTCTATGGTCAGGGTCCTGTCGAGTGCGCTTATGATACCGCTCGTAGCCGTGCCGCCGAGCTGGCCGAGAGGGTTGCCGATGGCCACAGCAAGGTCTCCTACGGCTACATTGCTCGAATCGCCTATCACTGCCGGGGTCAGATCCTTGGCATCGACCTTGATGACAGCTATATCGTTGTCAGGATCGGCGCCTATGATCTTGGCGTTATATACAGTACCGTCATGCAGAGTGACCTCCACCTTGTTGGCTCCCTCGATAACGTGGTAATTGGTCGCGATGTATCCGTCTTTCCTCACGATGACGCCGGAACCTGCGCCCTGCGTGAGCTGGAGCTGTCCCCAGATGTTCTCGGTAGTGCCGGATACGACTATCTCGACCACGGAGTTCTCATTCTTCGCCACGATCTCCGCTACGGTCAGCTCGCTTCCGGTCGCGTCGCTCAGATTGAGCTGCGAGAGTTTCGAATCATTGCGCTCGACTCTGGCCGGATTCTTCATATTGGAGAATGCCGCTCCTGCGACCGCTCCGAGAAGTGCGCTTATGATCATTGTGGCTATCATGAAGGCCACGAGCACGCCCTTGGTCACATACTTCTTCTCCTTGGCTACCTTCGTAGCCGTCTTTGCGTGAGCCGGAGCCGAATAAGTTTTGCGGTCGTGCGCAGCCGGTCCATTGGCATCAGCCTGCGGACCTTCCGTACCATCCTGTCTGATCACAGGGGTCGGAGTAACCGGACTAGGATCAGCATGCGTTCCGGCTGCAGATGCCGGAACCGTACCCGATAATGGAGCCGAATACGTTTCTTTCTCATGTGCAGTCGCGGTATTGCCTGTAGACTGCGGACCATCCAATCTTATGACCGGAGCAACCGGACCATCCTGCCTGGTCGCAGGGGATGGAGTCACAGGCTTCGGCTCCGTATGGGCTCCTGTAGCTGATGTCGGTACCGTACCCGATGTCGGTGAAGACACCGGACTCGGATCCGTATGCGTTACGGCCGGAGTCACCGGTTTCGGTGTGACTTCCGGAATATCCTCATCGTAGCTGAAACCGTTTTCGAATGTTACTAAATGTCTGTCTTTTTCATCCATATCTCTACTCACCTTTACTGCAGTGTCATTGCTGTAGCATTCCTTGTTTTTTACGTACCCATAAATTGTACACAAAATATATTAGATTTCAAATATGTTGTTGTTGTGTCGTTTATGTTAAGTGTTTTATAATGTTTCCTGTGATTGTAGCGCCGTTGGCGTAAGGAAGGAAACATTGATCTCCGTCGGCAGGCTCCTCCGATAGAATGTTTTCTGTGATTATAGCGCCGTTGGCGTAAGGAAGGAAACATTGATCTCCGTCGGCAGGCTCCTCCGATAGAATGTTCCCGCAACTGTTAAGGATTAAAGCCGGCGAGCATGTCGGGAGTGAATGAGCGGAGAGAGTATCTGCAAAAACATTTCGGATGTTCATACAGTATCTGCCCTTAAGCCTAAAGAGCGTATCGAAAGCTTATCAGCGATAATGAGCGAGGGAGCATGTGAGGCGGCTCTGCTATACAGTAAGGAAGAAAACATTGATCTCCGTCGAACCTGTCGTGAGCGATTGAACCGATATCGTGCGGAAGGTCTCGGATAAGGAAGCTGATCATGCATTTTCGTCCGAGACGGCAGAGACGATCCCGTATGAAAAGTCTCGGATAAGGAAGCTGAATTCGCACTTTCGTCCGAGACGGCAGAGACGATGCTGTACGAAAAGTCTCGGATCGGAGATCTGATTTCGCACTTTCGTCCGAGACGGCAGAGTCGATCCCGTACGAAAAGTCTCGGATAAGGAACCTGATTTCGTACTTTCGTCCGAGACGGCACACAGCTTCATAACGGCGCAGCACCTCAGCTATACAATGAGGAAGAAAACATTGAAGAAAAACGTAAACCTTAAAATTACAAGCACTCAATATATAGAGAACCTCAAGCCAAGCGGTGAGGCCTTCCTTCGCGAGCTCGAAAAGGAGGATTCCCTCGAGATCATGACCGAGGGCACCATGTACCTCAAGAACAACGCAAGATACATCTCCTACGAGGAGTCAGAAGAAGCGGGCCTTGAGGACATCCGCACCCTGGTCAAGCTTGACGGTACGTCAATACGCATACGCAGGTATGCCAGGAATGAGAACGAGGACGGCATGGACATGACGCTTCAGCCGGGTACGCTCAACATCACGAGATATCAGCTGCCGAAGCTGGCTTCCATGGACCTCGAGGTGTATACCAACAAGCTTGAGGACAATCTCGATGAAGATGGCTATGGGACCATATCGGTAGACTACAAGATAAAATTCGACAGGTTCTTTTCGAGGCGCAACATACTCGAGATAGAAGTGATGCCGTCTTAAATTTGCGAAGTATATATTAAGTAAGAAGCTAAGAAACAAGGGGAAGAAATGGTGAAGGAAGGATTCAGCGCAGAAACCTATATCGAAGAGCAGACAAAGTACATCCTGGAGAGGATACAGAGCGGCGAAGGCAGACTGTATCTGGAGTTCGGGGGTAAGCTGGTCGAGGACAAGCACGCAAAGAGAGTGCTTCCGGGTTTCGACGAGAACGCCAAGATCAAGCTTCTGCAGAGGATGGGCGAGAAGGCTGAGATCATCATCTGCATCTACGCGGGAGATATCATCAAGAGCAAGACTCGTCAGGACTTCGGCATCACGTACGATCTGGAGGTCATGAGGCTGATCGATGAATTCAGAAGCTACGACCTGTCGGTCAACTCGGTGGTCGTCACAAGATACGAGGACGCGCCTTCGGTCAATCAGTTCCTGGCCAAGCTCGAGAGACGCGGGATCCGCACTTATAAACACATGTATACAAAGGGCTATCCGACGGATGTCAACACCATCGTGTCGGAAGAGGGCTACGGGGCCAACCCTTACATAGAAGTATCCAAACCGCTCATCGTAGTGACGGGGCCGGGCGGCGGCTCGGGCAAGCTGGCGACCTCGCTTTCGCAGGTCTATCACGAGTATAAGCGTGGACGCAAGGCCAGATACGCCAAGTTCGAGACTTTCCCGATCTGGAACCTGCCGCTCAAGCATCCGGTCAACATCGCCTACGAAGCAGCGACTGCTGACCTCAAGGACTTCAACATGATCGACCCGTTCCACCTCGAGGCGTACGGAGAGACTGCTGTCAACTACAACAGAGACGTCGAC
>JAZUNV010000157.1:0-4521 GCA_045604305.1 Anaerovoracaceae bacterium | reverse complement strand
TGAACGGCGTTGAGCGGTGGTGCCATACCGAGTGTGTAGCATCCGATATCGCCTGTGATCATGATGCCCTTCCTCTTCGACAGAGCATAGAAGAGTCCTCTGTGAGGGCAGCCTGCGCAGAGTGCAGGAGGTCTTACGACTGTCTGCATGTCCGACTTGTAAGTCTCAGGCTCTATTCCGAGGAACGCCTTCCTTACGATGTCTGTGTTGAGCTCATCGAATCTAGGAATGACATCCTTGCCTGTGCATGCGATGCCGAGCATCTTGACGTGCTCTTCGATGTACGGATCCATCTCCTCTACGATGTAGACCTTGTCTACCTTGGAGCAGAAGTCCTTGATCAGATCGTCCGGCATAGGGAATGTGAGTCCCAGCTTGAGGTAGGACGCATCATCGCCGAATGTCTCTTTTGCGTACTGATACGATACGCCGGATGTGATGACACCGATCTTTGTGTCGTGCATCTCGACTCTGTTGAACTCGCAGTTGTTGGAGAATTCTCTTGCAGCTGCGATCCTATCTTCGAGTGTAGCTCTCAGCACCTTGGCGTTAGCAGGAGCTGTTACGTACTTCTTGATCTTTGGCTCGTAATCAGGTACTGCGGCCTCTTCTCTCTCGCCCAGCTCTACGATGCCCTTGGAGTGGCATGTTCTCGTAGTTACGTGGAAGAGTACAGGCATATCGAATCTCTCGGAGAGAGCGAATGCCTTCTTCATGAAGTCCTTCGACTCCTGGGAATCGGATGGCTCCAGCATCAGCAGTCTTGCCGACTTGGCCGTGTTCCTGTTGTCCTGCTCGTTCTGTGAGCTGTGCTGACCAGGATCGTCAGCTACTACCATTACGAAGCCGCCCGTAACGCCTGTATAAGCGAATGTGAATATAGGGTCAGCTGCGACGTTCATACCTACGTGCTTCATAGCGCAGAAGGATCTGACGCCTGCGATGGAAGCACCGATCGCTGCCTCTGTGGCAACCTTCTCGTTAGGTGCCCACTCTGAATATACGGACTCGCCGTACTGAGGCATGTTCTCGAGGATCTCAGTGCTTGGTGTTCCCGGATATGCCGATGCGAATCTTGCGCCGCCTTCGTATGCGCCGCGAGCAGTCGCCTCGTTACCGGACATGATTACTTTCATAATCGTTTCCTCCCTTTATAAGATACATCTGTTGTTTTGATCGTTCCGCCATCTGTGGAAGATAGCGGACCACCAAAAGTGATTTTACCACTATTTTGACTGATAGTCCACGCATTGCTGGCGGTCGAGGAAAAAATGAATGCCCGGCGAGCTGTCCTTCCAGCGGTCCTCCTGGAATCCGTTGGCAGGCTCGAGCCACTTGCCCACTTCATAGTAGAAGTCGGGGTCTACCGTCGACTGCGCCCATGTGTAGTTTTCGGTCTCGTCGATGCTCGTGATCTTGAGGACCTTGACCTTTGACACTCTGCCGGTCTCCATCGTGGCCATGCAGCGCTTGGCGTCCTTCGGCACCAGCATCATCACTACCCGCAGGTCAGTGCAGCACTTCCACGCAATGAAGGCTTCGCCCTCCTCCGGGCAGAGCATCCTGTACCACTTCGTATCCTCATCAGTGATCACCTTGTCCTGATTGATCGCATCCTCGAGCACAGACGAGTAGATATTGGCTCCTCTGAGATCGATGTCTGTCATATCCTGAAACCTGAAGCTGCAGCCACGGGCCAGGCAGCCGGTGAGCTTCATGCCGACCAGCTTATTATTATAGAAGGCAATATTGTCCATCTTCGATCCTGAGAAGTCGGTCCCTCTCAGATCGCAGCCGTCGAAGGTCGCCCTCGACAGATCGAGGCCCGTCATATCGCGGCCGGCCATATCGAGACCTTTGAAGACGCAGTGCTTCATGTCAAGGCGGCCATCGATACGCCCGAGCTCGCCGCCGTCCGGCTCGTCCCTGAGCGCAAGCAGGCGGTCCAGTTCTTCCACGGACTCTATGCGCCGCTTCTCGCTGTCCGGGATCGGCACGTAGGCCTCATTATCCATTACGAAGTCTGTTTCTGTTGATGTAAAATTCATTGAAGTCCACCCTTCCGTCTATGTCTGTCATTCCGTCCCGTGGTTATTATATACAAAAAGCCGCGCCCCGGAAATAAACTATCCGGAACGCGGCCCATAAAAGCATATTTGTTGTGTATACGCCGTCCTTACTTATGCCTGGTTGCTGTTGGCGCTTTCAGGAACTACGTATGAACCCTCTCTCTTCTTGAAGAATACGAGCACTCCGATGAGCAGTACCACACCGACGATCAGCGGGACGATCGGGTTCTTTGTGAAGCCTGCGATCAGGTAGGATACCACGGATACTGCTGCTACAGTAGTAGCATACGGCAGCTGAGTCGTGACGTGAGTCAGGTGGTCACACGAAGCACCGGCGGATGCCATGATCGTTGTATCCGAGATCGGTGAGCAGTGGTCGCCGTATACGGCTCCGGCCATGCAGGATGCCATGATCGGCATTGTCAGCTCAGGGTAGGATGCCGTGATGGCAAGTCCGATAGGGATGAGTATCCCGAATGTACCCCAGGATGTGCCGGATGCGAATGCGAGCACGCATGCGATCAGGAAGAGTGCTGCAGGCAGGATGCCTACTGCGGCTCCGCCCATGTTCTCTACGATGCCGCCAACGAATTCCTTGAGTCCCAGGCTGTCTGTCATGGCCTTGAGCGACCACGCGAGAGTCAGTACCAGGATAGGCGATGCCATTGCTTTCATTCCTTCAGGCACACAGGAGAGGCTCTCTCCGAAAGTGATGGTGCGTCTGCATGTGTAGTAAATGATGATGATAACGAGCGCGCACAGCGAACCCATCGAGAGGCCTACTGATGCATCGGAATTGGAGAATGCATTGACGAAGCTCTCTCCTCCGAAGAATCCGCCGGAATAGATCATTCCGAGCACGCAGCTGATCACGAGTACAACTACAGGGAATACGAGGTCGAGCACGATGCCCTTGTCGCTTCCGAGCTCAGCAGCATCAGCAGTTGCAGCGTTGGCGTCCTGTACAGTGAAGAGATCTCCGTTCTCAACTGCGTTCTTTTCGAACTCAGCCATCTTGAAGTAATCGAACTTCATGAGGATGAGCGCGAACATCATCACAAGGGTGAAGATCGCATAGAAGTTATACGGGATGCAGCTGATGAATACGTGGATGCCGTTCTGGCCTTCAACGAATCCGGATACAGCAGCCGCCCATGAGGATACAGGAGCGATGATGCATACCGGTGCAGCTGTGGCGTCGATGATGTAGGCGAGCTTTGCTCTGGATACCCTGAACTCATCCGTTACCGGCTTCATTACCGAGCCAACTGTAAGGCAGTTGAAGTAGTCGTCTACGAAGATGATCACTCCGAGAAGCACTGTGGCGATCTCTGCGGATACGCGGGAGCGTACATGCTTGAGGGCCCAGCCTCCGAATGCCTTTGAGCCACCGGATAGGTTCATCAGAGCTACGATGATGCCCAGGATAACCAGGAATACGAGAATACCCACGTTGTAGGAGTCGCTCAGAGAAGCGATGATGCCGTCCTGAAGGACGTGATTGACGATACCATCGAAGTCAGCTCCTGCGTAAAGTATGCCTCCTGCGAGGACTCCGAGAAAGAGCGAGCTGTATACCTCTTTGGTAACAAGAGCCAGTACGATGGCTACGAATGGGGGCAGTATTGCCCAGGCTGTTGCATAAAGAGCAGGTGTGTCCATGATAGTTTACCTCCAAATTCTTTTCCAAACCTACTGATAAAAAGAAAATCCATGAATAACGCTTGAAACGTTCATGGATGAGGTAATCTGTATTTCCTATACCATGATAGCGCTCCACTTACGTGACAGTCCGATGCATCTTATTACATCGTCCCAGCAGATCAGTCAGGGGTTGACTGATAAGCTTCGGCGGATCATCCTTTCGCGGCTGTGTCCCCACACATCCGATGCCGCTACTCTTAATCTCCGCGTCCTCTATCGGGTCAGGTGTTATTCATTTGATGGGCCTATGATAAATACAAAGCGCGACAATGTCAACACTTTTTGTGAAAAATAACAAGTTTTTATAAAAAAACAGTGCAGATGTTCAAACGTTCCTACAATCTGCACTGTTCGAGTTTCCTATTTACGCGATCTGACGGCCCGAAGAGATTCTTCCTCGCTGCGCTCGTCAGAATGACATGTTTCGTCTTCTCATTCCATGCTGCGCTCGTCAGAATGACATGTTCTATTCTTCAGTCTCCACGCCGGAATCCTGCAGGGCTCTGATGACCCGGGCCGCTATAGGCGCTGCGACCTGGGAGCCGTATCCGCCGCCCTTGACCCATACGACAAACGCGTATGGCGCGTCATCATCAGCGGTGAATCCGACGAACCAGGCATCCGGATAGTTGGTGCCTACCTCGGCCGTACCGGACTTGGCATACATGTCCATGCCCTCGAAGTTCGACTCGCCGTAGTTTTCGACCACGTTGTTCTTCATCATGTCCCTGAGCTCGGCCGCGGTATC
>JAZUNV010000156.1:0-8104 GCA_045604305.1 Anaerovoracaceae bacterium | reverse complement strand
CTCCTTTATATCCAGTCCCGGAACAGTTCCCGCAAGCTCACGGAGCTCTTCCTCCTTGAAGTTCCTCTGATACACTCCGTTACTGTCTTCGCCCGTCTGTATGCCGGATTTGACGGATATATACAGCACTCCGCCCGGCTTGAGGTTTCTGTCAAGCTTCTCAAAGAAGCGGCGCGTCTCCTTCTCATTGAGATGCATCAGTGAAGCGCAGCACCAGATGCCGCTGTACGGCTCAGCTGCCGTCCACGAGGACATGTCGCCCGTGAAGGCTCTGATCTCAAGCCTTTCCTTTGCCAGTCTGACCAGCTCCTCTGCTGCGTCCAGCCCGACGGCATTGTGGCCCATGTTGCCGAAGGCCATCACATCCCTGCCGCTGCCGCAGCCAAGGTCGATGACAGAGGCTTCAGGAGGCAGATATGCCGCAAAGCGCTGCCTGGTCGCATCCATGTCTATCCCTACTGTCAGCCAGTAATAGTCATCGGCATTTCTGTTATAGTACTCAATGGTCCTATTCATGATGTCCCCCTCCAAAGTTTATCTATTTACCTTGCTATGATATCTGTCTGACCGCCAGATCATGGAACAGGCCATTCATAGCCATGAGCTCATCATAAGCGCCCTGCTCGACTATGGTCCCCTTGTCCATAACTATTATGCGGTCGCAGTTCTTCACCGTAGACAGCCGGTGAGCTATGACCAGCTTCGTCGCGTCTATATTTTCCAGTGTTTCCATTACCATGTTCTGAGTTACATTATCCAACGCGCTGGTGGTGAAAAAGGCCTTCGAAAACCTTCGAAAGCCTTTCATTGATGTACCTAAAGAAATATTTGCCAGACACTACCGCGGCGGTGATGTGATCGGCAGCTCGCGTCAGGAGATAGGCGACATCATAGAGCTTGATCACTGATCACTTATCTTCATAGAACACAAATGTATTCTTGCCGCTGTGCTTCGCTTCATACATCGCAGCGTCTGCTTTTCCAAACAGGTCTTCTATATCCTCGGCATCCTTGCCGTGAGCGATGCCCACACTGACAGACGAAGGCGGAAGTCCGTCATATGCGTCTCCGAGATCCTTGTTGATCTCCCTGATCCTGCGAACTATCTGCAGCTGCTGTGTCTCCTGCGCATGCACCATGAACACGACAAATTCGTCTCCGCCTATGCGGCAGACGTAATCATCAGAGCGGAAGTGTCTCTTGAGCGAATCCACAAGCTTGACCAGCACCTTATCTCCTACCTCGTGTCCGTAGGTATCGTTGATATCCTTGAAGCTATCAAGGTCGACCAGCAGCATGTATGTGGTTTTAAGATCAAGGCCTGAGAGTATGAGTTCATAGCCAGAGCGGTTGTATGCACCTGTCAGCTCGTCGTGAGAGGCTTTGTAATTAAGGCGCTCAAGGCTCCTCTTGTGCACCTCGTACATCTTGTTGTACATGCGCGCCAGGTAGCGGAACTCGTTGGCTCCGGCTTCAGGTATAGGGCTGTCCTCCTTGATGCGGTCAACGGCATTCAGTACAGGATGTATGCCCAGCCGTGAGGTCAGGAATACAAGCAGGAGTATCCCTATGATCTGGATCATTATTATCACTCTTGCGACAGCCATCTCCCTGCGCAGCGATCCGATCGCTTTGGTGTCCGTGTCATAGGCCATCTTTTCCAGCTCATCCAGGCTGGCTCTCATGTTTTCTCTTATCTTTTCTTTCTGCTCATAGTAATTGTCACTGAGGACAAGCGCATTTGCACGGCGCATCTTCTCATCCGGACTGAGCTTCTTATCCTCACTGCTGAGCTTCACATCCCTGAGGATATCGGGATAATCCGTATAACCCTTGGCAGTGACCACCAGCTTCATTGCGTAGTATTCCAGATCCATCAGCTCCACAGACGCATTCATCGCTGTCTGCAGATAGCTGAGCGCGGCAGTGTTGCCGGCATCTTTCGCCATCGTCGAAAGTGCCTCTTCCCTTCTATTGTTCTCAAATGCCTCGGTAAAGTATTCATCCATGAAATGGATGTCACCGTTTACGGTGAAGCGCTGCACCTTCTCCGTCAGATAATCCGACGCATCCATGAGCTCACGGGCAGCCTTCCTCATCTCTATCTGTTCCTCCGAGGTGTCCGCCAGATTGGTGAAGCTGACCGACAGTTGATATGTGGAATAGAACATGAGGCATGATAATACCACTGCCACGATCACAAGCACTATATGTGCTGTCCGTAATGAGATCCCTTCTTCACGTTTATTCTTCAATATCATTTATTAAATAGTCTCTCCCTGTTCATTCTCAGAAGCAGCCTGTGAGGATCCTCTCTTCCTGCTCTGCTTATTCATATACATATCCCTGTCAGCACGGCGTGCCACATCTATCGCGGCGTGATCGATCTCAGGATCATACACTGCGATGCCCATTGTCACCCCGGCCTTTTCCCACTCATTTTTAGCGGATCCGGATATCTCATCACGGGTCTTCCTGAATTTGTCGATCAGCTCTTCCCTGTTCTCAAAGTCCTCATTCTGCATGATGACGGCGAACTCGTCCCCGCCTATCCTGAATACCGGACTGTGCTGGAAGATGCGGCATATCAGGCGGCTAGCGCCTTTGATATACAGATCTCCCTTGTCATGTCCATAGGTATCGTTTATGGCTTTCAGCCCATCACAGTCGAAGACTCCGAAGGCGAATTCGATATTCTCACCACTGTCCATCAGATCCTGCAGCTTCTGGATATAGCTTCCGTATGCACCTTTGTTGCGGACGGAAGTGAGCGGGTCGACAAACACCTGCTTATTGAGACTGGTGATGTGATCCTTCGTATGAGCGGTGAGTTCCTTGAATGTGTGAGTAAGAGCACCTACCTCATCGTTTCCGCTGTAATCGAGTTCAAAATCGTAATTGCCGTTGTCTGCCTGTCTCGCAGCCTCGGTAAGATCACTCAGAGGTTTGGTGATGCGTTTTGAGAACTGCATCATGACCACGATGATGATGATCAGTATGAAGAGCGCAGCAACGATGATATTCTTTATCATCCCCTGCCATCCGCTGTTGATCTCGGATACAGGCACGCACACGTACAGACGCATGCCGTTGCTTAGCAGAGTCCAGACAGCCTCTTTCTCGACTCCCTCATAGTTGTAACGGATATGGTTGCTGCCGATGAATTCTTCCGGTTCGTCCAGAACTGTCGTCTCAAGATCCAGCTTTACGGAATCCAGCTGCGGATGATATATGACACTTGAATCCTCATCAAGGATGAATGCGTATCCGCTGTCCATGATCTTTATTTCACTCACATCTTTTGCAAGCGTATCGTAGTCGATCTCGATCCCGACCACGCCGACGAACGTATCCTTCCAGAATACAGGCATATTATATGATATGACCCTTTCGTCCAGATTCTCAGTATAGTACGGCGGGAGCCACACTCCTTTGCCTGTAGCCTTAGGTACGGTGAACCATACCAGAGAGGACGTGTCCTTCGTGTCATAGAGCTTGATGTCCGTGACCTCATGCTCCTTAAAGCCATTTCCGTTCTGAGCTACATACCAGTAGCCCTTTACGGTATCGGAGATCTCAGGATCGATCCTGAAATAATATGTGAGTACACCGTTCGTGTTGTTGGCGATCTTCGAAAACACGTTGCGCGAGCGCTCGACCTCTTCACCGAGATGATCGAGTGTGGTCTCGGACAGGCTGTCGTTTACAAGCGTGGCGACAGTCTCTGCGGAATGCTCCACGCTGTCAAAATACGATTCCAGACTCAAGGCGCCCGTAGCACACGTTAAATGGATCATCTGATCGGCATCGCTCCTGCCGAGCTTCCTGATCGAGATGACACCGATGATCGTAGCAACACTCAGGGCGGCAATTATGGCAATTACCGTCACCAGTGTGAACTTGGTACGTATGGAATGCATCCGCTGTTCTCCTCCTGTGACAGAGTACTGTTTTACAGATTATAACACATGTGACATGCCGGTCACATCTTAGTAATCACTTTTGACTGTCTGATCCTGAGATCCGACCTCTTCTCCGCAACGTCCCTGCAGTAATCGAGCTTTTTCTGTATATCGCCGACCGTCTTCTCTATCGCAGGGATGAATTCCTCGGATTTAGGCCTGATAGTATGTAATCAAGCTTCTCCACATCCAGGACCAGTTCCTGAGCATCCTCAAGCTCCGATATAAGCTCTTTTTCGAAGTCCGGTGCTGTAAGAGCATCAAGCGCTCCCTCGAGGGTGACAGTGAGCACGCCATCTGTTTTTTCCGTTCGTGTGTTCAGCATGATCTGTTCCTTAATTTATTCAGTAATCTCTTCAGTCTCTTCTGTCTCTTCAGCCTTGATCCCGCGGCGTCTTTCAAGCTCCGGCAGGATGACATCTCTCATGGTGAAATCCAGGATCGCGGCGATAGGTATCGCGAGCAGTATTCCTGTGATCCCCCAGATATTGCCGCAAACTACAACGGATGCCAGAATGAGAAGTCCCGATACGCCCAGTTTGTTGCCGAACAGTCTCGGTTTGATGACATAGCCGTCAAGGAACTGCAGCACCAGTACGAATAGTACGAAAGTGATCGCATCAACAGGATCTACCAGAAGCAGTATAAAGGCTCCGATAGCTCCGCCGATCAGCGGTCCGAAGTTCGGTATCAGGTTCGTCACAGCTACAAGGAGCGATATCATTCCCACGTATTCCATGCCTGTGATCGTCATGAATATCGCAGTGATACCGCCAACTATAAGCGAATCGAAAAGTGAGCATACGATATAGTCTACAAGGATAGCGTTGCAGCGTTTCAGATAATCCATGGTACTTACGAACGTCTTCTCAGGCATGATCGCACGCATGATACGCTTCGCTCCCTTCTTGAGAGAAGACTTTGCCATGAGCATATAGACTGAAAGTATGAACGCTATCACCCATTTGAGAAGCGCCTTGCCCGCTGCGGCCGATGCATTGATCACAGCTTCTGCATTCGCAGCAAGATACATGATTATCTTTCCGTTGATGTTTGCCACCTGCTCTCTCAGAGCCGCTTTCCTGACCAGTCCGGAAGCGCCCTGTTTTGAGAGGAATCTATCCATTGAAGCCGCATACGTATCAAGATTGCCCATGAACGTGCGTATGCTTTCGATCAGCTGCGGGATGAATATATCCAGCATGAATATAAAGAAGATCAGTGTCGTTATTACAGCGAGAAGAGCTGCAACGGTCCAGCTTTCCCCGAGCTTTCCGGCACGGCTGAGCACTTTCTTCTGAAAGAACTTCGCCAGAGGATTCATGAGGTACGCCAGTATAAGACCCAGAACCACCGTGTTGAAGTATCCGTAAAACTTTCCCAGATGCGTATTGATCTGACCTAGATGAGTCAGCACAACGTACAGGACCACTGCGGTACACAGAGCGACCGTATATGCGTACCAGTTCTTGTTCCTTAGTTTTTCTTTCATGATATCCTCCGCTTATTAAGATTTTCTGAGTTTGTCGATATCCAGCTCTCCGATATTGTGACCGAGCAGGATGATCTGACTCTGCAGGCAGTATGTATTGACAGCAACTGTCAGGAACTCGATGAACGCGTTGATGGAGATTATCAGCGCCAGAGCCTGAGAACTCAGTCCCAGCTGCGAGAACAGTATCGAGAAGCAGACCGTAGTACCTCCCATGACCGGCGGCGTAGCCACCGAAAGGATGAAGGAAAGCAGGAAGGCCGCCGCTATCCACGACCATGTGACCTCGATCCCGTACATGCCTGCAGTGAAGAGGCTGCAGGCCGTAAAGACGATGCAGTAGCCCGGACGGAAAAGGATGCTCCCGAGGTTGTAGGCCAGAGGCGCAAAATCCGTGTCCACTCCCATCGGCCCTATCAGGACATCGATGGCGGGCATGAAGACCGCGCCTACACTGGCGCTCGACAATCCGATAAGAAATGACGGCAGCATCTTATGTATGAAGACCCTCGGACTTACCCTGAGCCGTATGCATACGACAGCGGTATAAGCTGCGAGTGTTATCAGATCCGCTACGGCCACGATCAGAAACAGTCTCAGGAAGCCGGAAAGAACGGCATATGTCCCGCTCAGTATCTGTCCGCAGACCATGAGTCCTACATAAGCCGGTATGAAGCGGTTCAGATATGAATTCGAAAGTATGGCCACGATATTGACCTCATCGAAGATCTCTGTCAGATTGTCAGCCTTCTGCCCCATATGCAGCATGGCCACGCCAAACATTATTCCGATGATGATTATATGTACGGAGTTGAACTCCAGGATAGGCGTCAGGATATTATTCGGGACAAAGCTGATAAGGATATCGAAGAAGTCAAAGAAATTCAGTGACATATTCGCGGAATTCCCGAATCTCACGCCCGGCACCAGGAATACAGTTGTGATAAGTGTCAGAACGAATGCCACAGTCAGAAAGCTGCGGATCATCTTCTTTCCTACAGTACTGAAGGTCGAAACATCTCCGAGCCGTACGATGCCCAGAGCAATAGCTGCAAAACACATGAGAGTAGCCATTACGCAGAGAAGTCCGACAAAGGCATTGGTGATCGGATTTACGATCCGCTCTGCGATATCCCCTGCCATACCTGGCATCAGAGTCCTCATAAGGAAGCCGATAGCTGCCCCTAATGCAACACCGATGATTATCGAGACGATCAGCCCTATCTTGCGCTTTCTCATCAGTGTGAAGGTCACCAGATTGGCGCCGCCCCTGTACTTCCAGGCCCGGTTCAGCGTATCTGAATTGGCAAGCAGCGATCCCATGACCGAAGTTACAGTAGGGTCATTGGACGCGAACGGATCCATGCTGTCTCCCTCGATCTTCAGAGAGACCCTGAAGGTCCCGAAAGTATGAGAAAACCGGATAGATGCGATGCTGCCTTCAGGACAGAATTCCATATAGTGAAGCATCGTCTCTTCAAGAATGAGCCTGAGACGGATAGCGTCCTTCCTTTCGACCGGCTCGGAAGATATTATCTCCTCGATTTCACCCATGACACGGTCGATCTCCGCCGCTTTGAGTTCAAACTTATTATCCTGGCTTTTTATGTTTGTAATGTCCATTCTTCCCTCCAAAACCCTGTTCAAGATTTTATCAGATTTTACTCCTGTTTTAAAGGACACCGGTACACATGTCTCATACCGGTCACTGATCCTGACATCTTCCATCAAGAATCAGTTCCTCCGGAGGACCGGACTTACATATCTCATGAGGTGTGAGCAGAAGTTTCTTCTGTCCATAACTATCACTTGTGACTCTTGCAAATGCATCGAATGTGACCCAGCTGTTTACTGCGAGATCCGGGCTGTTTTCAGCATCCGTTTCAGGGCCTGATGGATGGCCTTCCAGTTCAAATGACATAAACTGAAGATCTGCCATACAGCATGTCATCACGACTCTGCCACATGTCCACGGACTGTTTTCATCTGCCCTTCGGATCTCAATAGGATCTGTGAAATGTATGATCTTTCCGTCGTAATGCTCAGGATGATCAAGCGCATCCAGCCACAGCGGAAGATAGCTGTTTTCAGTTATCGAGATCTCACTCTCCTCAAGTGAGAATGGCACAAACAGCCCAAAAGCCTTTTCATGGTATCCCATCGGATCCTTCCTCAGATACGAGGCTTTCGGATTCATCAGGCGGAAAGCCTGAGCATAGGGATCAAGCAGCTTGCCTGACGGGCAGCCTCGGAACGTGACCTGGTTAGACTTAGATACCATCAGCTTCATCATTTGCATCATATTGACATAGTAGACAGGCATCGTGGCCCAATCGATGATCGCTGTGGTGAAAGTTACGCGCATGCAGTCCGGAAAACTCTCTCTGAGCTTCTCCATCATTATGTTCATCTCCACGTAGATGCGATCCGGCTGATAAGTTTCTATACTTTCCAGACAGAATCCTCTTATATCGCTTACCCCGTCGTAATACACAACGCTGGCGCGTTTCTCCGCAAGAGCTTCCTCGTCGTATTCCGCTTCACCCTTTTCAAAGCATATGACAAGGGTCGATCCACGTTTATAGAACCTGTCGTCGCGGATATTTTCTCTTATGTATGTCGTCTTCCCCGCATCAAGGAATCCGCACAC
>JAZUNV010000155.1:0-4671 GCA_045604305.1 Anaerovoracaceae bacterium | reverse complement strand
TTTACATTTTCTATTACTATTCTGTCTAATTCTTTCATACGTTGAGATCCTTCGCTTCGCTCAGGATGACATTTTGTGAGGTCCTTCGTTTCACTGAGATCCTTCGTTTCACTGAGATCCTTCGTTTCGCTGAGATCCTTCGCTGCACTCAGGATGACACATGATCAGTGCCGCTTCTGTATCAGTGCCGCTTCTGTATCAACATTGATTCTTTATCAGTGCAGCTTCTTTGAACGCATCTCGTCGCGGTCCTTCACCATGTCCCTTATCCTCACATTGACGCTCTCTATGGTGAAGGCCGTCATGTTGGCCAGGGCCTCGAAGACATCCTTCTGGAGCTCGACACACTTGTCCACGGAGTCCGGATCCCTGATGGCCATGACGTCTATCGTCACGGACATGTTGGTCTGTTTGCCGTTGTTCATCCTGTCCATCACTACCAGATGGTCCACATACTTCTCGGCAGCCAGTCTGATGATGTCCCTTATGACCTGCTCGCTTATGGTGAAGCTGCCTGTGTAGCTGAAGGTAGGCCTTACCACAGTCCTGTCATTAGGTCCGTCATCCTCCTCTTCCCTCTTCACTCCCGGGTTCACGGCATTGCCCCTAGCCTTGTCAATGAATTGCTTGATAGGGTCCATGAAGTAGCCGGCGAAGTCGCGCCTCAGCTGGCCCACAGGAGCCGGGATGACGTGCTCGCCCTCGTCTACCCTGAAGTGCCTGGCTGTCTCCCTCTCCTCCTCGGTCGTTACATCCTCGATGTAAATGCGCTCCTCGATAGGTCCTATGCCGAGCTGCTCCGCCACGATATCGGTCATCCGGTCCGATGTGCCGATTATCATGAGAGCTTCCGGATCGTATTCCTTTATGGCAGCCTTGACGGACTCCCTGTGGTCCTCGTAGTTGAAGAGCGCTGTCCTCATGGCTGCTGCCTTTGACGAGCACTTCTTGGCCGAAGTGCCGGCCACGATCTGTCCCTTGTAAATGAGTAGGCCGTCGTCTATGATCGCATCGAAACGCCGCCTCTGCGCCAGAGCAGTGGCCTGGAAGCTTTTTCCCGTTCCGCTTTTACCTGTAAATGAAACTACCTTCATATTGTTCTTTAATGTATTTGCAAATCCGTCTTTTGCGTGCTATACTTCGCGTGTAGATATTGATTCTAAGAAGGAGGTAACACTATGGCTTATAAGATTTCTGAAGATTGCATCGCTTGTGGCGTTTGTGCTGGAAACTGCCCTGTTGAGGCTATTTCCGAGGGTACTCCATATGTCGTTGACGAAGACAAGTGCATCGACTGCGGTGCCTGCGCTGCTAACTGCCCTGTAGGTGCTCCTGCTGAGGCATAGTCTGATACGCAGATTATTGAAAATCCCGTAGCGAAGGCTACGGGATTTTATTTTGCTTCTCCTGTCGTGATCCTAAGCCTTACCTTCTTCCTCGCTCTTGCTCTTGATCATGAACGAGAGCGCGTGGAGGCTATCCGAAAGGTGGACTGACTCAAGCGCCACATCCTTAGGGACCACCAGGTCTATCGGTGCGAAGTTCCATATGCCCTTTACACCGCCTGCGACGAGAGTATCCGCGACTTGCTGTGCGTTCTCTCTGTTGACGCAGATGATGCCTATGTCTATGTCCTGATTCTTGACATAGTCCTCAAGGTCGGCGCTGTCCATCACCTCAACATCGTTGATGACATTACCGATGATCCTTGGGTTCGCATCGAAGAGGCCGATGATGTTGAATCCGATCTTGTAATAATACGTATAATTGGTGATTGCCTGTCCGAGATTTCCGACTCCGACAACTACCGTCTTATACTCTCTGTCCAGTCCGAGTATCTTATTGATCTCTTTATAAAGCTTATCGACCTCGTAGCCGTAGCCCTGCTGGCCGAATTCGCCGAAAGTATTGAGGTCCTGTCTGATCTGAGATGCCGTGTAGCCGATCATCTCACTCAGCTCGTTGGAAGAGATCTTCTTGATCCCTTTTGTCTGCAGATAGCCGAGGTATCTTCTGTAGCGAGGGAGTCTTCGAATTATTGCATTCGATACTTTTGCTTTTCCCATTTTACCCGCTCCTTTGGCTGCCTCAGTACTACTTGTGTTCCTCAACGTATTTAACGATATCGCTTACCTTTGTGAAGTTCTCAGCTACCTCGTCAGGGATCTCGATGCCGTACTCGTCCTCTACTCCGAGGATGATCTCTACTGCATCCAGCGAATCCGCTTCGAGGTCCTTCATGAAGTCAGTGTCCATTGTGACCATTGACTCATCAACGTCCAGCTGCTCTACGATCAGCTCTTTGATCTTTTCAAATACCATATCTCTGTCTCCTTACTATTAAATGATTTCGTGCTTAAATATGCTTAAATTATAGTCCTTTGCGGTTTTCATTACAACGACTTGCGTTGATAATTTAACGAAATTGTTCATTTTTTTCACGATATTGTGCAAGTTTTTCACAAAGATCGCCATTCTACTGAAGCTCTTACTGGAGCTCCATCCACTCGTCGTACAGCTTTGAGATCTCCGCCTCATGCTCCGCGAGCAGCTCGGATTTCTCTCTCAGCCAGTCTATGTCCGAGGAGTTCTCAGGCAGCGACATCAGGTCCTGGAGGTCGGTGATCTCGCACTCGAGCTCGTGTATGCGCTCCTCTATGCTGTCTGCCCGTCTGGCATTCCGCCTCTCCTCTGCCTCCTGCTGCTTCTTCGCCTTCCTCTCGGCTTCCGAATTCCTGACCAGGTCCAGAGTGACCTCAGTCTCGCTCTTTGCAGTCTCCCCGCTCTCTGCCTGCTCAGCGGCCTTCGCGCCGTTCTTCTCGAGATAGTAGTCGAAGTTGCCCTTGTACTCGACCAGCCCGTGCTCCGTTAGCTCGAGTATGCGCTCAGGTATGATGTTCAGCAGGTATCTGTCGTGAGAAACGATGATGAGAGTTCCTTCGAACTCCATGAGGGCTTCCTCTACGACCTCCTTTGACTCTATGTCGAGGTGGTTGGTAGGCTCATCCAGCACGAGGGTATTGGCTCCCGAGAGCATCAGCTTCAGCAGAGAGAGCTTGGCCTTCTCTCCTCCTGACAGGTCCCTGACATACTTGAACACGTCGTCGCCTCTGAAGAGAAACCTGCCGAGCAGTGATCTCATCTCCGTGTCTGTGTACAGATGGTAAGCGTTCTTCATCTCGCCGAGCACCGTCTCGTTCTCGTCGAGCAGAAGCTGCCCCTGATCGTAGTAGCCGAAGTCCACGTTGTAGCCTATGCGCAGATATCCGTCGTCGGCCTTCTCGAGCCCCATGAGTATCCTCAGGAGCGTGGTCTTGCCTATCCCGTTGTCTCCGATGATGCATACCCGCTCCCCCTTGCGTATCAGCATGTCCGCGTGGTCGAAGAGTTTCCTCTCACCGTAGCTCTTGCTCAGCCCCTCTGCCTCGAGCACTTCGCCGCCGCTCTTGAAGTCGGCTTCGAAACTCAGCTTCATCTTATCCGACCTCAGCTTAGGCTTCTCGACCAGATCCATCATCGCAAGGCGCTTCTCACGCGACCTCGCCCTCTTGGTCAGATGCTCGGTGCCGTGCTGCTTGAACCTGCGGATGATCTCCTCCTGGCGGGCGATCTCTGCCTGCTGCTTTTCGTATTCGCGGCGCATCGCCTCGAGCCTCTCCTCCCTCTTGACGAGGTATTCCGAGTAGTTGCCCGTATATGCGTCCAGGGTTCCGTCGGTCAGGTCGAATATCTTCCTGCATATCTTATCGAGGAAGTATCTGTCGTGGGAAACGACGATGAGCGTGCCCCGGTAGCCCTCGAGATAGGACTCGAGCCACTGCAGCATGTGAAGGTCGAGGTGGTTGGTAGGCTCGTCCATCATCAGCACGTCGGGCTTGCTCAGGAGTATGCAACTGAGCGCCAGTCTGGTGCGCTCACCGCCGGACAGCATCGATATCTTCTTGTCTCTGGCCTCGCCTTCGAAGCCCATGTGAGTCAGCATGGCATTGAGCTCGCTCTTATAGGTGTAGCCGCCCTTCTGCTCGTACTCCTCCATGAGATTCGTATACTCCGCCAGATCCCTGTCGAAGTTCGGGCTCTCGTGGTCGCTTATCGCCAGCTGAAGTTCTTCGAGGCGCTTCTCCATCGCATGGAAGTGACTGAAGCTCCTCTCCGCCTCCTCTGCCACTGTGCCGCTTCCGAGGAACTGTCCCTGCTGGCGGAGGTAGCCTATGGAGTATTCATTTCTGATGTAGAGTTCTCCGGACGAGCGCTCGATGTCTCCCGCGATTATGCCGAGCAGAGTCGACTTGCCGGTGCCGTTTGCTCCCACTATGCCTATCCGGTCGCCCTTATCCACGCCAAAACAGACATCCTCGAATATGATGTCTGTCCCGTATGTCTTGCTTATGTCCTTACCGCTGATTATAAGCATTTGTCAGAACTCCAGTCCGGGCACGGCGTCGAGATCAAGTCCCGTGCGCTCTCCCGATCTATATGCGTAGTATGCGGCGGAAGCGATCATGGCTCCGTTGTCCGTACAGAGCACCGGGCTCGGCTTGAGGACCTCTATGCCCTTGCTGCCGGCCTTCTCTTCGATCAGCTCCCTTAGCCTCGAATTCGAAGCTACTCCGCCTGCCATCACTATCTGTCTGCGGCCATATCTCTCAGCCGCCATCACTGCCTTGTCGG
>JAZUNV010000154.1:0-5078 GCA_045604305.1 Anaerovoracaceae bacterium | reverse complement strand
CGCTTTGCTCGCCGAGCAAGGAATCCATAATCGCGGCGCTGTATCCGGCCGAAGAAGAGTACACTCACTATGTACTCAGCAGCAAGCTCGACGGGACTCATAAGTTCACTTCCGACGACGCGGAATACGAAGCTCTGCTCGCGGAATACAACGCAGCTGTTGAAGCGAAAGCTGCGAAGGAGGCTGAGGAAAAGGCTGCCGAAGAGGAGGCAGCCGGTGCTGAGAACGCCGAAAATGAAGTGAGTCCTGAAGGTGAAGGGGAAGGCGGAGAGGAATAGATGACTGTCCGGGATGTAAAGCTCAAGGAATTCATCGACGGCTTCCATAAGCCGATCGACAATGAGCTCTTCGAACTCAGGCTGGCCAATGAAGAAGCTGATGTACCTCTGATCATGAGAGAGACAGAGGCGACTCTGGGACTTCTCCTGGACCTGACCCGGCCAAAGCGAATACTCGAGCTGGGCACGGCCCATGGCTATTCCGCACTTTACTTCGCCAGAAAGTGCCCGGATGCCGTCATAACCACGATCGACCGCAATCCCGGCATGATAGACTTCGCAAAAGCCAACTTCGAGAAGTACAGCGAAGGCTCGAGGATCAGATTCATCACAGGCGATGCGCTTGAGAATCTGAAGCTTCTCGAGGAAGAGATCGCGGATAAGCCCGATGAGAAGTTCGACTTCATATTCATCGATGCCGGCAAGAGCCACTACAGGGAATTTCTCGATATATGCGAGAGGATATGCACTGAGAACGCAGTCATAGCATGCGACAACATCCTGATGAAGGGATGGCTCTTCGACTGCGAAGGCAAGAGCGCCAAAAGACACAGGACCAACATCAAGTACATGAGGGAGTTCCTGGACTATATAAACGAGAGGGATGATCTGGACGTCACCATCATGAGCGGCGGGGACGGACTCGCGATCATCAGACCAAAGAATGGATAGAAAAGACAGACCTAAATTAGAATTACTTGCTCCTGCGGGAGATATGGAGAAGCTGAAGACAGCAGTCAGCTTCGGAGCCGATGCCGTTTACTTCGGCGGCGAGATGTTCAGCCTGCGCGCGGGCGCCGGCAACCTGAGTATCAGCGAGATCGAAGAGGCGATGGATTGGCTCCACGAGAGGAATGCCAAGGGCTACATGACCATAAATATATACCCTCACAACGGCGATATTTCGCCTCTGAGGGATTATATCGGGAAGATAAAGCATATTCCCATCGATGCTTTCCTCGTCTCCGATCCGGGCGCTATGAGCCTTATCAGGGAACAGATCCCTGATGCAGAGATACATCTCTCGACACAGGCCAACACTACGAATTACCTGACGGCTCAGTTCTGGGCTTCACAGGGCGTCAAGAGGATAGTTGCTGCCAGAGAGATGAGCCTTGAGGAACTCAGAGTCATGAGGGAGAACCTGCCTGATGACATCGAGGTCGAGGCTTTCGTGCACGGAGCCATGTGCATCTCGTATTCCGGCAGATGCCTGCTCAGCAATTTCATGGCAGGCAGAGACGCCAATCAGGGAGCGTGCACCCATCCGTGCAGGTGGAAGTACTCGCTCGTGGAGGAGCAGAGACCGGGAGAGTATTATCCGATAGAGGAAGACGGCAGAGGAAGCTATATCCTTAATTCGCGCGACCTCTGCATGATAGACAGGATACCTGATCTCGCTAACGCCGGCGTATACTCACTCAAGATCGAAGGCCGCATGAAGTCTATGTATTACGTGGCTACGATAGTGACGGCGTACAGGGCGGCTATCGATGCTTATCTGGCCGATCCGGACAATTATGTCTATGATCCGGCTTATTTCGATGAGCTCTGCAAGGCGAGCCACAGGGAATTCACCCATGGCTTTTACTACAACAAGCCTACTGACAAGGATCAGAATTATCTGACCAGCGAATACAAAAGGGACTACTCCTTCGTAGGTCTTGTAAGGGAGACGGACGAGGAGTCCGGGCTCACGACAGTGGAACAGAGGAACAAGTTCTCCGAAGGCGATACGGTCGAGATATTCGGACCGTATACTCCGTTCTGGGAGGAAGTCATCACGGAGATGTATGACGAGGAAGGCGAGCCGGTAGAAAGCGCCCCGCATCCGCAGCAGATACTGAAGATCCGATTCAAGAGGACACCTGCGGAAGGGTTCATAATCAGAAAGAAGAAATAGAAACACTAGCATTTCATTTATAGGGGCCTGTCTCGGCATGGTCCCTCGCGAGTTTATCGCTCAATCAGCATTCGTTGCTGTATTTTGGGCTTAAGGGCAGATACTGTAATGACATTCGCAAGTGTAATACCGGGGTTGAACTCCGCTCATTCGCTCACGACATGCCTCGCGGCCCTTAAATATGATTTAAAATCTCCGGCGCAGGAAGCACTTGGTCTGTACCGGATCTGTACAAGGCCGCGCGCTCCGAAGCTCATATAGTCCGAACGAAGAGTGGTGTTACGGATCTGCCATGAACTAACAAACAACGATACAGTATCTTGCCTTCACGTAAAGCACTTTACGACCGCTGATGAACGATTGATTTCGGAGTATATGACTTCGGTACTGCAGCGGCCCATCGGAACAGTATCAGTAACAGACATTTATAATCAATGGAGAATACAAAATGGATGACAGTTTACCCGGATATTTGTTTATAGCTTTGATAATACTGATCATGATATTCAACGCTCTCGTCGTATCATGCAAGAGAGCGCTGGATTACATAGATCGCAACGTAATAAAAGACCGCTTCGAGGACGATCCTGAGGATCCGAAGCTGATCGCGGTCACTGACTTTCTTGCCAAGCCGTCCAAGTATCACTATGCGGATCACGCAGCCAGCTTCATAAGCATCATAGTATGCTTCATCCTTTTCAATATCTGGCTGCTGGCTAAAGACCTGAGTGGCAATATCCTCGGATCCGAAAAGTTCTCACTTCTGATCCTGATACTGTATAATCTTGGGTTCTATATCATATATACTTCGCTCTCGGACATCCTTCCGAAGAAGCTCGCGGCTCAGTCCAGTGAGAAGACGGGCGTGGGACTCATAGGATTCCAGAAGTTCATCTACATCGTGACGTTTCCGCTCGTATGGATCTGTAAGGGAATCGCCAATATCATTCTAAAGATCATGGGCAAGGATACCGACGTAGATGACAATTACTTCTCTGAGGACAAGGTCATGTCAATGCTTGACCGCGGCCAGGAGACGGGTGAGATCAAGGAGGAAGGCCGCAGGATGATAGACTCGATATTCGAGTTCGACGACTTGCTGGCATATGAGATCATGACTCCGAGGACGGATGTGTTCATGATCGACCTCGAGGACGACCGCAAGGAGTATATGGATGAGCTGGCAGAGCTGACTCACTCCAGGATCCCGGTGTATAAGGGCGATCCGGACAATATCGTCGGCATACTGCACATAAAGGACTATCTGTATAACGCGGCGGTCAAAGGCATAGATAATGTAGAAATCAGGAAACTCCTGAGACCGGCATACTTCGTGCCTGAGACAAAGAACATAGATGCGCTCTTCAAGGAACTCCAGAAGGGCAGACAGCATCTTGCGATCCTGATAGACGAATACGGCGGTTTCAGCGGTATCGTATCTATCGAGGACATCATCGAGCAGATCGTTGGAGACATCGATGATGAGTTTGACGAGGAAGACCGCATCATAGAGAAAGTAAACAATAAGTGTTATATCGTTGACGGAAACGTATATCTCGACGATCTTGAGGAAGAGACCGGTATCGAGCTCGAATCGGAGACCAGCGAGACGGTCGGAGGCTTCATCATCGACCTTATGGGAGAGATCCCAAGGGAAAACGTCAAATACGATCCTATATCATACAACGAATTCGACTTCACTATCATCGAAGTAAAAGATCGCAGGATAGAGAAGCTTCGCATAGATATCATGGACAGGGAGGAAGCTGACAATGACTGACGAAGCAGGCATAGCTGAGATAGTCGAAAAGGACATCATGTCATTCGGTGAATTCAGCAGATTCCCGGGCGCGAGCATAACCGACAATATCACGAGCATGCTGAGCTCGTCGAAGATAAATCCGGCGATCAAGGTAAGCGAGGATGACGGCGAGATAAGCGTCAACTGCGAGATAATCGTATATTTCGGGATCAACATCCCTCAGCTTTGCTATGACATACAGTCAAAGGTGAAGCACGATATAGAGGAAAGGACCGGGATCCCGGTCAGGGAAGTGAATATCAGGGTCGAAGGCGTAGACAGAGCCGGATCGTAGTAAAGGAGCAGTTTTGAAGAGAGAAGATATCAGAGAAAAGACGATGCAGCTGGTATACCAGATGGACATAACGGGAGACTTCGATCTGTCCGATCTGAGCGTCGTTGAGGAAAGTGAGAAGGTAGTAGACAAGAAGCAGGCGGTGATCACGCTTGAAGCTGTGTCCGCTCACCTGAATGAGATCGATAAGACGATCTCTGATCACCTGGATAAATGGACTATAGACAGGATAGCCAAGACTGACCTGGCCATACTCAGGACAGCCGTCGCTGAGATGCTGTATATAGACAGCATCCCGGTCGGAGTATCGATCAATGAGGCCGTTGTTCTTGCCAAGAAATACGGCGATGAGAGATCATATGCGTTCATCAATTCGGTGCTCTCCAAGGTCGCTTCAGACCTTTAATTAGTTAATCATGGGCGAAGTATTTATAGGACTGGATACTTCAAATTACAAAACTTCGATTTCCGCTCTTGACGGGCAGGGCGAAGTTTTGTTTCAAAGGTCGGAATTTCTCGAGGTCAGGAAGGGCGCACGCGGACTCAGGCAGTCCGAGGCTTTCTTCATGCATTCGAACAGGCTCCCTGATTACATATCGGAGCTCTTCGATGCAGTCGATCCTGCTGAAGTATGCGCCGTCGGTGTATCCGACAAGCCACGCAGGGTCGAGGGATCTTACATGCCATGCTTCCTTGCTGGACTGAACGCTGCTAAGGAGATAGCTTCCGCGCTCAGGCTGCCTGTATATACGTTCTCGCACCAGGAGGGACATGCGGCTGCCGTGCTCGGAGACGAGAGGG
>JAZUNV010000153.1:0-8721 GCA_045604305.1 Anaerovoracaceae bacterium | reverse complement strand
CACAGAACGACATGGCTACGATCCGACTTAGTCAAGAACTGTCATGTCAAATCCTACCTCGGCAGTGTTACCATTTTTATCTACAAAACATCCAGTCTGAGAATCATACTTGTACTGGATCTCTGTTGACTGCTGTGCGTTTTCCTTATCCATCAGATTGACGCAGATTATGTCTCCATTTTCGACATAGCCGTCATAGAAATTGTTGGTGCATGCACCGCAATCGCAGGTCAGTGCTGCATGGTTGATTGAAAATTCAATGTACTCTGCAGTCGCTTTTGGGTATTTTGAATCAGGATCATCCTGCTCGTCATCAGCAAATACCATTGTCGGCATGAATGTAAGCAGCATTGCCGCTGTCAGAAGCAGGGCCAGCGCTCTGTGTTTATTCTTCATAATAATAACCTCCTCATTATTCACACGCTCGCATAAGCCTTCCCGCGAGCATGTTTTCCAATGTCATGTACATAACATAACAATTATTATTGAAACTACTGTAACATCATGCCATAGGCTAGTCAAGGGAGTTGACATTCTGCCCCTTTGCCTAAATTAAAGATAGTCAAAACAGTTTATTCTTTTCTAAACACAATATGATACAAATTTTTCTCTTGTAATGTCGTTAATCGTCAAAAAATGAATTGAGCAATCAAAAGAGCCTGCTCAGTAAAACAGGCTCAAGTATTTTTTTACATCATTTTTTCAGGGTCTAATTCCATAGCCTTGATCAGTAGGCTAAGTGACTTATTCACTATATCCATCTGATCGCTACGCAGATATGATATTTTGTCGATAGCAGGTAAATCTTCATTATCTCTTTTTCCACCGAATAGTATGTAGTCCGCTGTGATATTTAAAGTACGACAGATTTTCATAAGCGTGGAAATCGAAGTTCCTACCAACCCCCGTTCAAGATCTGACAAGTATTGTGATGTTACATTTACTTTTGCTGATAGTTCTTCTTGTGTCAGCCCTTCTCGCAACCGCGCCCGTTTGATGTGTTCACCTATCCTCACTCCTACCTCCTGTGAACCGTTCGCTCCGTTACGTCTTCGCTACTGTGATTCTCGTCGGACATGGATACTTGCCTTGAGAGTTCCATTTGGCTATTGGGTTGTTCGGTCCTTCGCTCCGCTCCAATTACAGGAGTTTCATCACTACTATGACCTTGGCTGACTTCTCACGGTTCGTTGTTACTGCGGATTTCTCCGTCCGTGAGACCTCACGGGATAAGTCGTCAATCTTTCCTCGTCTACCTGCCTAATTTACACATACGGGTTACGACCAGCTTTTGGACTTCACGGCTCATTGCCCGCTTATCCGCCGCATGCGCCTCTGTATTAGGTTTCTGTTCGTCAGGCTACGATTTCGCTATCCCTTCTTCTCGCCCAAACCTCGCGATTTGAACCTTGGGAGTCGCTATGGAGTTCGTCGCTGGCTACGCCCCTTGTGGACTTTCACCACAGATTGGCGGCATGCCCGTCATACAATGAAAAATCCCCAACTCCTTTATTTGCAAGGGATTGGGGGTTTTGTAAACCACTTGTGACTATTCGAGCTCCACAGTCCCAGGCGGTTTGCTCGTAAGATCATAGAATACTCTGTTCACGTGATCCACCTCATTGACTATCCTGGTCATGACACGCTGAAGCACCTCGTAAGGGATGTCCGCAGCCGTGGCTGTCATGAAGTCCGAAGTGATCACGGCTCTGAGCGCCACTGCGTAATCGTATGTCCTGAAGTCACCCATGACGCCTACAGTCTGCATATTGGTAAGCGCGGCGTAGTACTGGCTGATCGACGGCGCAAGTCCGGCTTTTGCGATCTCCTCTCTGTAGATCGCATCCGCATCCTGCACTATCCTTACCTTCTCGGCTGTGACTTCGCCGATTATCCTGATGCCGAGTCCCGGTCCCGGGAACGGCTGTCTGCTCACGAGAGATTCCGGAAGACCGAGTTCTCTTCCGAGCTGCCTGACTTCATCCTTGAAGAGCATGCGAAGCGGTTCGATTATCTCGCGGAAGTCCACATGATCAGGCAGGCCGCCCACATTGTGGTGCGATTTGATGACCGCAGACTTACCCAGACCGCTCTCGATGATATCCGGATAGATCGTGCCCTGAGCGAAGTAATCAACAGCGCCTATCCTGTGCGCTTCTTCCTCGAAGACGCGGATGAACTCCTCGCCTATCGTCTTGCGCTTGGCCTCAGGCTCAGTGATGCCCGCAAGCTTGTCGTAGAATCTCTGCGCAGCATCCACTCTGACGAAGTCGAGTTCGAAAGGACCGTCAGGTCCGAAGACAGCGGACACCTCGTCCGCCTCATTCTTTCTCAGCAGGCCATGATCGACAAATACGCATGTGAGCTGCTTGCCGACTGCCTTAGCAAGGAGCGCCGCAACTACAGATGAATCGACGCCTCCTGAGAGCGCGAGCAGCACCTTGTCGCTGCCGACCTTCTCCCTGATCTCCTTTATCTGTGTCTCAGCGAAGGAATCCATCTTCCAGCTCTGAGTGCAGCCGCATATATCGAGCACGAAGCTCCTGATGAACTCGCTGCCGTGAGATGTATGGTTCACCTCCGGATGGAACTGCACTGCGTAGAAGCCGCGCGCTCTGTCTTCCATGGCAGCGACCGGACACTCGTCCGTATGAGCGCTTATGATGAAGCCCTCAGGGACTTCGCTGATATAATCGGTGTGGCTCATCCAGCATACGTTCTCATCATCTGCCGAAGCCAGTATGCCTCCCTTATCGTCTATGGTGACCTCGGTGCGGCCGTACTCGCTCGTCGGCGCGGTGCCTATACTGCCTCCGAGGCGGTATGCCATGAGCTGGGCTCCGTAGCATATGCCGAGCACAGGGACCCCAAGCTCAAACACTGCAGGATCGACTGTAGGCGCGCCGTCCGCATAGGCGCTCTGCGGTCCGCCCGTGAATATGATCCCTGCCGGGCCGAACTCTCTGATCCTCTCTATGCCCGCATCATCATAATTGAATATCTCGGAATACACTCCGCATTCCCTGACCCTGCGCGCTATCAGCTGGTTGTACTGTCCTCCGAAATCGATTATCAGTATCCTGTCCTTACTCATACTATTCCTTCCTTACTTAACTATGGCTGACATCTGTATCCGCTCACTCCGTTTCCACGGGGCCGGTGTAGTCCTTGAAGCCGCCTGCATTCTCCGCTCTGAAATATCCCATCTGGCGCAGAAAGCCCGCGGAAATACCGCTCCTCGCACCGCTGTAGCAGTACAGGTATATGTGGGCATCCTTATCTCTCAGGACGCTTTCGACCCATGGTCTGTTCGTCCTTTTGAAGGCTTCCTCCTCGATATTGACAGCTCCGGGGATGTGGCCCTCCCGGTATTCCTCCGGAGTACGCACATCGATCAGCACTGCATTGCGAAAGCAGGCCATCTCCTCAAGCTTCTCATCTATGTCGATCTCAGCTAACTCGTCGTAATATCCCATATGTCAGATCTCATCAGAAGCCAAGATTGTCGTTTACCAGTATCACATGTATCCTGCCGGTATGGCGCGAAAACCTGGTGATCAGGAACTGGCAGCAGATCGTATCAGGGCTCTTGCAGTCCATGCAGGCTCCGGTCTTTGCGCACGGGGTCTCGATCCCGAATCTCTGAGCATTTGTCGGGGCTGCCACATTTCGCGCTCTCTTCATGGCTCCGTCCACATCGTCACACACCTTGTTCATGCCTACGATGAACACGACCTTTTCCGGGCCATGGGCGATCGCGGATACTCTGTTGGAATTGCCGTCTATGTTGACAAGGATGCCGTCCTCGGTCATGGCATTGCAGCTCGAGAGGAATACATCCGCCGAGTACGCCATGAGCGCAGCGGCCCTCTTATCCTCATATTCGTCCCTGTCTATAAAGTTGTAGTTGCCGTCCTTCAGAGCCTGTACCAGTCCGATCTCGTGAGCAGATACAGCTCCTCCCATAGCGACCGTGCTGCCCTCTGCGATGAGTCCCAGGGCTGTTTTGAGAGCCTCTTCCCTGTCCTTCGCATAGT
Organism: Anaerovoracaceae bacterium; assembly: GCA_045604305.1. Taxonomy (GTDB): domain Bacteria; phylum Bacillota; class Clostridia; order Peptostreptococcales; family Anaerovoracaceae; genus Crickella. The sequence continues at coordinate 4,684 of JAZUNV010000153.1, read as the reverse complement.
AGCCTTCCATGTTGCGGCTCTTCAGCCCCTTTATCACCTTCTGAGCCAGCAGTTCATTTCTCTTAATGATGTTTTCGTTCATCTCGTCCCCTCCTTTTCTCAAAACTAAATCACTGGTTTAAGCCAAAAAAGAGCCCGAAGGCTCTGATTTGTTATTGATACTCTGTCAGATGCTGATGACCTTGCTGCGGGTCTCCATGTTGGCGTCAAAGCAGATCAGTCCCTCATCCAGGAGGTTTGTGATCATCTCCTGCGCAAGCATCTCGACATTGTATGAATGCCTGTAGGTTTCAAGTTTTTCCATTATAGCGACCTGGATGTCACCGAGGTCATCCACCCTGAACCTGTAGATGTTGTCCCCCTTGTAACCGACTGAACCCATTCCGTTGGCAGGGTAATCGTACTGCATGGTAAGGACCTGTCCTATTGCTCTTCTTAATTCAACATTATCCTTTGTGATCATTTCTCTTACCTCCTGCGCCTACTTCTTATCCCTGTAACGAAGCACTTCTTCGCCATCCTTGATGATCATGTCCATCTTATCGACACAGAGGTCGTAGATGCTCTTCAGCGGATCGCCGTCTATGACCAGCATGTCGGCGACCTTGCCCCTGGTCAGCGAGCCGGTGAAATGATAGCAGCCGAGAGCTCTTGCTCCGTTCGCCGTTCCGGCGATTATGGCATCCATCTCGCTCATGCCGCAGCAGTCAACGAATCTGTGGATCTCGCCGATGGCTGTCACGCCGTAAGGAGTCGAGTCGGAGTTGAAGCTGTCGGAACCGACAGTGATTATCACTCCCATCTTGTACGCCTTGTTGACGTTGTCGTAAAGCCTTGCAAGCTCCTTCTCTACGATATCCCTTCCTTCGTATTTATCATGGACGCCCGGGATGTATGTCGGCGGATATGTCGACAGCCATGCCGGCAGGAAGTTGATCGTCGGACAGAAGGAGATCCCCTTATTGTACATCTTCTCCATGTCCTCTTCGTTGATCTCGAATCCGTGGATGATGAAGTCCACTCCGGCTTCGACGGAAGGACCGGTCGAACCGTATGTGTGCGACCATACCGGGATGCCTCTCATGGCGGACTCCTCGACTACGGCCCTGATCTCTTCAAGTGTGTAGTGGTGGTCACGCGATGTGTCCCATCTGTATATGCCGCCGCCTGTCGCCCAGATCTTGATAGCATCCGGGACATCTCTCAACCTGCGCCTTACAGCCTTGCGAAGGTCCCATGGACCGTCCACAGGCTCCGCCCACGGATGGCTGGCAAGGACTTCCTCGGTGCTGCAGTTGTGCGAATCACCGTGCGATGCAGTTGCGCAGAAGCCTCTGCCGCTTGCGATTACCCTCGGTCCCTGCATCTGGCCGGTGTTGATCATGTTCCTGATCGGGATACCGAATCTGGATATCTCTCCTACTGATGTGAGACCGTTCTCAAGGCACTCATGGGCCTGCTGAACGGCCATGACAGTCTTCTGAAGAAGCGGTTCCCTTACCCAGTCGGAATCATTGTCGTTGAGATTGCCGCTGAAGTGAAGGTGAGTGTCTATAAGTCCCGGCATGATGGTCTTACCGGTGATATCTATCACATCGTAGCCCTCAGTGCTCGGCGCCATGTCGTAGTTGCGCTCACCGGCGTATACGATCCTGCCGTTGTCTATCATGACCAGAGAATCCTGTATGGCATCCTTATGCCTTCCGGTAATGAGCTGACCACCTACAAACGCGGCTTTCATGTAATGTCTTTTTCTCATCTTTACCTCTTCTCCTTGTGTTTATGCTGTATATGCAAGTTATCTCTGACTAATCGTAATTGTATCAAAGAATCTCTGTATCAGCAATATCAACGGGTCAAACAAAACCCGCCTCAGGTCTCCCCGGGCGGAATAATGTCTATAGTATGTATTTAGGTTTTGAAGGATCAGTCATCCGCATTCAGAAGCTCCGTATCGATAGGATAGCGTCCGAATATCCTTGCGGCATCCATCATGGCCTGCAGGTTCTCTGCCGGCGTATCCATAGGTGTCTGGCATCCCGATGTCAGGGTGAATCCGTTCGGCGAATCCCAGGCTTTCCTGATGCACTCCCTGCCCGATCTCAGGACATCCTGAGGCGTGCCGAGTCTGACCACGTCCACCGGAGGGATATTGCCCTGTATGGCCATGTGAGGTCCGAGGACTTCCTTCGCCTCTTCGAGATCTTCGATGTTGTCGAGTCCGAAGCAGCCTATGCCTGTCTCGTTGAGCGTCTCCCAGAGCTTGCGGCTGCCTCCGCAGATGTGAAGGCCGCAGCCTCCGCCGTTCTTCTTGATGAAGTCGACGTTGTGCTGGAAGTAAGGAAGCGAGAACTCCTTGTACTGCTTTACTCTGAGAAGCGATGTAGTGCTGACCGGATCGGCAAAGCCTACGCCTACGCCCATCTCGAGCATGCGCGCGATGTACCTCTCGTTGTTCTCAGTGATGACCTCCATCAGCTGCTTTACCTTATCAGGTTTTTTGACCATGCCGATCAGGAGGTTCTCTGTCCCGACTACCATCGCTGCAATGGTGAGAGGTCCTGTGACCGTGCCGCTGACAGGCACCTTGTCACCGAGCTTTTCCTTTACCATCCTGAGACCTTTCAGGATGATAGGGAGTCTGCCGTCCTTGTCCACATCGACAAGCTTCGCCTTGTCCACCTCATCGAGGCTGGCAAGCGCAGGAGTCTCGAGCTGCGCGATATTGTGATCGAAGTACTTGATCTTGGATCCCATGGCCTCTGCCATGCCGCGAAGTGTCGTCGAAAGACCCGCTCCGTCAGAATGGAAGGTGTCATATATATACTGCTCAAGTTCGAGCATGTGCTCGGATGAGAAGTAGTAGTCCTTTACCTTGAGGCCGATCATCGGAGCCAGTGTCTCACCGGTATCGATGCAGCACATGATGCGGTCGACCGGCTTGCCTTCGCTGAGAAGTCTGTCTCTTTCGATGGCGGTCAGTTCGTCCTTAGGCACCTCAAGTTCGTGTCCGTATTGTTCGATTATACCCATTTGTATCCTCTTTCATTACGCAAGCGATGCCGGAACCAGTAACGGCTCCGGCATCAGCCCGCTATTTAATACATGGAATTTATTTCTTACTCGTTTACTACCTTGTTCTGTTTCCAGTCCCACTTGCCCTTGAGTGTGATCTTCTCATACCAAGGCACGAAGTACGAAAGGATAGCGAATCCTGCGAGGAGGAAGAGGTACCAGTTTCTCGGAATGATGTCGAGCGGGCTTACTCTTCCCTCGCACATGCTTGCAACTACGAGGAACTGAGCTCCGTAAGGGATGAGTCCCTGCATGATGCATGTGAACATGTCGAGGATGGAAGCTGTCTTTCTAGGGTCGATGTCGTACTTTTCGCTGATCTCACGAGCCATAGGTCCGTCAACGATTATAGCAACTGTGTTGTTGGCTGTAGCCATGTCAGTCAGTGCAGCGAGTGCGGAGAGACCGACCTGTGCGGACTTCTTGCCCTTGAAAGTCCTGGACAGCTTGTCGATGAGCCAGTCCAGACCGCCGTAGTGCTTAGCCATCTCAGCGATACCGCCGCAGAGCATGGACAGGAGGAATACCTCGATCATGCCCTGGAATCCTTCCCAGATCTTGGCTGCGAAATCCATGAATGAGATGTCGCCGTAAGCCATTCCGATGATGCCTGCTGCGAAGATACCGATAGTCAGTACTGCGAATACGTTCATGCCAATGAGAGCGAGAACGAGTACGAGCAGGTAAGGGATGACCTTGATGAACGAGAACGGCTCAACTGTGAGAGCCTGTGCTGTATCAGGTCTGCCGAAGATGATGAGCAGTACGATAGTAACTACTGCTGCAGGAAGCGAGATCCAGAAGTTAGTTCTGAACTTGTCCTTGAGCTCTACCTTCTGAGTTCTTGTAGCTGCGATAGTCGTATCCGAGATCATGGACAGGTTGTCTCCGAACATAGCTCCGGATACTACAGCTGCCATAACCAGCGGAAGGCTGAGTCCGGCCTTGTCTACAACGCCGAGTGCGATAGGAACGAGTGCTCCGATAGTACCCATCGATGTACCTGTAGCTGTTGCGAGGAATGCTGCGATGACGAAAAGTCCTGCTGTGAGAAGCGATGCAGGGATGATCGAAACGCCCATGTTGACTGTAGCGTCTACTCCGCCCATAGCGCCTGCTACTGAGGAGAAAGCTCCGGCGAGCAGGTAGATCATGAGCATTGCCATTACGTCTTCGTTGGCTGCTCCTCTTGCAAAGATGCTGAAGTTAGCGTTGATGCCTGCCTTGTAGTTCATAGCGAATGCTACGAGAACGGCAAAGAACATTGCAACTACTGCAGGGAACTGGTAGAATGCCATCTCTACGCCCTTGGACTGCAGGATGATGCCTGCGCCGAGGTAGATGATGATGAATACAGCGAATGGTACCAGTGCCAGACCGCTGCCCTTCTTCTGATTGTTCATAAGTGATAACTCCTTTTCTTTTGATAAATGATATTAATTGAATTAATTGATAACAAACAAATAGTCGCAGCTTTGGCGACCATTGGAATTATAACGATTATTCATACTTTGTAAAATAATTGTCAGTTGGAAAAAAAGCCGGTTAACAATCGCTTTTCTTTATAATTGTCTGATTAGTTATAACTTACTCGCTGTTTTTTGTGGCC